>NZ_JBSFER010000033.1:0-81683 GCF_053594535.1 Streptomyces sp. NPDC001889
CCTGCTCGCACCCGATGTGCGCCTCGTCGGCGACAGCGGGGGCAAGGCGAGGGCGCCGCTCCAGGTCCTCCAGGGCGTGGGCAACGTGGGGCCACCGGATCACCGGTGGGGCCCCGCCGCTGTGGTGTACGGGGACGGGCGGCTCGCGGCCGGCTCCGTACGGGGACGGCCTACGGCTCGAACTTGTAGCCGAGTCCGCGCACGGTCACCAGATAGCGCGGCGCGCCCGGGTCCGGCTCGATCTTGGCGCGCAGCCGCTTGACGTGGACGTCGAGGGTCTTGGTGTCCCCGACGTAGTCCGCGCCCCAGACGCGGTCGATGAGCTGCATCCGGGTGAGGACCCGGCCCGCGTTGCGGAGCAGCATCTCCAGCAGGTCGAACTCCTTGAGGGGCAGATCGACCTTGCCGCCGGAGACGGTGACCACATGGCGGTCCACGTCCATCCGGACCGGGCCGGCCTCCAGGGCCGCCGGGGTGACCTCCTCGGGCTCCCCGCGGCGGCGCAGGACCGCGCGGATGCGGGCGACCAGCTCCCGCGTGGAGAAAGGCTTGGTGACATAGTCGTCGGCTCCTATTTCCAGCCCGACGACCTTGTCGATCTCGCTGTCCTTGGCGGTCACCATGATCACCGGGACATTGGACTTGCCGCGCAGCTGGCGGCAGACCTCGGTGCCCGGCAGGCCGGGCAGCATGAGGTCGAGGAGGACGAGGTCGGCGCCGTTGCGCTCGAACTCGTCGAGCCCCTCGGGGCCCGTGGTCGCGACCGCGACCTCGAAACCTTCCTTGCGGAGCATGTAGGACAGGGCGTCGCTGAATGATTCCTCATCCTCGACGACGAGCACTCGGGTCACGGAAGGACCTCCGGGGCAGGGATGTCGGTGTGCGGATCGGTGTCGTGGGGCCGGCCGTCGCCCCGAGGGGAGCGGTCCGGGCGGCGGGGGGCGGTTCCGGCGAATCCTGAGGGTGGGACGGATGGTCCCGAGGGTGGGACGGATGGCGCCGGAGAGGGAGCGGATGGC
Organism: Streptomyces sp. NPDC001889; assembly: GCF_053594535.1. Lineage (NCBI taxonomy): Bacteria > Bacillati > Actinomycetota > Actinomycetes > Kitasatosporales > Streptomycetaceae > Streptomyces > Streptomyces sp. NPDC001889. The sequence goes on from NZ_JBSFER010000033.1 coordinate 1,020, forward strand.
CCCGGGGGCGGGGCGGACGGCCCCGGAGAGGGAGCGGATGGCCCCGGGGGTGGGGCGGTGCCGGTCCCGGCGCGGGGAGCGGCACCGGGGTGGAGGTCGGTCCCCGGGTGAGGGTTCTCCCCCGGGTGGGGGCCGGGCCCCGGATCGGGGCCGGGAGCGGGCGCGGCGTCCGCCTCCGGGCCGCAGTCCGGGGCGGTGTCGAAGGGGAGCGGGGAACCGGTGTCGCCCGGTCCGTCGTCGGGGGCACTGGCTGCACGGTCCCGCGCCGAGCCCGCCTCGGGAAGCCGGAGGGTGAAAGTGGAGCCCTGTCCCTCCGTACTCCAGACGGTAACCTCCCCGCCGTGCGAGGCTGCCACATGCTTGACGATGGCCAGACCGAGGCCGGTGCCGCCGGTGGCCCGGGAGCGGGCCGGGTCGACCCGGTAGAACCGCTCGAAGACCCGCTCGCGGTCCTTCTCGGAGATCCCGATGCCCTGGTCGGTGACGGCGATCTCGATGAATCCGCCGGAGCCGGGCTGCGCCGCGGTCCCCGGCGGGGAGATCCTGCGGGCCGAGATCCCGACCCGGGTGCGGGCCGGGGAGTAGTTGACCGCGTTCTCCACCAGGTTGCCCAGGGCGGCGGCGAGCTTGCCGCGATTGCCCCAGATGAACAGCCCGGAGGTGCCTCCGCTGGCCATGGTGATCTGTTTGGTGGAGGCGGGGTGCCGGGAGCGGTCGATGGCCTCGGCGACCAGTTCGTCCACCCGCACGGGCTCCGCGTCCTCCAGCGGGTCGTCGTTCTGCACCCGGGAGAGGTCGATCAGCTCCTGGACCAGATTGGTGAGCCGGGTCGCCTCGATCTGCATCCGGCCGGCGAAGCGCGAGACCGCCTCGGGATCGTCGGAGGCGTCCATGACCGCCTCGGAGAGCAGCGAGAGCGCGCCGACCGGGGTCTTCAGCTCATGGCTGACATTCGCCACGAAATCCCGCCGGACCGCCTCGATCCGGCGGGCCTCGGTGAGGTCCTCGACCAGCAGAAGCACCAGCCGGGAGCCGAGCGGAGCGACCCGGGCGGAGACGGCGAGCGCCTCGCCCCGGCCGGTGCCCCGGCGGGGGAGATCCAGTTCCACCTGGCGTATCTCTCCGTCGCGGCGGGTGTCGCGGGCCATCTGGAGCATGGCCTCCACCGTCAGTTTTCCGCCACGGACCAGACCGAGGGCGTACGCGGCGGAACTGGCCTTCACCACGGAGTCCGCCTCGTCGAGCACGACGGCGGAGGAGCGGAGGACGGAGAGGACGGTGTCGACGCCGGGCGGGAGCACGGCGTCGGTGTGCAGCGAGGTCCGGGTGGGTCTGCGCTGCTCGCGCTCGCTCCAGCGAAACGCCAGCATGGCGATCACGCCGGTCAGCAGACCGGCGAGCGCAGCCAATGCGGCGACCGCCGCGTTCACGTCCATGCCTCCAGGTTAGGCGCGGCCACGGACATGCTCACAGCCAATCGGGTGGCGCCTCGAACACTCGTCGCCCAGAGTTCACCGAGGGGACGGGGCCGGTTCATGTGACCGGGAGGCCCCGGACGCGTTTCGGGCCGACCGTGGGAGCGTGGGGGTCCGAGAGCCCCACCCGGACCTCTGTTCAGAAGGCAGAAAGGGAACTCGATGCGGGACGCGTACCACGAGGAACTGGATTCGATCGGTGAGGGCCTGGTCGAGATGGCCCGGCTGGTGGGGTCGGCGATAGGCCGCGCCACCACGGCGATGCTCGACGCCGATCTGAAACTGGCCGAAAGTGTGATTGCCGCCGACCAGAAGGTGGACGACCTCCAGCACGATCTGGAGGCCCGTGCCATCGCGCTGCTCGCCCGTCAGCAGCCGGTCGCCACGGATCTGCGGATCGTGGTGACCTCGCTGCGGATGAGCGCCGACCTGGAGCGCGCCGGAGACCTGGCCCAGCACGTGGCCAAGCTCGCCCGGCTGCGCTTCCCCGACTCGGCGGTGCCGAGGGATCTCCAGGCGACGATCCTGGAGATGGGTCAGCTGGCCCAGCGGCTGATGGCGAAGGCCGCCGAGGTCATCATCACCAAGGATGTCGATCTCGCGCTCCAGCTGGAGACCGACGACGACGAGATGGATCTGCTGCACCGGGCGCTCTTCCAGCATCTGATGGACGACCGCTGGAAGCACGGGATCGAGACGGCGGTCGATGTGACGCTGCTCGGCCGCTACTACGAGCGCTTCGCCGACCACGCGGTGTCGGTGGCGAAGCGGGTGGTGTACCTGGTGACGGGTGAGCACGCGGATGAGATCCAGTCGGCGAACGCGGTGGAGGGCGCGTAACCCCGCACCCGCGACCCCGCCTCAGCGCGCCGTTGACGCGCCCGCCGGGACGGGCGTGCAATGACCTGCGGGGGGCGGCGCTCCGCGTTCGCCCCCCGCACAGCCATGCCCCGTACATCTGTACGGACGCGGACCTGTCCGCACCGTCCTGAACAGCTCGTACGCCCATGAGGAGGGCCCATGGCCGATTCCCCCACCCCAGACCCCCGTCCCACGGCACCGGCGGCGACGGCGTTCCTGCCCGTCCTGTCCTGCTCCTGCGGACCGGGCTGCTCGTGCGGCTGCCAGTCCGGCGGCTCCTGCCAGTGCGGCGGCGGCTGCGGCTAGCCACAGCGCCCGGCACGGAGGCACGACGCCCGGCACGGAGGCACGGAGGCACGGAGGCACAGCAGAGGGACAACGGCACAACGGCATGCCCCCGGCCCGCGGAGAACGACTCCGCGGGCCGGGGGCGTGTCCGGCTCGGGCTACTTCTTCTTGCCCTGGTTCTTCACGGCCTCGATCGCCGCCGCGGCGGCGTCCGGGTCGAGGTAGGTGCCGCCCGGCTTGAGCGGCTTGAAGTCGGCGTCCAGCTCGTACACCAGCGGGATGCCGGTGGGGATGTTCAGCCCGGCGATGTCCTCGTCGGAGACGCCGTCGAGGTGCTTGACGAGCGCGCGCAGCGAGTTGCCGTGGGCGGCCACCAGAACGGTGCGGCCGGCCAGCAGGTCCGGCACGATCCCGTCGTACCAGTAGGGCAGCATCCGGACGACGACGTCCTTCAGGCACTCGGTGCGGGGGCGCAGCTCCGGCGGGATGGTGGCGTAGCGGGCGTCGCCGCTCTGCGAGAACTCCGTGCCGTCCTCCAGGGGCGGCGGCGGGGTGTCGTACGAGCGGCGCCAGAGCATGAACTGCTCCTCGCCGAACTCGGCGAGCGTCTGGGCCTTGTCCTTGCCCTGGAGGGCTCCGTAGTGGCGCTCGTTGAGCCGCCAGGAGCGGTGCACGGGAATCCAGTGGCGGTCCGCGGACTCCAGCGAGAGCTGGGCGGTGCGGATGGCGCGCTTCTGGAGCGAGGTGTGCAGTACGTCGGGGAGCAGGCCGGCGTCCTTGAGCAGCTCACCGCCGCGGACCGCCTCCTTCTCGCCCTTCTCGGTGAGGTTCACGTCCACCCAGCCGGTGAACAGGTTCTTCGCGTTCCACTCGCTCTCGCCGTGGCGGAGGAGGATCAGCTTGTACGGTGCGTCGGCCATGGCTCCGAGCCTAATGGACAGGTGTGCGGGCGCCCGCCGACGGTCCGTCCAGTGGTCCGTACGGCGCCCGGGGCCCGGTGCCGGTGTCTGCGCCGGGGCCGGTGGTCCGGTCGTCGTTTGACGGTCCACGTCAAACGACTGGCCGTCGGGACCTCCGCGTAAGTAATGTGCGGGCATCGCCCGTGCCACTTACATCACGGGTGTCGTACGCCGTGGGGGGATCGATCCATGTCCATGTCCCAACTGCTGGCCGGGGCGCGCCGAGCCGTCACCGAGAGCGTCTCGGGGCTCCCCCGGGAGTTCTGGTGGCTGTGGACCAGCACCCTGGTCAACCGGCTGGGTGGCTTCGTCGCCACGTTCCTGGTGCTGTATCTGACCTCCGAGAAGGGGTACTCGGCCGCTTACGCCGGGCTGGTGGTCTCGCTCTACGGGCTGGGCGGGGTGGTCGCCTCGCTCGGCGGCGGGGTGATGGCCGACCGGCTGGGGCGGCGGCCCACGCTGCTCATCGCCCAGACGGGCACGGCCCTGTCGGTCGCCGCGCTGGGCTTTGTCCACCACCCGGCGGCCATCGCGGCCGTGGCCGGTCTGGTGGGCATGGCGACCAGCGCGTCCCGGCCGGCCGTCCAGGCGATGATGGCGGACATCGTGCCCCCGAAGGACCGGGTGCGGGCGTTCTCCCTGAACTACTGGGCGATCAACCTGGGCTTCGCCATCTCCGCGATGGCGGCCGGGTTCATCGCCGAGTACAGCTATCTGGCCGGGTTCCTCGGCGAGGCCGCCATGACGCTGGTCTGCGCGGTCCTCATCTTCGTGAAGCTGCCGGAGTCCCGGCCCGAGCAGCCCGCCGGCGCCGGCGGCGCGGCCGGGCCCGCGGTGGGCATGGGGACCGTGCTGCGGGACCGGAGGTTCATGGGCGTCGTCGGTCTGTCGTTCCTGATCGCGCTGATCTTCATGCAGGGCCATATGGGAGTGCCGCTGGCGATGGGGGAGGACGGTCTCTCCCCGTCGGACTACGGCGTGGTGATGGCGCTGAACGGCATCCTCATCGTGGCGCTCCAGATCCCGGTCACCCGCTTCATCGAGCACCGCGACCCGCGCCGGCTGCTGATGCTCTCCTCGCTGCTGGTGGGGTACGGGTTCGGGCTGACCGCGTTCGCCGGGTCGATCGGGTTCTACGCGCTGACGGTGGCCGTCTGGACGCTGGCCGAGATCGTCAACGCGCCCACGCAGACCGGTCTGGTGGTGCGCCTCTCGCCGGTGCACGGCCGGGGCCGTTACCAGGGCATGTACACCATGACCTGGTCCGTGGCCACGCTGGTCGCCCCGCTGGTGGCGGGTTCGGTGATGGACCGGTTCGGGGCGGAGTGGCTGTGGGGGCTGTGCGCCGCGCTCGGGACCGTGGCCGGGCTGGGGTACTGGGCGCTGATGCGGAACCTTCCGGAGGGGACGCGGGAGGAGCCCGCCGAGCGCGCTGCCGCTCCGGCCGGAGGGACCGCCTCGGGGGCCGCGTCGGGAACCGCGTCGGGAACCGCGTCGGGAACCGCCTCCGGAAAAGCCGGAACAGCCGGGGCGGCCGGGGCGGCCGGAACAGCCGGGGCGGCCTCCGGGAGCGCCGGGGCCGGCGCGGTGCGGCCGGGCCGGTGAACCGGCCCGCCGGTGCGGGGAACCGGCGGGACGGACCGGGTCACCACTGACCGGTCGGACCCCCGGGGCGCGGCGGTCCGGGCGTGAAGTTGTCCGCCAGAACGGCCTGCTCCGCTCCCGCGGAGGGCTGGACGGCGGCGGACACGGCGGCGGCGAGACCGGCCGACCCGAGAACGACGAGGGCGGCGGTGAGCGAGGACAGCAGGGTCCGTCTGAGAGAGCCGACAGGGCCTTGAGAACGGGGAGAGCGCACTGAGCATCCTTTTCCGGCACGTGGTCTGTGGAACATGAGGTGCGGTCGCACCGTTCTGGGTGGGTGCCCGGGGCGCTCTTGGGGATAAACAGCGCTGGCGCACAGCCGCCACCGCGCTCTCCGGCGGGGGAACCCGGACATCCGTGCGATGCGGCCGGGTTGGCCTGTGGGACTGCCCCCGGTGACGGTCTAAGCGGACTCCCCGGACGTCAAGGCCAGTGTGTCGAACGTCACTTCGAATGGCGGGTTCCGTATCAGGCCCGGCCGTCACCGGCCGGCGGGCTCTCCGCCGTCACCCGGGTGCCCGGGTGGGCCAGCGCGCAGAGGAAACCGATGGCCAGGGCCAGCGCCATCCCGTAGAACACCCACTGGTTCGCCTCGGCGAAGTCCATCCGTACCGCCTGCTGTGCCTCCTCCAGCGCGAAGGCCGCCGCGCCGTCCTCGCCCGGCACCCGTCCGCTCCCGTGCCCCGCCACCGACTGGGAGATGCCGCGCGCCGCCTTCCCGGCCATCTCCGGCGGCACCCCCCGTTCCTCCAGCGTCGCGGTCACCTTGTCGACCGTGACATGGCTGAGCACCGTCCCGTACACCGCGAGCCCCACCGCCGCCGCGTAGTTGCGGGTCGTCTGGGTGATGCCGGTGACCTCGCCGTACGAGGCGCCGATGGCCCGGTTGACCGAGTCCGTCGACGCCGGGGCGAGCAGAAAGCCGATGCCCGCGCCCGCCAGCACCACATAGGGCCACTGCGCGCCGACCGACAGATCCGTCAGCTTGGCCGCCCACAGCGCGAATCCGGCGGCGCCGAGCGCCGAGCCCAGCAGCATCGGCAGCCGGGCGCCGCGCTGGTCGAGCATCCGGCCGCCGAGCTGGCTGGCGAGGACGAAGCCGAGGAAGAACCAGAGGAGGTACAGGGCGGCCTCGTTGGGCGACTTCCGGAGCGAGACCTGCGCGTACACCGAGGCGAAGAAGAACAGCGGGACGAAGGCGAGCATCCCGAAGAAGAGCACGGCGGTGTCGGCGCGGAAGGCACGGTCCCGGAAGACCTTCAGATTGATCAGGGGCTGTTCGGGGACGCGCAGCTCATAGCGGCAGAAGGCGACGAGCACCGCGAGGCCGGCGATGATGCAGCCCCAGGTCGCGGCGGAGCCCCAGCCCCACTCGGACGCCTGCTGGAGGCCCAGCACGCTCAGCCCCATCCCCAGCGCGACCAGCACCGCGCCCGGCAGGTCGAGGCGCTCCCTGCGGCCGGTGTTGGGGATGCGGGCGAGCGCCGTGAGGATCAGCGCCACCACGGCGACCGGCACATTCACCCAGAAGATCGCCCGCCAGGTCCAGGCGGTGAGCCAGCCGCCGAGCAGGGGGCCGATCGCGGTGAGACCGCCGGAGAAACCGAAGAAGAGGGCCAGGGCACGGCCCCGGCGCTCCACCGGGAAGACCGCGACGACCACGGCGAGGGCGGCGGGGAAGAGCAGCGCGGCACCGACCCCCTGGGTGATCCGGAAGATGATCATCCATGCCTGGGCGAAGCCGCCGGCCGGGACACAGCCGCAGAGCACCGAGGACACCACGAAGACCAGGGTGCCGATCAGCATCACCCTGCGGTGGCCGTGGATGTCGGAGAGCCTGCCGCCGAGCGCGAAGCAGGCGGCCAGGGCGAGCACATAGGCGTTGACCACCCAGCGCATGCCGGAGGCGGTGAGGCCGAGTTCGTCGGTGATGTCCGGGGCGGCGATGGCGACGATGGTCTGGTCGATGAAGGTCATCGCGACGGCGAACATCATCGCCGCGAGCGCCAGGGTCTGGTTCGTGGAGCCGGCCGGAGGGTGGTGGGCGGGGCTCGACCCATTGGCGGTTTCAACCTTTTTGTCGCGCATGGCCGTGATTCTCCCCCGCTCCGGGGCCTTGCGCACACCCGGAGCGGGGGAGGTGTCCGGCGGTACGGGCGCCCCGGCGCGGGCGGCTCCGGGAGCGGCCCGTGCGCGCGGGCGCCCGTACTCCCTGGCCTCAGAGTCCGCGCTGGGCCCGGTGCAGATTGACCGGGAGCACCCCGCCCGGCGCGCCGTAAGCTTCCAGCCGGGAGTTCAGCGCTCCCGTGAAGTCCGGCTGGTCGGTCTGGCCGAACTCGCGGACCGTCGAGATCGCGACGGTCGCGCTGTACGGGGCGACCTCGTCGATCTTCACCAGCCCGGCGCGCCCATTGGTCACCGTGATGTTCCAGTGGGTGAACCGGGCCCCGTAGAGCGGCCCCGCGCTGGCGTCGCCGCCGTGGCGGCCGTCGTTGTGCACCGTGATCTCGGTGCGCACATTGGCGAACGGCATCCCCCGGTGGGTGTCGAAGGTGCCCATCTCCATCACCCCGCGCGACCAGACGTTGTGACTGGAGAGCCCCTCCACGTTGATGCCGTGCAACTGCGTGCCGGCGGGCTCCGGGACCGTGCGCCGGGCGACGGTGAACTCCTCCACGAGGTTGTCGTGCGCGCCCTCGCGGCAGAAGTACGGATGGTGGGAGCCCCGGCCCTCCACCCGGGTGGAGCGCAGGGTGCAGGCGGAGGCGGCGACCAGCCCGAAGCCGTTGTCGGCGTGGCGGACGGTGATGTCCGTGGCCCAGCAGTCGTACGCGCACTGGAAGGTGACCCCGTTGTACCCCTTGTCCAGGAGGTGCGGGGACTGCGGGGTCTCCACGGCCTCCAGGGTGAGCCCCTCCACCCCCGAGTCGGTGAGCGGTGCGACCGGGGTGACGATCCTGGGATCCCACTCGGGCCGCAGATCCAGCGGCAGGGGCCGTTCGAGGGTGATCCGCCTCCCCTCGACGGCTGCGATCCGCACCGGCCACTCGTACGGGACATAGCTGGTCAGCTTGGTCTTGTCGGCCCAGTGGTACGCCCGGGGGCCCGGGCCGCCGCCCGCCATGTGCTCCAGCAGGGTGTGGCCGGCGTCGTCGGCGACACGGAGCAGGACCAGCCGGCCGGCGTGCAGACGGCGGGCGTCGGGGACGGTGAGGGACCAGTCGCCCCGGCGGGCGGGCCGGGGAGTGGCGAGGGTGCGCCACTCGTCGCGGCGGTTCCCGGTCCAGCCCTCGAAGGGCCACTGTCCGGCCCGGATGGCGCCGGTGAGGCTCTCCCAGCGGGCCCGGGGGCAGAGCCAGATGAGCCCGCCGGCCCAGGACCAGGAGGACTTGTCGCCGCCGTAGCGGCTGCCGTAGGGGCCGATGAGGTCGGTGAGGTGCCGGGTGGCGTGCAGCAGCGTGCGTCCGCTGCCCGCGCCCCGGAGGACGACTCCGCTGTCGCCGATGTGGATGAGACCGTCGACGCGGTACGTGCCCGGGGGCAGCCGGACGGTGCCGCCGCCGCGCGCGCCGATGTCCGCGAGGGCGCGGTTGATGGCGGGGGCCGCGTCGGCGGAGCCGTCGGACCGGGCTCCGTAGTCCAGCGCGCTGACGGTGCGCCGGCGGTGGCGGGTGGACCGGCTGCGGCTGCCGGCCCGAGCGATGTAGGGGATCTGGGGGTGGTTGTACGGATCGCGGCGGAACTCGGCCCAGAGCGCGGACCCGGGAGCCGCCCCGGGAGCCGCCCCGGTGGCGGGCCCGGGGCCGGACCCGGGAGCCGCCGGGGTCGCGGCCGAGGCCCTGGGGGCCGTACCCCCGGCGACGGTGGAGCAGACGGCCGCGACGACGGCGGTGGCGCCGCCGAGGAGGGTGCGTCTGCTGAGAGGGTGCCGACCGGTCTCCATGAGCCTCAGCCTCCACGGATATGAACAGGGTTCATATGTGCGTCGCTGGGGAGCATGCCACGCGGCCCGGGGGACGGGAAGGGGTCGTACCGCCCCGACCGCGCCGGAGCCGGGGCCCGGCCCGAGAAGGGGAGGAGGGGAGGAGGGGAGGAGGGGAGGAGGGGAGGAGGGACCGGCCGGTCAGGACTCGGAGGACTTGCCGTCGCCGGTCAGATGGGTGAACGCTTCGAGGTTGCGGGTGGACTCCCCGCGCGAGGTCCGCCAGGCGTACTCACGGCGGATGGCCCCGGCGAACCCCAGCTCCAGCAGGGTGTTGAAGGCCCCGTCCGAGGCCTCCAGGACCGATCCGAGAATCCGGTCCAGCTCGTCCGGGGTGATCGCGGCCAGCGGGAGCTTCCCGGTCAGATAGATGTCGCCGAGGGCGTCGATCGCGTAACCCACCCCGTACAGCCGGAGGTTGCGCTCCAGCAGCCAGCGGTGGACCGCCGCGTCGTTCTCGTCGGGGTGGCGGATGACGAAGGCGTTCACCGAGAGGGAGTGGCGGCCGACCCGCAGGGAGCAGGTGGTGGAGAGCTTCCGGGTGCCGGGGAGGGTGACCACATAGGAGCCGGGCTCGGGGCTCTCCCAGTCGAGATCCGCGTCCTTCAGGGCCCGCTCGATGATCTGGGTGGGCTGCGGTACGTCAGACATGGTGCGAGCGTACCCGGCGGCGGTGTTCGTACATGGCGGCCGTGTAGACGTCGGCGGTGGTCCCGGCGGCGGTGTCCCAGCCGAAGGATTCGGCGTGCCGGGCGGCCTCCGCGCCCATCCGGGCGGCGAGCGGGGGGTTGGTGAGCAGCCGGTGCAGGGCGCGGGCGTACTCGGCGGGGTCGTGGCCTTCGATCAGGATGCCGGTCCTGCCGTCGCGCACGGCCACCGGGAGGCCGCCGACCCGTGCCGCGACCACCGGGGTGCCGGCGGCCTGTGCCTCGATCGCCACCAGGCCGAAGGATTCGCTGTACGAGGGCATCACCAGGGCCGAAGCGGCGCGGAACCAGTCGGCGAGCGTCTCCTGGGAGACCGGCGGGTGGAAGTGGACGACATCGGCGATGCCGAGGCGCGCGGCCAGCTTCTGAAGCCCCTCGGGCTTGGCGAGGCCGCTGCCGCTGGGGCCGCCGACGACGGGGACATGGAGCCGGGAGCGGAGGGAGGGGTCGCCCGCCAGCAGCAGCGCGACCGCGTGCAGCAGGATGTCGGGGGCCTTCAGCGGCTGTATCCGGCCGGCGAAGAGCGGGACGAAGGCGTCCTGCGGGAGTCCGAGCCGGGCGCGGGCGGCGGCGCGGCCGTCCGCCGGGCGGAAGCGGTCGAGGTTCACCCCGGGATGGACGACGGCGACCTTGGCGGGGTCGGCTTCGTAGAAGCGGACGAGTTCCTCCGCCTCCTCCGCCGTGTTGGCGATCAGCCGGTCGGCGGCGTTGACGATCTGGGTCTCGCCGATGACCCGCGAGGCGGGTTCGGGGGTGTCGCCGGCGGCGAGGGAGGCGTTCTTGACCTTGGCCATGGTGTGCATGGCGTGGACCAGGGGCACGCCCCAGCGCTCGGCGGCGAGCCAGCCGACATGGCCGGAGAGCCAGTAGTGGGAGTGGACCAGGTCGTAGTGGCCGGGGCGCTGACGGGCCCAGGCCTGCATCACTCCATGGGTGAAGGCGCAGAGCTGGCCGGGGAGGTCCTCCTTGGGGAGGCCCTCGTAGGGGCCGGCGTCGACATGCCGGACGAGGACTCCGGGGGCCAGCTCCACGGAGGCGGGCAGTCCGCCGGTGGTCGCCCGGGTGAAGATCTCGACCTCGATGCTGATGGCGGCGAGCCGCCGGGCCAGCTCGACGATGTAGACGTTCATCCCGCCGGCGTCACCGGTGCCCGGCTGGTGCAGGGGGGAGGTGTGGACGCTGAGCATGGCGATGCGGCGCGGCTTGCGGTGCCCGCCGGGGAGTCTGAGGCGGGGGGACATGAGACCGCTGCCGAGCCGGGAGACGTACTGGCCGTAGTGGCTCACGTCGGCGTTCCTCCTCGTTCCGGCAGGGGCGGGGCCGGGTTCTCCACGGCGCACAACAGCGGAAGACCTCCCTCCATTTCCCGCGCTCCATCACTTTGCCAAATCATTACGAATGAGGGGTGGGGCGGAGTTCCCGCAGTGGCGGCCCGGGGACGGCGGAACGGGCGTTCCGGGCCGCTCCCGGGAGGCTCCCGGGGGGCGGAAGGGAGGGCGAGGGGGCGCGCGGGCGACGGCCGGGCGCGGAGGGGGACGGCGGAATGCGGAGGGGGACGGCGGAATGCGGAGGGGGGCGGCGGGATACGGAGGGGGACGGCGGGATACGGGGGCGCTGACCGGTCCGGCCCACGGGGCCGCATACGCTCGCTGTCATGACCCGCCCCGTCGGCACCCCGACCCGCGGGACGACCAACCCCAACCGGCTGGGCCGGATGGACCGCTGGATCGCCGCCGCCCACGGCCCCGCGCTGCGCCGCGGCGACCGGCCGCTCGCCGTCGACCTCGGATACGGCTCCGCCCCCTGGACCACCCTCGAACTGCTGCGGCGGCTGCGCGCCGCCGACCCCCGGTGCGAGGTGACCGGGATCGAGATCGACCCGGGGCGGGTCGCGGCGGCGAAGCCCTACGAGCGCGAGGGGCTGAGCTTTCGCCACGGCGGCTTCGAACTCCCGGTGGAGCGCCCGCCGCTGCTGATCCGCGCCGCGAACGTGCTGCGGCAGTACGAGGAGAGCGAGGTCGCGGCCGTGTGGGCGCGGCTGTGCGGACGGCTGGCACCGGACGGGCTGCTCGTCGAGGGCACCTGCGACGAGATCGGGCGGCGGCACGTCTGGGTCGCGCTGGGGCGCGAGGGCCCGCGCACGGTGACCTTCGCGACCCGGCTCGGCTCCCTGGACCGCCCGTCCGATCTGGCGGAGCGGCTCCCGAAGGCGCTGATCCACCGCAATGTGCCGGGCGAGCCGGTCCACGCGTTTCTGCGGGACTTCGACCGCGCGTGGGCCGCGGCGGCTCCGTACGCCTCGCTCGGCGCGCGGCAGCGCTGGATCAGGGCCGTACGGGAGCTGGGGACGGCGTGGCCCGTGACGGACGACCGCAAGCGGTGGCGGCAGGGCGAGGTCACCGTCGCCTGGGAGGCGCTCGCTCCCCGGTTCGAGTGAACACACGGGCGAGCGGGGAACGCGTGGGGACCGCTGTTCGTCACCGATGCGTGGGGGCGTGCGCGGGACGGTCCACCGGCCGGGCCCGCGGTTGCGGCCCTGTCGTTTCGCGGGGCGCCGTGGCACCATCACGGCAGCGCCCGTAAGTTACTGACGGTAAATCAGTTAGCTTGGAGGGGGAGTCGTGAACCGACGCCGCTGTGCCATCGCCGCCATCACCCTGGCCTGCGCGCTGAGCGTGCTCGCCGCGCCGGGCACGGCGCTCGCCGCCCCCGCCCCCCTGCTTCCCCGGGTGCCCTCCGCGCCGCTCCTCCCCCGGGCGCCGGAGCCCCCGGCCCCCGCTCCGTCCCCGGCGGGCACGGAGAAGTCGCTGAACGAGGTGCGGCTGGAGATAGAGGACCTGTACCACCGGGCGGTCTCCGCGACGGACGCCTACAACCAGGCCAAGGAGGAGGCGGAGCGGCAGTCGGCCGAGATCGTCGAGCTGGCGCGGTCCATCGACAAGGGCCGGAAGCGCATCGACGACCTCAGGGCCCTCGCGGGAGCCGCCGCCCGCGCCCAGTACCAGGGCGGAGGGCTGCCCCCCGAGGCGTATCTGGTGCTCACGGACGACCCCGAGCTGTTCCTCGACGGGGTCGACCGGGTCAAGCAGGGCATGAAGGCGACCAAGGACCTGCTGGACGAGCTGGAGCAGACCCAGTCCGAGCTGGAGGCGTACACCAGGGACGCGAGCGCCCAGTGGAGAGCGCTGGAGGCCACCCGCGCCCAGGAGGCCGAGGCGAAGAAGGAGATCACCGAGCGGATAGCCGCCGCCGAGGAGCTGGAGCGGCGGCTGGAGAAGAAGGAACGCGCCCGGATGCTGGAGCTGGAGCGCGAGGCGGCCGAGCGGGCCCAGGAGGAGTGGCTGAGGGCCAGGGCGGCGGACCGGGAGTCCGCCGGGGCCGGGGAGGCGGGGGGCGGCGCGGGCAATGCGGATGAGGCGGGCCGGGCGAGCGGTGCGGCCGGGAAGGCCGTGGAGTTCGCCAGGGCGCAGCTCGGCAAACCGTACGAATGGGGCGCGGAGGGCCCCGGGTCCTACGACTGCTCCGGGCTGACCTCCCAGGCGTGGGCGGCGGCCGGGGTGCCGATCCCCCGCACCTCGCAGGAGCAGTGGCGGCGGCTTCCCCGGGTCGGGGTGGAGGATCTGCGCCCCGGGGATCTGATCATCTACCACGCCGACGCCAGTCATGTGGGGATGTACACCGGGGGCGGGTCGATCGTGCACGCGCCGCGGCCGGGGCGGGATGTGACCGTGGCGGGGGCGGGCTCCATGAAGATCCTGGGGGTGGTGCGCCCCTCCGCGCAGGAGTGAGGGTGCCTGGCCGGCGGCGCGGCACGGTGGGGGCTCCCGGGGCGGGGGGCTGCCTTCCGGGGGTGAGCGCCCGGCCGACGGCGCCACACGGCGCGGGCTCCCGGGGCGGGGGGTCCGTCCTCAAGCGCCGGACGGGCTGACATCACCCGGGTCGCCTGTGGCGCGGCGTCCGTCCTCAAACGCCGGACGGGCTGGGTTGGCCGGCCTGCCCCGAGCCCCGTGCAGCCCCAGCGCCGCCTGCGAGCCAAAACGCAAGATCCCGCTCCCGCCGGCGCTTGAGGCACACCACCCAGCCCTCCGGCGCGATCGTGGCGCGCCCGCCTCAGCCTCGCCAGCACTCGAGCCGCACCCGCCTCAGCCTCACCGCCGCTTGAGCCACATCCGCCTCAGCCTCACCGGGGCTTGAGTCACACCCACCCAGCCCCTCCGGCGATTGAGGAGCGGGGGCTCGGGGGCTGGCCCCCGACCGTGGCCCGCAGCATGCGGGGACCTGTCGCACAGGGTCCGCCCTCAAACGCCGGACGGGCTGACATCACCCGGGTCGCCTGTGGCGCGGCGTCCGTCCTCAAGCGCCGGACGGGCTGGGGGTGCGCCGGATCGGCTGGGATCGCTCGGGGCTTCCGAGGCCGGGGGGCCGTCCTCACACGGTGGATGGGCGCGGTGTGCCGGATCGTCTGGGATCGCTCGGGGCCTCCGGGGCGCGGCCGGAAGGGGAGGGAGGGCGTGATGTTTGTCATGAGGGGGTGGTCAACTGCCCTCTGATGCCCGGCATGCATCCCTCTGCCCCCTCCCCACTCATTCCACTGCGGCAGCGGCTACCGCTAGGGTCCCGGTCTGGCGGGTTGTCGTTCGACGTCCCGCCGCGCCCTCGGGGGAGGGAAGGAACCCGGATCACATGCCCGTACCCGTACCGCGTCAGCGCACCGCCCCCACCGCGGAGAGCCCCGGCAGCAGTGCCGTCGGCGGTGGCGACCTCACCCTGCTGGTGATCGAGGACGACCCCACGGGCACCTTCTCGCTGCCGGAGCCGCCCGACCCGCCCGGCGCGGCCGGCCCCCGCGTCCGGGTCCGCAGCGCCCGGAACCTCACCGAGGCCGAGCGGCTGCTCACCGACGACGTCGACTGCGTTCTGGTCGATCTCGCACTCCCCGGCGGCCCGCCGGAAGACCAGCTCGCACCGCTCCGGCACGTCCTGCGGCTGGCGCCCCGGCACGCCGTGCTCGCCCTCACCACCTCAGACGACGCGGAGGGCGCGGCCGAGGCCGTGCGGCTGGGCGCCCAGGACCACCTCTTCCGCGACGAGCTGGACGCGCGGCTGCTGAGCCGCACCGTCAGATACGCCGTCGAGCGGAAGCGCGCCGACACGGTCCAGCACAAACTGGCCGAGTCCCGGCTGCGCGCCCAGGAGAACGCCCGGCTGGAGCGCGGACTGCTGCCCACGCCCTTGCTGGAGGGCTCGGACCTCGGCTTCGCCGCCCGCTACCGCCCCGGCCGGTCCCGCGCGCTGCTCGGCGGCGACTTCTACGACACCGTGCGCACCCCGGACGGCACGGTCCACGCGATGATCGGCGATGTCTGCGGCCACGGCCCGGACGAGGCGGCACTCGGTGTGGAGCTGCGGATAGCGTGGCGGGCGCTGACCTTCGCCGGGCTCTGCGGGGACGAGCTGCTCTCGACGCTCCAGCGGGTGCTGGAGCACGAGCGCGAGAGCGAGGAGATCTTCGCGACCCTCTGCACGGTCGACATCGCGCCGGACGGCCGGCGGGCCGGACTCTGTCTGGCGGGCCACCCGTCCCCGCTGATCACCCGGGGCGGCCGGGCCGCCCCGCTGCTTCCGTACGAGAGCGGTGGCCCGGCCCTGGGCCTGCTGCCGCGCGCCCGCTGGCCGCGCCGCCAGGTCGAGCTGGGCGGGGCCTGGTCCCTGATGCTCTACACGGACGGGCTGATCGAGGGGCGCTCGGGCCCGGACGAGAGAGCGCGCCTGGGGGACGAGGGAATGCTGAAGATGATCAACCGCCAGCTCGCGGCGGGGCTGACCGGCGAGGCGCTGCTGGAGTCCGCGGTCGCCGAGGCGCGCGAACTGAACGGCGGAGACCTCAACGACGATGTCGCGGTACTGCTGCTGAGCAGGGGCTGAACCCCACCCGCCCGGAGCGGGAGCCGCGCCGGCTACCGCCCGCCGTTGTACGGGCCGTAGGGGCCGTCGCTGCTGGAGCCGCCACGCCTGCCGCCACCACCGGTGACCTGCTTCAGCGCGGGCCGCACATCGACGAAGAAGACGATGGTGGCGATCAGTCCCGCGATGGACAGGAAGAGCACGCTGAGGAAGAGATTCACGGTGAAGGTGACACCGAGAATGATCACCCAGAAGCTCTTGGTCTGCTTGTCCGCTGCACGGTAGGCGTCCTCACGGGCGAAGGCCGCCATGATCAGCGCGGTCGCGGACGAGATCAGGAAGACCAGGAACAGGATGTTCCAGAGGTTCGCTTCGAAGCTCGCGCGCAACATGGTGGGCACCGCCTACGCCTAGTGAGTGATGGAAGGTCTCGCCGCCAAGGTACCCGGAGAACGGACCGGACACCCCGAAAGGTGCCCGGCCGGTTCCGTCGTCCGCCCCTTACCGGGTGGGCGGGGTGGTCTTCTTCGCGGCGCCGGTCCGGCGGACGGCGGCCTTGCGGGCGGCGGGCTTCCTGGCCTCGGGCCTGGTCTCGTCCTTCGCCTCGCCCTTCGCCTCGCCCTTCGCCTCGGACTTCGTCTCGCTCTTCACCTCGCCCGTCCCGGCCGCGCGGCCGTTCGCGGGCTCGGTCCGGGTCTGCGCGGGCTTCGCGGGCTCCGTCCGCACCGGAGTCGTCCGCACCGGCTCCCGCTTCTTCGGCTCGGGCTCGACGGCGACGGCGATCTCGGTGATCTCCTCGGCGGCCTCGCCGCGCCAGGTCCGCACCGTCTGCTCACCGTGCTCGGCGACCTTCTCGTAGGTCTCCCGTGCCTTCACGGCGTACTCGGCCGCGACCCCGACGCCGCGCAGCGCCAGGTCCTGAGCCGTCTCGCCCAGCTTCTTCAGATCCGCGTCGAACCCGCCGAGCACCTCGGTGACCTTGGCCTGCACGGTGGCCTGGGCCTCCTTGGCCTGCGTGCTCACCTTCTCCTGCACGACCTTGGGGTCCGTGTTCCGCACGGCGTCGATCCGGCCGGGCGCCTCGGCGGCGAGCTGCTCCAGGAGCGCGGGCACCTTCCGGGCCTGCTGGACGGCGAGGTCGGCCGTGCCGGCGGCGAAGTAGAGGGGGGTGGGGTCGGTGAACGTCTTGCGGAGGTCATCGGTGATGGCCATGACTGTGGTCCTCCTGGAAAGCAGTTCAGTGTGAGGGTTGGCCGGCATCTCCGCCGCCGGCCGTGCGGGGGCCTTCAACGGTGGTGTCGGATTCTTCGGGGCCTTGGGGGTCTTTCGGGTCTTCGGGGCCCGCCGGGCCCTCCGGCTCCGTGGTCTCGAATCCGTTCTCCTTGCGGAAGGACTCGTAGATCTGGAGGAGAACGGCCTTCTGCCGCTCGTTTATGGAGGGGTCGGCGATGATGACGGCCCGTGTCTCCAGCTCGTCCCGGTCCCGCTCGTCGAGGATTCCGGCGCGCACGTACAGCGTCTCGGCGGAGATCCGCAGGGCCTTGGCGACCTGCTGGAGCACCTCCGCGCTCGGCTTGCGCAGCCCGCGCTCGATCTGGCTGAGATAGGGATTGGACACCCCGGCGGCGTCGGCGAGCTGCCGAAGCGAGAGCTGGGCGTTGCGCCGCTGCTCGCGGAGGTACTCACCGAGATTGCCGACGTTGAGTGATGCCATACCCCGATGGTGCACACTCGCGCTAACTATTGCAAGCAGATGCTTGCAATAGTGTTGCGCGCCACGCCGTCCGGCGGATGCGGCGGCTCCGGTGGCGGGGGATGTCAGGGGCAGAGCGTGCCGTCGTCGCGGCGGGTGACGCCGGGGCGGGTGTTCAGGGACCACAGATGCGTACAGCGCGGACACTGGAGATGGACGACCGGGCCGCTGTTGGAGATCAGATAGCGCCAGTGGTCACCGCAGTTGCGGCGGTCCGCGCAGGCCGCGCAGTGGCGGGCGTCGTCGCAGACGGGGCAGGGCAGCCAGGCGCGGCGGGCGGAGTCCGCCTGCGGATCAATGGGCAGCACGGCCCGGCCCCTCCCCCGGCAGGACACCGGCCGCCACCAGCAGCTCATGGGTGCGCCGCTGCTCGGCGTCCAGGCCGGAGTAGAGGAGGGCGTACGCCTCGTCCTCGCCCCGGAGGGCGGCGGCGGGGTCCCAGTCGGGGCCGAGCGCGGCCACGACCTCCGCCCGCCGCCTGACCTCCTCAAGGGTCAGGTCGATCGTGAAGGGTATGAGGTCGCCGCCGCTGTCCCGGTTCATATCGTTCATGTCATTCATGTCATTCATGGCGTTCATGTCATTCATGGCGGAACTTCCGGTGTGAGGGGGAACGGCCCATCTCTACCAGGCACCCGCGGTAACAGGGAAGGGTTGCCTAAGTTGCCACCGGGGGGCACTCTCCACGGGTCGCGCGCGCGACGGTCCCCGGATCGGCCGACGCGGGTGGGCCGTTGCCGGGTACCGCCCCCGGCCGGGCGGACACGGTCCGCCCGGGGAGCTGTGAGGCACCTCACGGACCGTCTCCCTCAAGGAGCCGTGCCCGTATGGCGGCGGCGCGGCCGCGGTCGTCGGCGATGACCGGCACCGAGGCGAACCATCTGCGCTCCACCAGGGCGGCCTACGACACCGTCGCCGTCGACTACGAGCGGCTCGTCCGCGACGATCTGCGCGACAAGCCGCTGGACCGCGCGATGCTCGCCGCGTTCGCGAACTCGCGCGGAGGCCGGGCGCCGGGCCGGTCGCCGACCTCGGCTGCGGGACCGGCCGCATCACGGCCCACCTCCACGCGCTGGGGGTGAACGCCTTCGGTGTCGACCTCTCGCCGGGGATGGTCGCGGTCGCCCGCCGCACCCATCCGGGCCTCCGTTTCGACGAGGGCTCGATGACCGGGCTGGATCTGGCGGACGGCTCCCTGGGCGGTGTCGTCGCCTGGTACGCGACCGTCCACACCCCGCCGGAGCTGCTGCCGGCCGTGTTCGCGGAGTGGCGCCGGGTACTGGCCCCGGGCGGCCCCGTGCTCGTGGCGTTCAAGGCCGGGGAACGGCGCCGGCGGCTGGAGCGGGCGTACGGCCACGAGGTGTCGCTCGACGTCCACTGGACGCCCCCCGGTGTCATCGCCGGCCTCATGGGCGCGGCCGGACTCGAACCGACCGCCCGGCTGGTCCGGGAACCGGTCGGGAGCGAGCCCGGCCACGGCCGGCAGGCCTTCCTCCTCGCCCGCGGGACCGAGGAGCCGTGACGGGGCCCCTCCGCGGAAAACCGGTTCGCCGGGTTCCGGGGCGGCCTGTCACGATCGCGGTATGGCGCGCACATTCGAGGATCTGGTCGCGGAGGCCGAGACCGTGTCCGTGGACGGCTGGGACTTCTCCTGGCTGGACGGCCGGGCCAGTGAGGAGCGCCCGTCCTGGGGGTACGCGCGCACGCTGGCCGAGCGGCTGGGGCGGGTGGGCGCGGCGCTCGACATCCAGACCGGGGGCGGTGAGGTCCTCGCGGGGGTGGCGGCGCTTCCGCCGCTGATGGTGGCGACCGAGTCCTGGCCGCCGAACATCGCCCGGGCGACGGCGCTGCTGCACCCGCGCGGGGTGGCGGTCGTCGCGGACGAGGACGAGCCGCCGCTCCCGTTCGCCGATGAAGCCTTCGACCTGGTGGTCAGCAGGCATCCGGTGACCGTGTGGTGGGAGGAGATCGCCCGGGTGCTGCGGCCCGGCGGCGGTTATCTCTCCCAGCAGGTGGGCCCGGCCAGCGTCTTCGAGCTGGTCGAGTTCTTCCTCGGACCCCAGCCGCCCGCGACCCGCCGTGCACGCCACCCCGACGACGCCCGCGCCGGGGCCGAGGCCGCCGGTCTGGAGGTCGTGGATCTGCGGCCGGAGTCGCTGCGGACCGAGTTCCACGACATCGGCGCGGTGATCTACTTCCTGCGGAAGGTGATCTGGATGGTGCCCGGCTTCACCGTCGACGGTTACCGCGACCGGCTGAGGGAGCTGCACGAACGCATCGAGCGGGAGGGCCCGTTCCGCGCGCGCACGACCCGGTTCCTGATCGAGGCCCGCAAGCCCGGCGGAGTCGGTCCGTGAGCCCGGCCCGGCCGCCGCTGCCCGTCCGGGGGTCCGGACGGGCGGCGGCGGGTGCGGTGACCGGCTGTCACCGCACCCGCCGAGGCAGCCGGCGGACACCCGGGGGACCTGGCGGACACCCCGGGGGACCCGGAACCAGGGAGTTTCTTTCGGATCAGGCCGGATAGGACGGCTCAGCGGACGTCGACGTAGTCCTCGCCCGAGTTCAGGCTCTGGGTGGAGGAGTTGCCGGCGTAGCTGTAGCGGAAGGACCCATCGGCGGACGCCTTGACCGTGGTCTTCAGGTTGCCCTTCTTGTCCGACTTGATGGTCTTCAGGGTCGACCAGGTCTTGGCGCCCTTCTTCTTGAACTGGAGCTTCACCGACTGGTCGCCGTAGCCCGAGTACTTCTCGGCGGCCCAGTTGACGCGGGTCAGGGTGCCCGTGGCGGTGATGGTCTTGCCCTTCTTGACCGGCTCGGGCGAGGCGTTGACGGTCAGCTTCGCCGCGTGCGTGAAGTCGAAGGTCTTGACGTTGTCGCGGTAGGTGAAGTCGCCGTCCTTGCCGTCGGCGTCGGCGGAGACCTTCCACTTGGTGCGCAGGGCACTGGTGTCCAGGTCCAGCCACGGCATGACGGTGAAGTTCACCTTGCAGGTCGGCTTGGTGCCGGAGCCGCACGAGGCGCCGTTCACCCCGTCGGAGGAGATCCAGCCGTCCGGGTCGTCGAAGTTGGAGCCGTGCCAGAGGTTGGCGTCGGCGCCGGCGATACCGGAGTTGTCGCTGGCCGTGAAGGTCACCGAGAAGGTCTTGTCGGAGATGCCGACCACGATCGGCTTGCCGCCGTTGACCACCACGTTGGAGATCTTGGTGTCGCCGTAGGTCACATCGGGGGCGGCGAGCGCCGCACGGGCGGCGGCGGCGCTGTCCGGCTTGTCGGCCGCCTGTGCCGCCGGAACGGCCAGAGCGCTGAGGGCGAAAGCACCGGTAACCACGGCGACGGATGCACGAGTGCGCATATATATCCCAGTTCAGAGGGGGCTCCGAGACGCGACACGCGCGCCCTCTGGGTGCCCGGAGGTCTAGTGAGTCAGCCGACTCATCAAGTCCAGACATGGGGGTGAAGTGAATGGTTGCATCACTTGATGAAGATCCTATGAGTGATATTCGAAGCCGAGCGATCTTCGGGAGGCGCTCCACGAGGAAAGGACGACCGAAGACCGGCCTTATCACTCCGCGATGACCCTCAAACGTCGATTTTCAGCCACGCCGAACACCCCGAGGCGCGGCCGACCCTCCGACACGCCCATGGGCAGCACCCGGGAACACCCCTGCGAATCGCCATCAAGCCACCCATACGCGACTTCCGTTCGGAACCACCACACCACTTCTCGCCACCCCCGCCCGGCCCTCCGCCCCCGCCGGCGCATCCCCCCGGGCACCCGGCGCGCCGACCGCGCCTCCCGGGCGTGTCGCTCTCGCTCCCCCTCAACCACGGCCCGTCATCAGCGACTCCACCCACAGGGTCGTTGCATCTGAGACCCGCCCCGGCCCCAGGGGCGACCGCCGGGCGGCGCGGCGCCCCCGGGGCGGAGGGACAGAAGGGGCCACAGGTGGCGGGAACGATCCGTTGGAAGGCGTGTGACCAGTGAGTACTATGCGCCGTAGTTGATCAGTCGCATGGCGTCATCCACGGCGAATGCGGCAGCGCCGAGCCGTACTTCGCACAGAGCACTCCGCAAAGCGACCGCAACTCCGCAGATCAGATCCCCCAGCAGAGAGGTGGCCGAAGGTGGGGCCCGAGCTGACCGTTCCGCCGATCTTCTCCCCGATACCCCCCGCCATCCATCCCCGGCACGCGGCCATCGACGCCCAGACCACCGCCTGGGCCGAGGCCATCGGCATCGGCAGCGACGAGCTGCGCGCCCGGCTCGTCCGCCATGACATCGGCACCTTCTCGGCCATGATCCTTCCCGAGGGCCGCGACGAGGTCGTCTCCCTCCTCGCCGATTTCGTCCTCTGGCTCTTCGGCGTGGACGACGGGTACTGCGAGGAGAGCGACCTCGGCCACCGCCCGGGCGACCTGATCGCGGTGCTGCACCGGCTGCTGCGCATCGCGCAGAATCCCGAGACACCGCTGCTCGCCACGGACCCGCTGGCCATAGGGCTGCGCGATCTGCGCGCCCGGGTCTCCCGGTACGGCACCCACGGCCAGACCGCACGCTGGATCGACGCCCTGCGAGAGTACTTCTTCTCCGTCGCCTGGGAGGCCGATCACCGACGCGCCGGCACCGTACCCGACCTCGACGACTACACCCTGATGCGGCTGTACGACGGCGCGACGACCGTGGTCCTCCCCCTGCTGGAGATGGCCCACGGCTACGAACTCCAGCCCCATGAGCGGGACAGCCCCGCCACCCGGGCCGCCGCCGAGATGGCGTCCTTCATCATCACCTGGGACAACGACATCCTGTCCCACCACAAGGAGAGCCGCAGCTCCGGCTACTGGCTCAATGTGATCCGGGTGCTGGAGCACCACCACGGCCTGGACCCCGACCAGGCGCTGGCCACCGCCGTCTCCCAGCGCGACCGGGTGATGTGCCGGTATCTGCGGCTGCACGAGACGCTGATGGCGACCGCCAGCCCTCAACTGCGGCGGTATCTGGCCAGCCTGGCCCACTTCATACGGGGTGCCCAGGACTGGGGCATCAGCTCGCAGCGCTACACCACCCCGCACGACCCCGCCCATCTCCCCACGTCCTTCAGTGACACCCCCACCGACGACCGCGACACGCCGCTGGACATCCCGGTGGTCGCCTGGTGGTGGGATCTGCCGGTGGGGGCGCGGGGGGCGGTGGGGGTGGGGGTGGGCCGGGGGCGGCAGCTCCTGGAAACGGCCCCGGTCTGACCGGGCGGGGGCCCGGGCCCCCCGGGAGCCCCGGGGTGCGCCCCTGGCGGGCCCCGCACCTCGGGAGCCCGCACCCCGCGGGCCCAGGCCAGGGGCCGGCCCCCGAACCCCCGCGCATCGAACGCCGGCGAGGCTGGATGGCCGGAAGACCCGCGCCCCGCGGGCCCGGGTCAAGGGCCGGCCCCCCGGGGCGCAGGCCCAGGCCAGGGGCCGGTCCCCCGGGGCACGGTCAGAAGATGTCAGGGCACCACGGCCGCCTCGGGGTGCGGAAGAACTCCGCGGTGCGGGCGGCGCCGGAGTGGTGTTCGCGGAGGGTGCCCAGGGCCAGCAGGCGCGTGGGGGAGGCGTCCCCCAGATAGAGCGCCCCCAGCTCCCGCACCCCCATCGTCAGATCCGGCTCATCCGATGTCGGCCGGCACCCCGCCCCCTCCGGCGACACCTCCACCCGGAACCGTCCGTCCGCCAGCCCCAGCGGGTCCTCGATCTCCAGCACCAGGCTCCCCGAGCCGTCATAGGCCCGCGCCTCCAGGGCGCGTACGACATCGAGAATCCGCACCCACAGAAAGTCCGTCTGCGCCACCATCCGCGCCGCCCGCGGATCGGGCAGCAGCTCCGGCAGCAGATCGTCCGGTGCCCGCCGCCCCGACCGCACGGAGGTGACCCAGTCGATCGAGCAGACATACGTCCACAGCGCGCGCTCCGCCGCCGGGTTCAGCGCCACCAGGTCCCGTACCGTCAGCACATTGTCCGGCTGCTTGGCGTCCGACCACTTCCCGTCGGTGCTGTAGACGACCATCCCCTCGGCCTCGCCCGCCGCCGACCGGTACACCGCGTAGAACGGCTCCGTCCACGGCTCGCTCTGCACCTTCACCTTTCCCGTGCGCAGCTCCCACCAGCGCTCGGGGCGGCTCACCACACCGTGCTGGAAGGCCGCGAGGCCGGCGTGCACCTCCGCGCCCAGCTTGCGGGCGTCCGCCGCGTCCACCAGGTCGATGCGTCCGCCGCCGTCGGGGCCCGACCAGCGGCGGTCGAGCCCGGCCCGCGCGAGGTCGATCTCCCAGACGGCGGTGGAGGCCGCCGGGCCGAAGCCGAACCGGCCGTAGATCGGGTACTCCGCGGCGATCAGCGAGGCCACGGCGTCGCCGCGCTCCTTGGCGACCGCGAGATCGGCGTTCATGATCCCGCTGAGCAGCCCCCGGCGGCGGTGTGTCGGGGTGACGGTGACAGCGGTGACCGCGTTGGCGGACACGGTCGCGCCGCCGGGCACGGTCAGCCGCTGGGCGAAGGACCGGTACGTCGCGACACAGCGGCCGTCGTCGAAGGCGCCGATCGTGCGCGCGAGGTCCGCGTCGGCGCGGCGGATCTGTATGTCCTGTTCGGAGGGGGTCGGCGGGACGAGAAATCCGGTGCCCACCGCCCGCAGCCAGTCGGGGAATTCGGACTCGGTGACAGCACGGGTCTCAAGGCTCATACACCCACGCTAAGCACAGCCCCGTCAGAAAGTCGCGCGGATTTCCCCGACCTCGTCACCCCCGCCGAGGAGCGGCGACCGGCCGATCCGGGCCACCACCGGCGCGTCCACCCCCAGCAGCCGCAGACCGCGCGCCAGCACCGGTCCCAGCGCCCGCCCGGCACCGTCGTCGATCTTGAAGGCGAGCGCCCGGCCGTCGGGGAGCGCCACCGCCTGGACGGCCTCGGCGCCCATCTTGGAGAGGGTCCCGGGGACCTCGCTCATCAGCCAGGTGTCGGCGCGGCGGGTGCCCGCCACATACTCGGGGTGGGCGCGCATCGCGTCCGCGACCCGCCGCTCGGGGGTCCCCGGCGCGGCCAGCACCAGGGAACGGAAGCCGCGCGCCAGCCCGGTCAGCCCGATCGCCATCAGCGGGGCGCCGCAGCCGTCCGTACCGACGGCGGCCACCGGCTCGCCCGCCGCCTCCTCTATCACCGTGTGGACGAGCCTCTGGAGCGGGTGGGCGGGGTCCAGGTACCCGGCGCGGTCCCAGCCGTTGCGGGCACAGGCCGCCAGCATCGCGGCGTGCTTGCCGGAGCAGTTCATGGTGATCTTGTCGCGGGCCTTCCCGGCGGCGAGATACGCCTCCGCCTCGACCGGGTCGAGCGGCAGATCGGGCGGGGTCCGCAGCTCATCGGCGGAGAGCCCCCACTCGTCGAGCATGGTGCGGACGAGAGCGAGGTGGAAGCTCTCGCCGGAGTGGCTGGCGGCGGCGAGCGCGAGCCGCTCCCCCGCCACGTCGAGACCGGCCCGCAGCACGGCGGCGGCCTGGAAGGGCTTGTTGCTGGAGCGCGGGAAGACGGGGGCGGCGGGGTCGCCGATGGCGAGCTCCACGGTGCCGTCGGCCGCGAGGACGACCAGTGAGCCCCGGTGGTGGCCCTCGGTGAAGCCGGATCGTACGACTTCGGCGAGGACCGGGGGTATGGCGGGGGCGGCAGGGGTCATCGTCGGCCTCCAGGGCGGGCGGGGAACCCGCTTCCGGAAGGATCGCTTCAGGTCAGCAGGTCGTCTACTTGGGCTTCGCCCTCACGGTACCTGCGGGCGATCTCGGCACTGCAATCGTCGGCCATCCGCTGGAGCAGCTGACGGCGGTGCGA
Organism: Streptomyces sp. NPDC001889; assembly: GCF_053594535.1. NCBI lineage: Bacteria > Bacillati > Actinomycetota > Actinomycetes > Kitasatosporales > Streptomycetaceae > Streptomyces > Streptomyces sp. NPDC001889. Next base: position 26,441 of record NZ_JBSFER010000033.1, read on the forward strand.
GACCTGCCGCTCGTAGTGGACCAGCCGCCCCATCCCGGCGTGCAGCTCCTCGTCCGTACGGGCGGTGAGATCGGACAGCTCCACATCGGCGAGCATGTCGGAGGCGAGCCGGCGGACCTCCTCGCCGCGCGGGGTGGAGAGGGTCACATGGCGGGCGGAGGTCCGGTGCCGGGAGGGCGCGTCGGCGAGGATCTCGGAGAGCCGGTCCACCACGAGCCGGTCCATGACCGGGGCCTGCGGCTGGGTGCGCCGGGACAGCTCGGCGCGGAGGATGTCGATCCGGCCGTGGAGCAGCCGCCGCACATAGCTGAGGTCCGCCTCGTCGCGCTGCGAGTCCCGGCGCAGGGTGCGCAGCTCGGGCAGGCGCAGGGCGCGCAGATCGTACGGCGGGGGGTGGGGGAGGCCGTCGGCGGTGGTGCGCTGCTGCGGCGGGCGCAACGGGTGCGGACCCCCCGGCGGACCGCCGAACGAGCCGCCGAACGGGCCGCCCAGCGGACCCTGGCCCCCCTGCGGACCCGCGAGTGGCCCCCCCTGCGGACCGCCGAGCGGGCCGCCGTGGGGGAGATGGGCCGTGGCCGTCGCGGTGGCCGTGGGGCCCCCGGGCGGCGGGAGGGCCTCGGTGGTCGCGGGCCCGGCCGGCTGCCCGGTTCCAGATGTGCTCATATGCGTAATTCCGTCCCCTCGACCGGTGCGGCACCCCGCCTTTGTGCATCGTGCCACTCCCCCGCCGTCCGACGCAGGCGCTCTGCACCCGTTCAGCCCCAGATAGGTTGGTCTGTATGCGTGCAGTGGTGCAGAGAGTCGACGGCGCGAGCGTCTCCGTCCCGGACGGAACGGGCTCCGAGACGGTCGGCGAGATCATCGGTGAGGGACTGTGTGTGCTGGTGGGGGTCACCCATGAGGACACCCCGGAGAAGGCGGCGCGACTGGCGCGGAAGCTCTGGTCGCTGCGGATTCTCCAGGGGGAGAAGTCCTGCTCGGACGTGAATGCGCCCTTGCTGGTGATTTCCCAGTTCACTCTCTACGGGGACGCCCGGAAGGGCCGCCGCCCCACCTGGAACGCGGCGGCGCCCGGCCCGGTCGCGGAACCGCTGGTGGACGAGGTGGTGGCGCGGCTGCGGGAGCTGGGCGCGCGGGTGGAGACGGGCAGGTTCGGCGCGGAGATGAGGGTCTCGCTGACGAATCAGGGCCCTTTCACCGTGCTGGTGGAGATATAGAACCGGGAGGCTTCGGGCATATGCCCGAAGCCTCCCGAATCCAGCGCGGGGGTCCCCGCCGGCCGCCAGGGCCGGCGGGCCCGGCCGCTACGGCTCGACCACCGTCTCCTGTGCCGCGGCCGTCCCGCCCGCCAGCAGCTCCGCGTCCACCGGCACGTTCCGCTTCACCACGGCCAGCGCGATCGGCCCCAGCTCGTGATGGCGGGCCGATGTGGTGACGACACCCAGCTTCCGCCCCTCCGTGCCGTCCGACGCGAGCGTGACCGGGGTGCCCGGCCCCGGCAGATGCACCTCACTGCCGTCGAGGTGCAGAAAGACCAGCCGGCGCGGCGGCCTGCCCAGGTTCTGGACCCGGGCGACCGTCTCCTGCCCCCGGTAGCAGCCCTTCTGGAGGTGGACGGCGGTGCCGATCCACCCCAGCTCGTGCGGGATGGTCCGGTGGTCGGTCTCGAAGCCGGCCCGCGGCCGGTGCCCCTCGACGCGCAGGGCCTCGTACGCCAGAATCCCGGCCGGCGGGCCCTGCGCGGCGGCGTAGGACTCCAGGTCGGCGCTGGGCAGAAAGAGATCACGGCCGTGCGCGGTCTCCCGTACCGCGACACCGTCCGGGACCGGGGCGATCGAGCCGGCGGGCAGATGCACCACGGCGATGTCGCCGGTGCGGTCGGCGACCTCGACCCGGTAGAAGAACTTCATCGACTCCAGATAGGCGATCAGCGCCTCCTGGGTGCCGGGCTCGACGTGCGCCCAGACCGTGGTGCCGTCGTCGACCAGATAGAGCGCGTGCTCGATATGGCCGTTCGCGGAGAGCACCAGCGCCTCCGTGGCCTGTCCGGCCGGGAGGTCGGTCATGTGCTGGGTGAGCAGCAGATGCAGCCAGCTCAGCCGGTCGTCGCCGGTGACGGTGAGGACACCGCGGTGGGAGAGGTCGACCAGACCGGTGCCGTCCGCGAGGGCGCGCTGTTCGCGGAAGAGGTCGCCGTAGTGCGCGGCGACACCTTCATCGGCTCCCTCGGCGGGTACGGCGCCGGGCAGGGACAGCAGAGGGCTCTTCACAGTGGCCATGGGGAAAGCCTACGACTCGGTAGTTGACGCTTCAGCCGTGCGGCCCCCGGCGCCCCCGCCACCGGCCCGGTCGGCGGTGCAGCCGCCGCAGCGGCCGTAGATCGCGAAGTGCTTGAGGTCGGTGTCGAAGCCGAAGCTGTCGCGCAGCTTGCCGGTGAACTCCGCCGCCATCTCGGCGTCCACCTCGGTCACCTCGGTGCAGTCGCGGCAGACCAGGTGGAGGTGGTGGTGGCGGTCCGCGAGGTGGTAGGTCGGGGAGCCGTGGCCGAGGTGGGCGTGGGAGACGAGCCCCAGCTCCTCCAGCAGCTCCAGCGTCCGGTAGACGGTGGAGATGTTGATCCCGGCGGCGGTCCTGCGGACCTCGCAGAGAATGTCGTCGGGGGTCGCGTGGTCGAGGGTGTCGACGGCTTCCAGGACAAGCTGGCGCTGAGGGGTCAGCCGGTAGCCGCGCTGCCGCAGATCACTCTTCCAGTCGGTGCTCACCACGCCCCCAGTGTAGGCGGGCGCCGGTCCGGAACCCCTGTCCCGGACCGGTCCGCTTCGGCGGGGGGTCTACTTGAAGAAGGCGATGCCGTCGTCCGGGAGGTCACCGATGTCCTTGGCCCAGGACTCGACCTGCTCGGGCGTGACGGTCTTCTTCAGATGCGCCGACATGTACGGCCGCAGCGGCACCTCGGGGGTGGACTTCTCGCCCACCCACATCAGGTCGCCCTTCACATAGCCGTAGAGCCGCTTGCCGCCGCTGTACGGGCCGGAGGCCGCGGTGCGGGCCACGGCGTCGGTGACCAGGTCGATCTGCGGCTTCTGGTCGGCCAGCTCGCCGTACCAGATCTCCACGACGCCCTGGTCGCGGACCATGACGACCTCGACCTTGCGGTCCTTGTCGACGCGCCAGTAGCCGTGCTCGCTCTCCAGCGGCCGGACCTTGTTGCCCTCGCTGTCGAGGACCCAGCTGTGCGAGGCGTACTCGACGAAGTCCCGGCCGTCGTGGCTGAAGGTCACGGACTGGCCGAAGTTGCACTTCTCGGCGCCGGGGAAGTCGGAGACACCCGCGCCCTCCCAGGTTCCGAGGAGGAAGGCGAGGGGGACGAGGTCCGGATTGAGGTCGGACGGAATCTCGATCATGAGCAGCTCTGGCGATCTGTAGGTACGTCGGCTGGGGCGCGCCGTCCGGCCGGGTGGGCCCTTCGGCGGTGGTGGGGCGGTCCCGCGCTCTGGCCCGTGGCTAGCGCTGGCCCTGGTACAGCTTCTTCACGGTCAGCAGGGCGAAGGCGGCGACGCCGATGCAGACCAGGACCAGCAGGGCTTCGAAGAATGCCGTAAGCACGGGGTGCTCTCCTCGGATCAGCGGTGGGCGATTCGGTGATCGGGCGGATCGGTGAATCGGTGAGACGGAGTCCGGGCCCCAGCCTAATGGGTGGGGGCCCGGCCATCGCTGTGAGGTCCGGCGCCGCACGGCCCCGGAGGGTGTGGCGCCGGGCCGGCCCGGCCCGGGGGGCCGGTTCCGGAGGACGGCCGTCCGGGGGAAACGGCCGTCCGGGGGAAGGGGACGGCGGCGGCCGGGGGCGCGGGGGCGCGCATTACAGTTCGGTCATGGCGAAGAAGCTCGTGATCAAGGTGACCGCAGGCGCCGACGCGCCCGAGCGCTGCTCGCAGGCCTTCACGGTGGCGGCCGTCGCCGTGGCCAGCGGGGTGGAGGTGTCGCTCTGGCTCACCGGTGAGTCCTCGTGGTTCGCGCTGCCGGGCCGGGCGGCCGGCTTCGAGCTTCCGCACGCCGCGCCGCTGCCGGATCTGATCGCGTCGGTCCAGGCGGCCGGGGTGATCACGGTGTGCACCCAGTGCGCGGCGCGCCGGGACATCACCGAGGCGGATGTGCTCGACGGCGTGCGCATCGCCGGGGCGCAGGTCTTCGTCAGCGAGATCATGGCGGACGGCGTGCAGGCTCTCGTCTACTGACGCGCGGCACCGCCCGCGCCTCCATGCCTTCCCGCCACCACCGGCCACCACCGGCCGGCGGCTACGGCCGGCGGTCGTCCGTGCCGCCAGTGCTGCCGGTGTCACCGGAGTCGCCGGTGTTGCCGGTGTTGCCGTCCGTGCCGCCGCTGCCGCCCCGGCGCTTCCCGTCCAGTTCGTCCCACCAGGCGTCCGATGTGGGGTCGCCCGAGGGGTCGTCCCACCAGCGGTCGTCGGGGCCCCGGCGATTGGCGACGATCGCCGCGAACGGCGGGATGACCATGGCGACCACACACATCGCGATGGCCGCCGGGACCGACCAGAGGCGCACCAGGGCCCAGGCCGACACGAACAGGACCAGGCACCCGCCCATCAGCAGGAAATAGGCACGCCGACGCCGTGCGTACATGTCTCCAGAGTACGGCGGCGGGCGGCGCGCGGCCGGGCACGACCGAAGGGCCGCACCCCCCTTCCAGTGGCGTCCAACCCCCGGGGGTGCGGCCCTTCGGCCGTTCGGGTGACCGCGAGGGTCACACGGCGATCGCGGTGCCGGCGCTCAGACCGCGATCGCCACTTCCGCCAGGCCGCCCGTCTGCGCGACGACGGTGCGGTCCGCGGTGCCGCCCGGCACCAGGGCGCGTACGGTCCAGGTGCCCTCGGCCGCGTAGAAGCGGAACTGCCCGGTCGCCGAGGTCGGAACCTCGGCCGTGAACTCGCCCGTCGAGTCCAGCAGCCGGACATAGCCGGTGACGGGCTCGCCGTCGCGGGTCACCTGCCCCTGGATCGTCGTCTCACCGGGCTTGATCGTCGAGGCGTCGGGGCCCCCGGCCTTCGCTCCACACATACAGCTCTCCAATGGTTCCGTGGTTCGGGGGTTGCTTCGCTGGGGTTACTTGGCGGGGCCGAGCTCGATCGGCACGCCGACCAGGGAGCCGTACTCGGTCCAGGAGCCGTCGTAGTTCTTGACGTTCTCGACACCGAGCAGCTCGTGCAGGACGAACCAGGTCAGGGCCGAGCGCTCACCGATGCGGCAGTAGGCGATGGTGTCCTTCGCCAGGTCGACCCGCTCGTCGGTGTAGAGCTTCGACAGCTCCTCGTCCGACTTGAAGGTGCCGTCGTCGTTGGCGTTCTTGGACCACGGGATGTTGCGGGCGCTCGGCACGTGGCCGGGGCGCTGCGACTGCTCCTGCGGGAGGTGCGCCGGGGCGAGCAGCTTGCCGCTGAACTCGTCGGGGGAGCGCACGTCGACCAGGTTCTGCGCGCCGATCGCGCTGACGACATCGTCGCGGAAGGCGCGGATGGCGGTGTTCTGCGGCTTCGCCTTGTACTGGGTCTCGGCGCGGGCCGGCACGGCGTCGACCAGGTCGCGGGAGTCGAGCTCCCACTTCTTGCGCCCGCCGTCGAGGAGCTTGACGCTCTCGTGGCCGTAGAGCTTGAAGTACCAGTAGGCGTAGGAGGCGAACCAGTTGTTGTTGCCGCCGTAGAGCACGACGGTGGTGTCGTTCGCGATGCCCTTGGCGGAGAGGAGCTTCTCGAAGCCCTCCTGGTCGATGAAGTCGCGGCGGACCGGGTCCTGGAGATCCTTGGTCCAGTCGATCCGGATCGCGTTCCTGATGTGGTTCTTCTCGTACGCCGAGGTGTCCTCGTCGACCTCGACAATGGCGACCTGCGGATCGTCGAGGTGGGCCTCGACCCAGTCGGCGTCGACCAGGACGTCGCTGCGGCTCATGCGGTTTCTCCTCCGGGGCAGTGTGCGGCGGGACGGTGCGGGAGAGGCTGCGCGGATACGCGTCAGGAGCGGCGTACCGCACGGGGACGGCCCTGATCAGAGGTCGAAGGGCCAGGGAAGGGAGAGCGGGGCTCTCGCTCAGACGGCGCGACAGAGCATGGCGGCGACGCGGCACAGGTCGACTGCCCGCCGCTTCGTGAGATCCGCCTGTCGCTGCTTCATGCGTCCGATCGTAGGGACGGATCGGGCGCTATGTCACCGGCGTGTCGAATACTGAGACACGATCGTCCGCCATATGACACGGAAGAGGGTGCGGACCGCCGTCGCGGCACCCGCCGGCGGCTCGTCCGGACCCCTTTCTGCCCATCGGACAGGCCCGTCTCACCATGCGGCCATCCGAGGAGTGCCGGGGCTCCGCGCACTCTTCTGTAGTGGACGTTCCATCCAGTAGATTCGGGAGGATGCAGACCAGGACACGCCGGCGGACCGCAGCGGGAACCGGACCGGAGGCCGGTGACGACACCCCCGGCACCCGGGAGCGGATCGTCCGGGCGGCCTCCGCCCTGATGCAGCGCCAGGGGTACGACGGCACCGGGATCAAGCAGATCTCGCAGGAGGCCGGCGCCACCCTGGGCTCGGTCTACCACTTCTTCCCCGGCGGCAAACAGGAGCTGGCCGTCGCCGCCGTGCACCGGGGCGATGAGGAGTTCTCCGACATCCTGCGGGAGGTCCTCGGCGAGGGGGCGGACCCCGCCGAGGCGGTGCTCGCCCTCGCCCGGACCCTCGCCGACGGGCTGAGCGCCTCCGAGTGGACCGAGGGCTGCCCGGTCACGGCCACCGCCCTGGGGACCGCCGGGCGCCTCCCGGACATCCAGCGGGCCGCCGCCGGGGCCTTCGCCCGCTGGGAGGAGGTCGTCGCCGAGCGGCTCCGGGCCTCCGGCCTCCCCGAGGAGACCGCCGCGGACCTCGCCACCACGGTCGTCAGCACCCTGGAGGGCGCCGAACTGGCCGCCCAGGTCTCCCGGAGCACCCGGCCCCTGCTGCTCGCGGGAACGCACCTGGCCCGGCTGATCACCCTCCACCGGCCCGATCCGGAAGAGACTCCCTAGCCGGCCAGCGCGACATCCCTGCCCGTGCCGGTGATCCTCAGCCCGTCCTCGGACAGCTCCAGACGGTCGAGCCTGATCCCGGCGGGCATCCCCTCGATCTTCAACTCCAGGTCCACCGCCTGCCGCAGCGCCTTCCCGAAGCCCTGGACCGGCAGCTCCGGCAGGCCGTCGGCCGTCAGCCGCAGGGTGTTCCCGCCGGTCAGTTCGACCGTGCTGTACGCGGATATGGTGCGGCCCCCGAGCGCCCCGGCGACCGCGTCCGGCACCGGGACTCCCGCGCCCTTCACCACATCGGCCAGCGGGCCCTCCAGCTTGACCTGGCCCTTCGCCGCCCGCTCGGCACCCGCCCAGCCGATGGTGGCGCCCTCGGGGGCGGCCTTGCCCAGAGCCTCGTACGAGATCCGCGCGGAGCCCTCGGCGCGCCCGGCGACGGCGGAGTCGTACCCGCTGCCGACGGTCACCCCGGTCAGTCCGGCGCGGACCTCGGTGACCTCCACCGAACGGCCGCCCGCGTTGGCGGTGATGCCGGAGAGGCTGATCCCGACCTCGTCGAGACGCCGGTCCATGACCTGGGTCAGGAACGGGAAGCCCTTGATGGAGACCTCCGGGGTGGAGGGCAGTCCCTGGCTGTCGCGGATCTTCCCGGCCGCCTCGGACTCCGCGAAGCTGACCGCGATCCGGTCGAGGGCGGTGAAGAGGACGCCGAGGACCACGGCGATGATCAGCGTTATTCGCAGTGCACGCATTGCCCGGTGTACCCCACTCTGGTCGGTTCGCCCGCGCCCCCCTCAGCCGGCCGGGGGCTCCCGGACGACGGCGCCCTGTCCGTTACTGATCGACGTCCGGGCGGCGTCATTGGTTCCTGGGAGCCCCGTGGCGGGCGGGTCGACGGCGCGGCTCACGCCCCCGGGAGCAGGGCCCGGCCGAGGAGGTAGACCGCGGGCGCGGCGGCGGTCAGCGGCAGGGCCACGCCCGCCGTGAAGTGGACGAACCGGGAGGGGTAGTCGTAGCTGGCGACCCGCAGCCCGACCAGCGCGAGCGCCCCCGCCACCAGGCCCGGCAGCCAGCCGTCCGAGCCGAAGGAGGTCATGCCGCCCGCGGCGAGGCCCGCGCCGGCCCCCGCGAGCAGGGAGAACACCACGGAGCCGATGGCGGGCAGCGGCAGCGCGCGCGCCACGGTGGCGCCGGCGACCGCGATCCCGCCCACGATCACGGCGTCGTCGGCCGCGGCGAGGTATCCGGCCGCGAGGATGGTGAGCGCGGTGGAGGCCACCGTCGCCATCAGCCCCTGCATCCGCTCGTCCGAGCCCGCGGCGCTGCGGAGCTGGAGCACCAGGACGATCAGCACCCACACACCGAGGGTGCCGAGGATCGCGGCGGGCGCGTTCTCCCGGCCGACCCCGAGCAGCACGGCGTCGGCGGCCAGGCCGCCCGCGAAGGCGAGCGCGATGCCCTGGCGGGCGGGCCACATGCCGTTCAGCCGGAACCATCCGGCGGCGGTGACGGCCTGGAGCAGCACGAGCGGGACGAGCAGACCGTAGGTGCCGAGGGCGGCGCCGCCCGCGAGGAGCAGGCCGAGTCCGGCGGTCAGCGCGGCGGGTTCGATGCCCGGCGGGATGATCGGCGAACGGCCCTCGGCGCGGGCCCGCTGGGCGTCGGTGACCCGGGTGTTCCCCCCGGTGGTGGGGGTGCTGTAGCCGGCGGCTCCGGGCGCGGGCGCCGGCCCGGCGGGCTCGTGCCGCCGAGGGGTCTCGGCGGGCAGCGGGCGGGCAGCGCCCGGGAAGGGGCCCGGGGCGGGGGCGGGGCTCTGTCCGTGGCCGTGGACCGGGGGGAGGTACGCGGTCTCCTCGGCGGCGGGCGGGGGCGGGGGCGCGGGGGCGAACCGCTCCGGCGGTATGGCCGGCTGGTAGGCGGTGTCCCAAGTCTCGCCCTCCCAGGTCTGCGCGGCGACGTCCTGCTGCGGCACGGGGGGCTGCGAGTACGCCTGCGGGGCGTACTGCCCCTGCTGTCCGTGCTGTCCGTGCTGGCCCTGCTGGCCCTGCTGCCCGCCCTGGTACTGGCTCTGGTGCGGGCTCTGGTGCGGGTGCGGGTGCTGCGGTCCCGGGTACGGGCCCTGGTGCGGGTCGTCGTACGGCCCCTGGTACGGCTGCTGCCCCTGCGGGTACCGCGGATACTGCTGATCGCTGCTCATGCTGTGTGGTTCACCCTCCTGCGAACGGCGGGAGCACCTCGACCGTGCCGCCCTCGGCAAGCCGTACGGTCTCATGGTCCCGGGTGCCGACGGGATCGCCGTCGACGAGGAAAGAGCACCGGAGGAGCACACGCGTCAGCTCCCCGGGGTGGCGTTCCCGCACGGCGGCGAGCGCCTCGGCGAGCGTGCCCGCGCGGTACGGCTCCTCCGATGTCCCGGCCGCCGCCTTCGCCGCGGCCCAGTAGCGGATCGTCCCCGCCGGCATGCGCGACTCCCTTCGTCGGCATCCATCATGAGCCATGCGCGGAGGGCTCCCGGTCGGCCAGCCACTGGGCGATACGGGCGAGCAGCAGGTCACCCGCGGCATTTCGGGCCTCGTCGCGGACGTAGGGCGAGTGCCCCATCCCCGGCTCCACCCAGAGTTCGGCGGGGCCGGCCGCCGCGAGCATCCGGGGGTGGTCGAGGGGGAAGTACGGATCGCGTTCGCCGTGCACGACGAGCAGCGGGGTGGGGGCGATCAGCGGCACGGCGCCGGCCGGGGAGAGCGGGACCGGGTCCCAGGCGCGGGTGTCGACGCGGGTGCGCAGCCCGTACCGCCCCACGGCCCGGCCCAGGGGGCTGCTGATCACCCAGTGGACCCGCCGCATCGGGGCCGTACCCCGGTAGTACCAGCGGGCGGGGGCACTGATGGAGACAACGGCGTCGGTATGCGCCGCTCGCACCCCGGCGCGTGCTTCCGTGCGCCCCTGAACTCCTCCGGTCCCGGTGAACCGGCCCGGCGCGTGGAGTGCCGCGTGGCGCAGGGCCACCGAGCCGCCCATCGAGAAACCGACCGTCACCACCCTGCTGTGACCGAGAGCACGCGCCCAGCCGACGGCGGCGGCGAGATCGAGCACCTCGCGGTCGCCGACCGTGGAGCGGCCCGATGAGCCGCCGTGGCCCCGGAAGGAGAACGTCACCACCGCCGCACGCTGGGCGAACACCCCGGCGGCGCGGCGCAGGGCGGGCCGGTCCAGGGAGCCGGTGAAGCCGTGCGCGACAACGACGGCGGTGCCGGGCGGGCCCTCGGGGCCGGGGTGGTACCGGGCCTCGATCCGTACGCCGTCCGAGGTGATCAGGGTGGTACGGGTAGATTTGTCCCGTGAGTCGTGTGGGACCGGAGAGGCGTCCACAGTGTGAAATCGGCCCTCTGGCTCAGAACGCATGTGAGCTATTCTGCTCGGAAGAGGATCCGGGCGACGCAGCCCCCGGGTCCTTTTGTGTTTCCTGGCTGTTGTTACAGACAGGTGAACCAACCGTACGAAGCAGGGCCGCAGCACCACGTCCTCGCAGGGACCGAGGAGGAACCGACGTTATGGGTGAGCGAACCGTGCACAACCTCAAGACGACGACGACCCGGGCACAGGCAGGTGGGGTTCGATGAGCTCTCTGCTGCTGCTGACCAACGCCCTCCAGCCGTCCGCGGAGGTGCTTCCCGCGCTCGGACTGCTTCTGCACAGCGTGCGGGTGGCCCCCGCCGAGGGCCCGGCGCTGGTCGACACCCCCGGCGCCGATGTGATCCTGGTCGACGGCCGCCGCGATCTGCCGCAGGTGCGGTCGCTCTGCCAGCTGCTGCGGTCCACCGGCCCCGGCTGTCCGCTGATCCTGGTGGTGACCGAGGGCGGTCTCGCGGCCGTCACCGCGGACTGGGGCGTCGACGACGTCCTCCTGGACACCGCGGGCCCCGCGGAGGTCGAGGCCCGGCTGCGGCTGGCCATGGGCCGCCGGCAGATCGGCGCGGACGACTCCCCCATGGAGATCCGCAACGGCGATCTCTCGGTGGACGAGGCGACCTACAGCGCGAAGCTGAAGGGCCGGGTCCTGGATCTGACCTTCAAGGAGTTCGAGCTGCTGAAGTATCTGGCGCAGCACCCGGGGCGGGTGTTCACCCGGGCCCAGCTCCTCCAGGAGGTCTGGGGGTACGACTACTTCGGCGGTACGCGCACGGTGGACGTCCATGTGCGGCGGCTGCGCGCCAAGCTCGGCCCGGAGCACGAGTCGCTCATCGGAACCGTACGGAATGTGGGATACCGCTTCGTGGTGCCGGAGAAGGCGGAGCGGGAGGCGGCGGAGGCGGTCTCCGCGATCGCCCGTTCGGAAGAGGCCTCCGAGCAGCAGAAAGCCGCCGTACGGCCTGCCCAGAGGTAGGTCACCACGCGTAGACTGCCGCGCGTGGCCAAGGTGACGCGGGACGATGTGGCGCGGCTGGCGGGTACGTCGACCGCCGTGGTCAGCTATGTCATCAACAACGGACCCCGGCCGGTCGCACCGGCCACGCGCGAGCGCGTACTCGCCGCGATCAAGGAGCTGGGGTACCGCCCGGACCGGGTGGCCCAGGCGATGGCGTCGCGGCGGACCGACCTCATAGGCATGATCGTTCCCGATGCCCGGCAGCCCTTCTTCGCGGAGATGGCGCACGCGGTGGAGCAGGCCGCGGCCGAGCGCGGGAAGATGGTGCTCGTCGGGAACTCCGACTACCGGCGCGAGCGCGAGGTCCACTACCTCCGCGCGTTCCTCGGGATGCGGGTGGCCGGGCTGATCCTGGTGAGCCAGGGGCTGACCGAGCAGGCCGCGCAGGAGATCGAGGCGTGGGACGCGCGGGTGGTGCTGCTGCACGAGCGCCCCGAGGCGATCGACGACGTGGCGGTGGTGACGGACGACATCGGCGGCGCCCAACTGGCGACCCGCCACCTCCTGGAGCACGGCAACGCGTATGTCGCCTGCCTCGGCGGCCCGGAGTCGACACCTCCGGTCGGCGACCCGGTGACCGACCATGTCGAGGGCTGGCGGCGGGCGATGCTGGAGTCGGGGCGCCCGGTGGAGGGGCGGCTCTTCCAGGCGCCCTTCAACCGGTACGAGGCGTACCAGGTCGCCCTGAAGCTGCTGGCGGGCCCGGAGCGCCCGCCGGCGATCTTCTGCTCGACGGACGACCAGGCCATCGGGGTGCTGAGGGCGGCGCGGGAGCTGCGGATCGATGTGCCGGGGGAGCTGGCGGTGGCGGGCTTCGACGACGTGAAGGAGGCCCACCTCACGGACCCGCCCCTCACCACCGTCTCCTCCGACCGCCCCGCGATGGCCCGCGCGGCCGTCGACCTCGTCCTGGACGAGAGCCTCCGTCTGGCGGGCTCGCGCCGGGAGCGGGTGCGGCAGTTCCCTTCGGGTCTGGTGATCCGGAGGTCGTGCGGCTGCGGGTAGCTCCGCTCGCCGGCGGGGGTTCCTCCGGCACGGCGCGGGGGTGCGAGGGCTGGTGGTGCGGTGGTGCGGGGGTGCGGGGGCTGGTGGTGCGGGGGCTTGTGGCGCGGGGCTGCGGGGGCTTGTGGCGCGGGGCGCGCGCGGGGTCCTGTGCCACAGGGTCCGCCTTCGGACGCCCGGCGGGCCGGGTGGTTCAGCCTCGCCGGCGTCCGGTGCGCGGGGAGCCCGCGCGCAGCGGGGGGCCTCGGTGAGGCTCAGGCATCCACCGGGCGCGGCTCGCGGCGCATCACCCAGAGGGTCGGCCCGCCGCCGGGGAGTTCCGCCTCACCGAGCACCGTGAAGCCGAAGTGCTCGTAGAAGGGGAGGTTCTCCGGCTTGGAGGACTCCAGATAGACCGGCATCCCCTCGGCGTCGGCCTTGGCGAGCCCGGAGCGCAGGAGGGCCGCCCCGTGCCCCTGCCCGCGCGCCGCCGGGTCGGCCCCGACGACGGCGAGGTACCAGTGCGGCTCCTGGGGCGCGTGCTCGACCGCCGCCTCCACGGCCTGCCGGAACAGGGACGCCCGGTCGCCCAGGATGTCCATCAGCTCCGCGATGGTCTCCGCGTCGGGAACGGCCTGCGCACCCGGCGGCACCCAGAACGACGCGGCGGACGCGGTGCGCTCGCAGGCGCCGTGGCCGACGTACTGCCGGGCGAAGATCGTGCCGAAGTAGCGGTCCATCCGCGCCTCGCGCGTGGCGGCGTCGGGGAAGAACCAGCTCATCATCGGGTCGTCGTGAAAAGCACGGGCCAGGGTGCGGCTGATCAGCGAAGTGTCGTCGATCGTCGCCGGGTTCGGTGTATTGGTCATCGACATACGGGTCATTCTGCACCCCGCGATGATCTTCATGGGAGCGGGGTCGGATTGCGGGGAGGGGTCTGCGGCGCGGGGGCCGCCGGGCCCTGCTGAGCGCGGGGGCCGGGGGCCGGCCGGCCTGACACCCGGTCCCTCCGGCGGTTGAGGAGCGGGAGGTCCGGGTGCGGGCCCCCGAACACGCCGGCGGGGCCGGGTCTCGTGGCTCGGGCCGCCCGGCGAGGGTGAGACCGACCGGACCGGGGTCCCGCGGCCCGCGAGCGGAACGAACCCGCACCACGAGCCCCCGCAGCCCCCCGCCCCCTCTTATCCGGGGCCTACAGACTTCTGGCCCGGTTCTTACGGGCACCTCAGACTCCTCTCATCTGCCGCCGGGACAGTCGTACCCATGACGGACTACTACCGCGAGCAGCCGCAGCAGCAGCCCTCCCACCCGCAGGCGTACGACACGGCCTACCCGCCCCCGCCCGCCCAGCCCCCGCAGACGCACCGGGCGCGGGCGAAGCGGCCCGTCGGGCTGTTGCTCACCGTCGCGATCGTGGCCGCCACGATCGGGGGCGGGGTCTCCGCGCTGGTCGACCGGGCCGGGGGCGGGGAGAGCGCGGGAGCCGGCGGCGGCGGGATCAGCGGGACCAATGTGGCCAGCTCCAGCGCGGGCACGGTCGCCGGGGTCGCGCAGGCCGTCATGCCGAGCATCGTCGAGATCAAGGCGGGGGGCGCCTCGGGGCAGTCCACCGGCTCCGGGGTGATCATCAGCGCGGACGGCGAGATCATCACCAACAACCATGTGATCTCGGGCGCCGGCACCGTGCAGGTCGGGCTCAGCACCGGCAGGACGTACACCGCCGATGTCGTCGGCACCGACCCGGGCAAGGACCTCGCCCTGGTCAAGCTCCGGGGGGCGAGCGGCCTCAAGCCCGCCGCGCTCGGCGACTCAGGGAAGCTGACGGTCGGCGAGGAGGTCGTCGCCATCGGCTCGCCCGAGGGGCTGACCGGGACCGTGACCAGCGGCATCGTCTCCGCGCTCGACCGGGATGTCACCGTCGCGAAGGAGCCGGAGCAGCGCCAGCGGCCCGACGCCGGGTGGCCCTTCGAGTTCGGCGGACAGGAGTTCAACGGCGACACCGGCGACTCCAGGACCACGTACAAGGCCATCCAGACCGATGCCTCGCTCAACCCCGGCAACTCCGGCGGTGCGCTGATCAACATGCGCGGCGAGATCATCGGGATCAACTCCGCCATGTACTCGCCGAGCGCCTCCGGCGGCGCCGGCGCGGGCAGTGTGGGGCTGGGCTTCGCCATCCCCGTCGACACCGTCAAGGGTGTCCTCGGCGACCTCCGCGACGGTGACGGCTGACCGCTCCGGGCGCGTGCGAGGCTGATCCCATGACGACTCCCCGTGAAGGCGAACGCATCCTCATCGTCGACGACGAACCCGCTGTCCTGGAGGCGCTCCAGCGGAGCCTGGCCTTCGAGGGCTATGGCACCGAGGTCGCCGTCGACGGGATCGACGCGCTCGCGAAGGCGGAGGCGTACCAGCCGGAACTGATCGTGCTGGACATCCAGATGCCCCGGATGGACGGTCTGACCGCCGCCCGCCGCATCCGGTCCACCGGCTCGACCGTGCCGATCCTGATGCTGACCGCCCGCGACACGGTGGGCGACCGGGTCACCGGCCTGGACGCCGGGGCCGACGACTACCTGGTGAAGCCGTTCGAGCTGGACGAGCTGTTCGCCCGCATCCGGGCGCTGCTGCGGCGCAGTTCCTACGCCCCGGCGGCGGCCGGCGCCGCCGGCGACGACGGGCACGAGGTGCTGGCCTTCGCGGATCTGCGGATGGATCTGGTGACCCGCGAGGTGCTGCGCGGCAGCCGCCCGGTGGAGCTGACCCGCACCGAGTTCACCCTGCTGGAACTGCTGCTGGCCCACCCCCGCCAGGTCCTCACCCGTGAGCAGATCCTCAAGGCCGTCTGGGGCTTCGACTTCGAGCCCAGCTCCAATTCGCTGGATGTGTATGTGATGTATCTGCGGCGCAAGACCGAGGCGGCCGGGGAGCCCCGGCTCGTCCACACCGTGCGCGGAGTGGGGTACGTCCTGCGCTCGGGCGGCGGTGAGGCGTGACGGGCCTGGCCGGCCGGTTCCGTACGCTCCCGCTGAGATCCCGGCTCGCGCTGCTGGTGGCCACGGCGGTCGCGGTGGCCGTCGCGGCGGTCTCCGTCGTCTCCTGGCTGCTGACCCGCGCCCAGCTCTACGACGAGCTGAACACCACGCTCCGGAACACCAGCGCCCCGCCGGACATGGTGGAGCAGGCCTATCAGAACTGCTACAACGTGCGCCCCGCCGAGGACGAATCGCCCAACTTCGCGTACACCCAGCTCGTGGGGCGCGACGGCCGGCGCTGTGTCGGACCGTACTCCGAGCCGGTGAAGGTGAAGC
The DNA here is from genome assembly GCF_053594535.1 of Streptomyces sp. NPDC001889. Classification (NCBI taxonomy): domain Bacteria; kingdom Bacillati; phylum Actinomycetota; class Actinomycetes; order Kitasatosporales; family Streptomycetaceae; genus Streptomyces; species Streptomyces sp. NPDC001889. Next base: position 42,220 of record NZ_JBSFER010000033.1, read on the forward strand.
CGTCGGATGTCGCGGTCGCGGCCGGTCTGCGGAAGGACACCCTGCACGACAGCGTCACGGACGACGGCTCGCCGGTGCGGGTGCACACCACGCTGACGGAGATCGGGAACGGTCTCAGTGTCGCCGTCTCCGTCTCCCGGCCGCTGGACGAGATCAGTACGTCCCTGAACCGGCTGGCGCTGCTGCTGACCGGGCTCGCCGGGGTCGGGGTCGTCGGCGCGGGCGCGGCGGGGCTGCTGGTCGCCCGGACCGGGCTGCGGCCGGTGGACCGGCTGACCGCCGCCGTGGAGCATGTGGCGCGCACGGAGGATCTGACCGTGCGCATCCCCGCCGACGGCGAGGACGAGATCGCCCGGCTCTCGCGCTCCTTCAACTCCATGACGGCGGCGCTGGCGTCCTCGCGGGACCGGCAGGCGCGGCTGATCGCGGACGCGGGCCATGAGCTGCGCACCCCGCTGACCTCGCTGCGGACCAATATCGAGCTGCTGGCGCGCAGTGAGCGGACCGGCCGGGCGATCCCGGCGGCGGACCGGCAGGCGCTGATGGCGTCCGTGAAGGCGCAGATGGCGGAGTTGGCGGCGCTGATCGGCGATCTCCAGGAGCTGTCCAGGCCCGACGCGGTACGGGGCGGTCCGGTGACGGTGGTCGCGCTGCACGAGATCGTGGGCACCGCTCTGGGCCGGGCGCGGCTGCGCGGACCGGAGCTGACGTTCGCGACGTCGATGGAGTCCTGGTACGTCCGGGCCGAACCGGCGGCGCTGGAGCGGGCGCTGGTGAATGTGCTGGACAACGCGGTGAAGTTCTCGCCCCCGGGCGGCACGGTCGAGGTGCGGCTCCAGGGCGGGACGCTGAGCGTGCGGGACCACGGGCCGGGCATTCCGGCGGACGAGCTGCCGCATGTCTTCGAGCGGTTCTGGCGCTCGCCGTCGGCGCGGTCGCTGCCCGGGTCGGGGCTCGGTCTGTCGATCGTGGCGCGCACGGTCCAGCAGTCGGGCGGCGACATCCGGCTGGAGCCCGCCCCGGGCGGCGGTACGCGGGCGGTGATCCGGCTCCCGGGCGCGGCGATCCCGCCGCCCGCCCATCCCTGAGCCGGAGATCCGGGGGCGGAGGTCCCGGAGGCGCCGTCCCCGAGCCGGGCGGCCCGGCCGTCCCCCCCGGCCGGGCTCGAACGGCGGTCACGGCCGGCGGGCACGGCCGGGTTCGCGCCAACTCCCCGGGATTCTCCGCCTACTTCGGCCCGGGCCCTCGCGGTGCGGGCAGGACCGGCGGAGCATCGTCGGCGAGCGAGTCCCGGGCGACCCGGGGGACCCATGAACCTCAAGGGCCCCAGGCCCCCGGGGCGCCCGCAGCGCCGCCCGGCAGCGCACCCCGCCACGGATCAGGCGGCCCCTCCCCCCATCAGGAGACCCCATGGCCAGCGCTCCACCCCCCGAGGCGACCGACCGGCCCGACCCCGGCCCCCGAGCCCGTACCGACGCAGACGCCGACGCCGACGCATACACCGACGCGATCGTCGTGGGCGCCGGGTTCTCCGGCCTCTACCAGCTCCATCTGCTGCGCGAGCGGGGCCTGCGGGTCCGCCTCTTCGAGGCCGGTGACGACGTCGGCGGCACCTGGTACTGGAACCGCTATCCGGGCGCCCGCTGCGACATCGAGTCCCTCTCCTACTCGTACTCCTTCTCGCCGGAGCTGGACCAGGAGTGGGTGTGGAGCGAGAAGTACGCGGGCCAGCCGGAGATCCTGCGCTATCTCCGGCATGTCGCCGACCGGTTCGGCCTGCGGAGGGACATCACCCTGCGCACCCGGGTCACCCGGGCCGCGTGGGACGGGGGGTGGCGGGTCTGGCGGGTGACCACCGACACCGGGGAGACGGTCACCGCTCCGTTCGTCGTGATGGCATCGGGGTGCAACTCCGCGCCCAGGGAACCGGACATCCCCGGCGCCGGGGACTTCACCGGGACCGTGCACCACACCTCGCGCTGGCCGCACGAGGAGGTCGACCTCACGGGCCGGCGGGTCGCGGTGATCGGCACCGGCTCCTCCGGCGTCCAGCTCGTCCCGGTGCTCGCCGGGCGGGCCGCCGAGGTGACCGTCTTCCAGCGCACCCCGGCGTACTCGATGCCCGCCTGGAACCGCCCGCTGGACGGGGAGGAGATCGCGGAGCAGAAGGCGCGGTACCCGGAGTTCCGGGCGGCCCAGCGGCGCTCCAAGGGGGGCAGTGTCTGCGAGATGCCGACGCGGTCGGCGCTGGAGGTGGGCGAGGAGGAGCGCACGGCGGCGTACGAGAGAGCCTGGGAGGCGGGTGTGCTCAGCGCGATGCTCCGCTCGTACACCGACATCCTCGTCGACGCCGCCGCCAACGAGACCGCCGCCGCGTTCATCCGCGCCAAGATCGCTTCGATCGTCGACGACCCGGCGACCGCCGAGGCCCTCACCCCGCGCGACTACCCCTTCGCGACCAAGCGCCCGTGTCTGGACAGCGGGTACTACGCCGCCTTCAACGACCCCCGGGTGTCGCTGGTGGATCTGCGCGCCACGCCGATCGAGGCGATCACCCCGAAGGGCGTACGGACGTCGGAGCGCGAGTACCTCGTCGACACCATCGTCCACGCCACCGGCTTCGACTCGCTGACCGGCGCCCTGACCGCCGTGGAGATCGTGGGCCGGGACGGGGTGACGCTGCGGGAGAAGTGGGCGGACGGGCCGCGCAGCCTTCTGGGGCTCGTGTCGGCCGGCTTCCCGAACCTCTTCACGGTGACCGGGCCGCTGAGCCCCTCGGTGCTGACCAACATGGTGGTCTCCATCGAGCAGCACGTGGAGTGGATCACCGACTGCGTCGTCCATCTGCGGGAGCGCGGCATCGCGGAGATCGACGCCGCCCCGGAGGCCGAGGAGAGCTGGGGCGCCCATGTCGCGGAGCTGGCCGCCGGGACGCTCTACCCGGCCGCCGACTCCTGGTATCTGGGGGCGAACGTGCCGGGGAAGGCCCGGGTGTTCCTGGCGTACACGGGCGGGCTGGACCGCTACCGCGCGGAGTGCGACGCCGTGGCGCGCGACGGCTACCGGGGGTTCGTCCTCTCGGGGAGCCGATAGCCGATGGCCGGGAGCCGGCAGCGGGGCGCCGGCAGCCGGGGGCGGGGGCGGGGGCGCTCCGGCGGGCGGCCCCGGGACCGTGGGCACGGACCGATTCCTCCGCGCCCCCGATGCCGGTACGCCCGTGGGGCGGCCGGTCCACCAGGACCCGCCGCCCCACCCCCGTACCGCCGCCCGGTGCTACTTCACGACGGTGATCCGGCCGACCGCCGGCGGGGCCAGCGGCGCGGACGCGCTGGAGTTCGCCTGGAGGTGGCCGATCAGCACATCGAGGTCGGAGGCTCCGACGACCTTGTTGCGGTGCTCCTTCAGCACGGCGAAGCCGTCACCGCCGGCCGAGAGGAACTCGTTCATCGCCACCCGGTAGGTCCGCGCCGGGTCGATCGCCGTGCCGTTCAGCCGCACCGATGAGGCCACGACCCGGTCGGCGCCGGACTTGGTCCAGTCGAGGGTGTAGGTGAGGCCCTTCGAGCTCTGGAGGATCTTCGGGACCTCCAGGTTGGCGGCGCTGACCTGCTGCTGGAGCGCGGTGATCAACTGGGCGCCGGTCAGGTCCACCACATTCATCATGTTGGTGAAGGGCTGGACGGTGAACGCCTCGCCGTAGGTCACCACACCGTCGCCCTCACCGGCGGACGCCTTGTGCGTCAGGCCCGCGCGGATGCCCTTGGAGTTCATGAGGGCGAGCTCCGCCCCGCCCTTGTCGGCGGGTGCGAGCGCCGCGAGCTGGGCGTCGGCGATCAGGTTGCCGAGCGGGCTCTCCTCGGTCGCGGAGGTCTCGATGTCGGCGGTGATGTGGCCGACGGGACGGTTGGCGATCGGGCCCGCCAGGGTGTTCCAGCGGTCGATCAGCCGGGTCATGTCCTGCGCCTTGGGGACATCGCGGGTGACGACGTGGTTGGCCGACTCGACCGAGGTGCGGACCACATCGCGCGTCCTGCGGTCGTAGGTGAGCGTGGTGTCGGTGTACAGCCGCCCGGCCGAGGCCGCCGAGGTGACCGTGCGCGGCTTGCCGGACGGGTCCGGGATGGTGCACGCGTACGCCTCGTGGGTGTGGCCGGTCACCAGCGCGTCGACCTGGGGGCTGACCTTCTTGGCGATCTCCACGATCGGGCCCGAGATGCCGTCGCCCGCGCCGGAGCTGTCGCAGTCGTAGTTGTACGAGGTGGAGGCGGGGTAGCCGCCCTCGTGCAGCAGCGCGACGATCGCCTTGACGCCCTTGCGCTCCAGGACCTTGGTGTACTTGTTGATGGCCTCGATCTCGTCGCCGAACTTCAGGCCCTTGATGCCGTTGGCGTTGACGATGTCCGGGGTGCCCTCCAGGGTCACTCCGACGAAGCCGACCTTGACGCCGTTCCTCTCCCAGATGAAGTACGGGTCCAGCAGCGGCCGGCCCGACTTCTCATGGGTCACGTTGGAGGTGAGATAGGGGAAGTCCGCGCCCTTGAACCTCTTCCCCGGCTCGTGGCAGCCGGCGGTGGGGTGACAGCCGCCGTTCTGGATGCGGCCCAGCTCCGTGGCGCCGTCGTCGAACTCGTGGTTGCCGACGGAGGAGACGTCCAGGTCGAGCCTGTTCAGCGCCTCGACGGTGGGCTCGTCGTGGAAGAGCCCGGAGAGCATCGGGGTGGCGCCGATCAGATCGCCCGCCGCCGCCGTCACCGAGTAGCGGTTGCCCTTGCGGGCCTCGCGCAGATGGGTGGCGAGGTACTCGGCCCCGCCCGCGTCGATGGTCCTGGTGGTGCCGTCGGGGTTGGTGTGGGTGACCCGGCCGCCCGAGCCGGAGGGCGGCTGGAGGTTGCCGTGCAGGTCGTTGAAGGAGAGCAGCTGCACATCCACCGTCCGGCCGTGGCCGTGGCCGCGCTCCCGCTCCTCGGGGGAGCCGGCGGGCACGGCGGCGACAAGGGCGCCGACCGTGGCCAGTCCGGCGACCGAGGCGAGTATGCGGCGGTGGATGTTCGAGCTGCTCGTCCTGTGCGGTCTGGCTGACATCGCTCCCCTAGGTGATTGGGCGGCGGATATGAGGTCTGCGAGCCGCAGCCTAAGGTCAACGCGCGTAGCGCGACAGGGGGATGAGGTCACGACCTGGTTGCCTTCACTTGTCACTTCCCCGCAAAAGCGCCTTTTCGGCCAAGGTCGGTCTTCGGCCATTCGGGGGTGTGCCGATCAACCAGCGCCCCCCTCGGCGGGTCACTTCAGGCGATGCCGGCTCGCGGCGGCGCTCACGGTCGCACCGTCACAGGTCACGACCCTGAACCGCCCGGGCCCGGCAGCGCACACCCCACACCGACAGGGGGACGAGTGAGGAGCCGGAGCATGGCAGCCCAGAGCATGGCGACGACAGCGGCGACGACAGCGGCAGCGCGGCGCAGAGCACGGACCGGGGCAAGGGCCGGGGCAAGGGCCGGGGCACGGACCGGGGCGGTGGGCATCGTGGCGGCGGCACTCGCCGTCACCGCCTTCGCCGCTCCCGCCCAGGCGGACACCCGGGGGCCGGACCGTACGGACCGCGCCGCCACGGCGGACCGTACGGACGGCACCGCCGCCGCGCCGGAGCGGCGGCACCGCGCCACCCAGCGGGCGATGGACGCGATCGTCGCGGGCGGCATCCCCGGCGTCACCGGGCAGGTGCGCGACCGGCACGGCGTCTGGAAGGGCACCGCCGGTGTCGGCAACCGCGAGACGGGCGCGCCGCGCGGCAAGAACGACCGCTTCCGGATCGCCAGCATCACCAAGACCTTCGTGGCCACCGTGCTGCTCCAGCTGGAGGCCGAGGGGAGACTCGACCTCGACGACACCGTGGACCGGCATCTGCCCGGCCTGGTCACCGGCAACGGCCACGACGGCACCCGGATCACCGTACGGCAGCTGCTCAGCCACACCAGCGGTGTCTTCGACTTCTACGGGGACGAGGGGTACGCCCGGAAGTACATGCTCGCCGAGGGCTTCCTCAAGCACCGCTACGACTACCGCTCGCCGCAGGCCGCCATAGCCGTCGCCATGAGCCACCCGCCCGTCTTCGCGCCCGGCAGCGACTACGCGTACTCCAACACCAACTACGTGCTGGCCGCCCTGGTCATGGAGAAGGTCACCGGGGACACCTACGAGAACCAGGTCCGCGAGCGGATCATCAAGCCGCTGGGCCTGCGGTCGACCACGGTCCCCGGCAACGACTCGTCGATGCCGCGCCCGAGCAGCCGGGCGTACTCGAAGCTCTCCTTCGACCCCGCCGCCACCACGATCCACGACGCCACCCTCCAGAACGCCTCCCAGTCCTGGGCCGACGGCGACATGATCTCCAGCGCCGCCGATCTGAACCGCTTCCACAGCGCCCTCATGCGCGGGAAGCTGCTCCCGGGAAAGCAGCTCACGGCGATGAAGACCCCCAGCGCGCAGTCGGTGGCGCGGGGTGAGGACTACGGCCTGGGGCTCACCCGGGTGAGGACCGGCTGCGGCACCGAGCTGTTCGGCCACAGCGGCGGCTGGATCGGCTCCCTCTCGTACGCGCTGACCACCGAGGACGGCCGGCACGCGCTGGCGTACAACCTCAACGGCGACTGGTCGGCGGCGGGGATGCAGGAGCTGGTGGAGGCGGAGTACTGCGGCACCGCGCCCGCCGCCGCCGGCAAGCGCACGGACGCGGGCGCGGGCGCGGGCGCGGACCAGGGTCCGGTCAAGGGTCCGGTCAAGGGCCCGGTCAAGGTCTTCGGGTCCGGTCGGCCCACCCGATGACCGGCCGGGCGAACAGCGGAGTGAGGAGCGGGGCATGACAGCACGGCAGTGGGCGCGCACGGGCGTGGTGGGGCTCGCGGCGGCGGCACTCGCCGTCACGGCGTTCGGCGCACCGGCCGGGGCCGCCGCCACCCAGAGCACCGGCACCGGCAAGGATCACGGCACGGGACACCGGGCCACCCAGCGGGCGCTGGACACCGTCGTCGCGGCGGGCATCCCCGGAGCGCTCGCCCAGGTCCGGAAGGACGGCCGGGTCTGGAAGGGCGCCGCCGGTGTCGGCAACCGCGAGACGGGCGCGCCGCGCGGCAAGAACGACCGCTTCCGGATCGCCAGCATCACCAAGACCTTCGTGGCCACCGTGCTGCTCCAGCTGGAGGCCGAGGGACGGCTCGACCTCGACGACACCGTGGAGCGGCATCTGCCCGGCCTGGTCACCGGCAACGGCAACGACGGCGGCAGGATCACCGTACGGCAGCTGCTCAACCACACCAGCGGGCTCTTCGACTACCTCAACGACCCCGAGTACGCGCACACCTATCTCATCGGGGACGGCTTCCTGAAGCACCGGTACGACACCCTGGCGCCGGAGTTCCACGTCCGGGTGGCGCTGGGCCATCCGCCCGAGTTCGCGCCCGGCAGCCGGCACGCGTACTCCAACACGGGCTATGTGCTGGCCGGACTGATCATCGAGAAGGTCACCGGGAACACCTACGAGCACGAGGTCCGCGAACGGATCATCAAGCCGCTGGGGCTGAGGTCCACCAGCCAGCCCGGCAACAGCCCCTTCATGCCCCGGCCGAGCGGGCGCGCGTACTCCTCGCTCTATCTCCCGGACGCGTCGAGGACCCATGACGTCACCGAGATGAACGGCTCCCAGGGCTGGGCCGACGGTGACATCATCTCCTCCACCGGGGACCTCACCCGCTTCTTCAGCGCCCTGATGCGCGGCGATGTCCTGCCGAAGCGTCAGCTCAAGGCGATGAAGACCACCGTGGCCGCCCCGGACATGGGCACGGACATCCGCTACGGGCTGGGGATCTACTCGCAGCGGACCAGTTGCGGCACCGTGCTGTGGGGCCACGGCGGGGGCATCGTGGGCTCGCTCTCCGACGCGGTCACCACCGAGGACGGCCGGCACGCGCTGGCGTACAACCAGAACGGCGACTGGGCGATGCCCGTCGACATCGCCGAGGCGGAGTTCTGCGGCACCACCAGGGCCGGGGCCCGGGCGAGGTTCTGAGCCCCCGGCCGCACACGAGGAGAGACGGATGACAGGAAGACAGCGGGCCCGTACGGGGGTGGTGGCGCTGGCCGCGGCGGCGGTGGCCGCCACCGCGCTCGCCGCGCCCGCCCGGGCCCACCACCCGGACCGCGGCGAGGACCGCCGCACGGACCACCGGGCCACCCAGCGGGCGTTCGACGCCCTGGTGGCGGGCGGTGTGCCGGGGGTCACCGGGCAGGTGAGGGACGCCGGCGGGGTCTGGAAGGGCGCAGCGGGCGCCGGCGACCGCGAGACGGGCGCGCCGCGCGGCAAGAACGACCGCTTCCGGATCGGCAGCATCACCAAGACCTTCGTGGCCACCGTGCTGCTCCAGCTGGAGGCCGAGGGGAGACTCGACCTCGACGACACCGTGGACCGGCATCTGCCGGGCCTGCTGCGCGGCAACGGCCACGACGGCCGCAGGGTGACCGTGCGGCAGCTGCTCAACCACACCAGCGGGGTCGCCTCCTACACCGACGACCCGGGCTTCCAGCGCGACCGGCTGCTCGCCCCGGGGTTCCTCGGGAACCGCTGGAGCCCGATGACACCCCGGCAGCTCGTACGGATCGCCATGGCCCGGCCCGCGCTCTTCGAACCGGGCGACCGGCACCGGTACTCCAACACCAACTACATCGTGGCCGGGATGGTCCTGGAGAAGGTGACCGGGAACCCGTACGAGCGGGAGGTGCGGAAGCGGATCATCGAGCCGCTGGGGCTGACGGCCACCAGCTCCCCGGGGAACCGGACGCGGCTGCCCCAGCCGAGCGGCCGGGCGTACTCGAAGCTCTCCTTCGACCCGGGCGCGACCCGGGTCCACGATGTGACGGAGCTGAACGCGTCCATGGCGTGGGCCTCCGGAGACATGATCTCCTCCGCCGGGGACCTCAACCGGTTCTTCAGCGCCCTGATGCGCGGGAAGGTGCTGCCGGAGCGTCAGCTGGAGGCGATGAGGACCACGGTCTCCGGGTACGGCCTGGGCATCGAGACGGCCACCCTCTCCTGCGGGACGACGGTGTGGGGGCACGGCGGCGGAATCGTGGGCTCCAGGTCCTCCGCGCTCACCACGGAGGACGGGCGGCACGCGTTCGCCTTCCAGGTGAACGGGGACTGGGGCGGGGGCGGCGCCGACCCGGTGGGCGCGGAGTTCTGCGGTACGTGAGCGGGGGCGCGGGGCCGGGCGCGTCGGGGGGCGCGCCCGGCCCCGCGCGCCCGCGCGCCCGTGCGGCGATGGGGTGGTGGGGCAGGCGCGCGTCGTGGCTCCGTGGGGCGTACGCCCCGGTCCCGCGCGGGTCACACCAGCGTGAGGAAGCGCACCGGCCGGACCGCCCACTCGTAGTGCTCACCGTTCTGCGCGGTGAAGGCGAAGCCGACCGGCAGACCCCGGTGGAGCGCGGCGACCGCCTGGACATAACCGGACGGGCCGCTGTCGCGGTGGTCGTCGAGCGCGCCCAGGATGGCGTGCCGGTCGCGCGGGGCGAGCCGGCCGGCGCAGCCGCGCACGGAGTCCCGGAGCATATGGATCGCCCGGCGCGGGCTCTCGGGCACGAACAGCTCCCTGGGTTCGGGGCTGCGCTCGTTCTCGTCCTCGGCGCAGGGCCGGTGGAGGAGGAGTTCGTACCGGAGGCCGGGGCGGACCAGCGGCGGGCCGACCGGCCGGGCGGGGGGTGTTCCCGCGTCCACGAAGGTGGGGAGTTCCTCGGATATCGCCAGGTGGGACGGTGCGAGCATGTCTCGCCTCCTGTCTCTGGGGCAAGTGCCGGGATCGGCCCGTGAGGGCGACGCACAGCGACCGTAGCGCCACGAAGAGCAGGGAGCAACAGTGGGACGTCACACCGTTGCACCGAATCGCGCGCGGAGGGGTCTCCGGCGGTCACGGGCGGGAGCCCCGGGGCGGTGGGGACGGGAGAGGCGGCAGGGGCGACGGACACCCGGCCGGACCCCGCCCGACCGACCGGGCCGGGCCGGGGCCGGGTTGGGTCGGGTCGGGTCAGACCGGGCCGGGGCCGGAGTCGGGTCAGACCGGGCCGGAGTCGGGCCGGGTCAGACCGGGCCGGAGTCGGGCCGGGTCAGACCGGGCCGGAGTCGGGCCGGGTCAGATGGTCGAACTCCCCCGCCTTGACCGCGAGAAGGAACGCCCTGAGCCGGTCCACGGGAATGATCAGCACCCGCTCGGGGTCCTCGCTCTCCCGCAGCCTGACCACCCCGCCCGAGCCCGCCAGCTCCACACAGTTCTGGTTGTCGTCCGACCCCGAGAACGACGACTTCTGCCAGTTGATCCGGTCGTCCATCGCGCCCGTTCTCACCGTTCCCGAGCTATCCGGCGCAGCACCGCACGCGACTCGTCCGGGTCGAGCGCCTTCGCCCCGACCGCCTCGAAGAGCACCCGGTAGCGGGCGAGCAGCGCCTCCGCGTCCAGGAAGCCGCTGCCGAAGGCGCTGTCGATCTGCACGGTGTCGAGCTGGGGCACGGTGGCCCCCGCGTACATCACCGAGTGCACCGAGCCGGTGATCTGCGCCGCGAAGGGGACGATCCGCAGGGTCACCCCGGGCCAGTACGAGGCCTCGTGCAGAAACTCCAGCTGCTCGCGCACGACCTCGTCCGCGCAGTACCGCATCCGCAGCGCTGCCTCGTGCACCAGCGACTCGTACCGCATCGGCACCGGGCGGTCGAAGACACAGCGGCGGCCGATCCGGTGCTCCACCCGGGGGCCCACCTCGGCGGCCGGCGGCACGGAGATCCCGCCGAGGATCAACTCCCGCGCGTACTGGCCGGTCTGGAGCAGCCCGGGGATCTGGATCATCTCGATCTGGCGCAGGTGTGTGGCGTGGTGCTCCAGCTCCGCCAGATCCAGGGAGCCGGGCGGCAGCACGCCCCGGAACGCCTCCCACCAGCCCTTGGTCCGCTCCTCGGCCATGCTCGCCAGCGCGTCCACCAGATGCTTGTCGGTCGCCGAGTAGTGGGTGGCCAGCCGGCGCACCCGCTCGGCGCTCACTCCGTACCGGCCCGACTCGATATGGCTGATCTGTGCCCGTTCGCCGCCCAGGAAGGCCGCCGCGGTACTGCCCGACATGCCGGCCCGCTCGCGCAGCTTGCGCAGCTCCGCACCCAACCGCCGCTGCCGGGCGGACGGATAGCTCCTCGGCGGCATGGCGCGCCTCCCCTTCCCCGCTTCCCCGCTCACCGGGACAGGCCCCCGGCTCGCATGTGCGCCCACACTCTGCCACGGTCCACCCGCGCGGGTGCGACGTCCGTCCCACAGGTGCACCGGCCCCGGACCGGCCCTTCCCCGGGCCCGGGCCCGCACCGGACCGGCCCGGAGCATCCCGCACCGGCCCGGGACCGGGACCCACCGGCCCCCACCGGTCCGGACCGGCCCCGGACCGGCTTTCGAGGCACCCGCCGCCGTAGGCTCTCCCCATGACGACTGATGCGGTGATCCCGGGGCCCGGCAGGCGGATCGACACCTACGACGAGCTGACGGCCGACCTGGCCGAGGCCGTGCTCGCCCTGCTCGCCGCCGCCGCCGGGGCGGACGGCACCCAGGCCGTCTCCGAACAGGGGCGGCTCCAGTTGCGCGGCGGCCGGCGGGAGGGCGTACGCCATCTTCTGCTCACCACCGACGGCGAGTTGACCGGTTACGCCCAGCTGGAGGACACCGACCCGGTCGAGGCACCCGCCGCCGAACTCGTGGTCCACCCCGAGCGGCGCGGACGCGGCCACGGCCGGGCGCTCGGGAACGCGCTGCTCGCGGCCTCCGGGAAGCGGCTGCGGGTCTGGGCGCACGGCGGGAAGTCGGCCGCCCGCCATCTCGCCCAGGTGCTCGGGCTGACCCTCTTCCGCGAACTGCGCCAGCTGCGCCGCCCGCTGGACCCGCTGGACATCGCCGAGCCGGTGCTGCCGCCCGGGGTCACCATCCGCACCTTCGTGCCCGGCCGGGACGACGCGGCCTGGCTCGCGGTGAACGCCGCCGCCTTCGCCCACCACCCCGAGCAGGGCTCCCTCACCCAGCGGGATCTGGACGACCGCAAGAGCGAGCCCTGGTTCGACCCCGAGGGCTTCTTCCTCGCCGAGCGCGACGGGGAGATCATCGGCTTCCACTGGACCAAGGTGCACGCCGCCGAGGGGCTCGGCGAGGTGTACGTGGTCGGCATCCGGCCCGACGCCCAGGGCGGCGGCCTCGGCAGGGCCCTCACCGCGACGGGCCTCCGCCATCTGGCCGCGCGGGGGCTGCCGGCCGCGATGCTCTATGTGGACGCCGACAACACGGCGGCGGTGACGGTGTACGAGCGGCTCGGCTTCACCACGCACGAGGTGGACCTGATGTACCGCACGGAGTCCTGAGACACGGCCCCCCGGACCCTCCGGGGCGACCGGGGCGGCCGGGACGGCAGAGGTGGCGGAGGCGCCCGGGACGGCTGGGACACCCGGGTGGGCACGGTCGGTGACCGCGCCCGCCCGGCCCGCCCGGTCCCGGGGCGCCCCCGTCCGGCTTCCCGCACGTCATGTCGTCGTTACCGGGTATTCAGACAGTGCTGCGAACCTCACTCAATGCAGCCCGCTCTGCCCTCCTCCGCCCCCGCCGCCGTGAACGGGAAGATCGTCCGGGCGCGCTCCGACGCGCCCGACGCCCCTTCCGCGCGGAAGAATGGGGGTATGAGTCAGCAGCCCACCGAGGCATCGGTCCAGCACCCCCAGCCGTCCGTCGGTTCGATAGCCGCGCACCGACCGCACACCGTCGCCGCGACGGTCTCCGATCTGGAGCCCGATCTCGACTCCGATCTCGACGGGTACGAGGAGGACGACCGGGGCGGCTCCGGCACCGAGCTGCCCAAGGGCCGCTTCCTCGACCGGGAGCGGAGCTGGCTCGCCTTCAACGAACGCGTGCTCGAACTGGCCGAGGACCCGGCCACCCCGCTCCTGGAGCGGGCCAACTTCCTCGCGATCTTCGCCTCCAACCTGGACGAGTTCTTCATGGTCCGGGTCGCCGGGCTGAAGCGGCGCATCGCCACCGGGGTGGCCACCCGCTCCGCCTCCGGCCTCCAGCCCCGCGAGGTCCTCGATCTGATCTGGACCCGCTCGCGCGAGCTGATGGCCCGGCACGCCGCCGCCTTCCAGCAGGACATCGCCCCGGCCCTCGCCGACGAGGGCGTCCACCTCATCCGCTGGCCGGATCTCACCGAGAAGGAGCAGGCCCGCCTGTTCACGCTGTTCCGGCAGCAGATCTTCCCGGTGCTGACCCCGCTGGCCGTGGACCCGGCCCACCCCTTCCCGTACATCTCCGGGCTCTCCCTCAACCTGGCCGTCGTGGTGCGCAACCCGGTCAGCGGGCACCGCCACTTCGCCCGGGTGAAGGTCCCGCCGCTGCTCTCCCGCTTCCTGGAGGCGTCGCCGCAGCGGTACGTCCCCCTGGAGGACGTCATCGCGGCCCATCTGGAGGAGCTGTTCCCCGGCATGGAGGTGCTCGCGCACCACATGTTCCGGGTGACCCGCAACGAGGACCTGGAGGTCGAGGAGGACGACGCGGAGAACCTCCTCAAGGCCCTGGAGAAGGAGCTGATGCGGCGCCGCTTCGGCCCGCCGGTGCGCCTGGAGGTCGAGGAGTCCATCGACCCGTACGTCCTGGACCTGCTGGTCCGCGAGCTGAAGGTGACCGACGCGGAGGTCTATCCGCTGCCCGGGCCGCTGGATCTGACCGGTCTCTTCGGGATCGCGGCGCTGGACCGGCCGGAGCTGAAGTTCCCCAAGTTCATCGCCGGCACCCACCGCGACCTCTCCGAGGTCGAGTCGGCGTCCGCGCCCGACATCTTCATGGCGCTGCGCGAGCGCGATGTGCTGCTGCACCACCCGTACGACAGCTTCTCCACCTCCGTACAGGCGTTCCTGGAGCAGGCCGCGGCCGACCCCGACGTACTGGCGATCAAGCAGACCCTCTACCGCACCTCCGGCGACTCCCCGATAGTCGACGCCCTGATCGACGCGGCCGAGGCCGGCAAGCAGGTGCTCGTCCTGGTCGAGATCAAGGCCCGCTTCGACGAGCAGGCCAACATCAAATGGGCGCGCAAGCTGGAGGAGGCGGGCTGCCATGTGGTGTACGGGCTGGTCGGTCTCAAGACCCACTGCAAGCTCTCGCTGGTGGTCCGCCAGGAGGGCGAGACCCTGCGCCGCTACTCGCACGTCGGCACCGGCAACTACCACCCCAAGACGGCCCGGCTGTACGAGGACCTGGGCCTGCTGACCACCGATCCGCAGGTCGGGGCGGACCTCTCCGACCTCTTCAACCGGCTCTCCGGATACTCCCGGCGCGAGACCTACCGCCGGCTCCTGGTCGCCCCCAAGTCGCTCCGGGACGGGCTGGTCGCGCGGATCAACAAGGAGGCCGCGCACCACAGGGCCGGGCGGCCCGCCTATGTCCGTATCAAGGTCAACTCGATGGTGGACGAGGCGATCATCGACGCCTGCTACCGGGCCGCGATGGCGGGCGTCCCGGTCGACATCTGGGTGCGCGGCATCTGCGCCGTGCGCCCCGGTGTCACCGGGCTCTCGGAGAACATCCGGGTGCGCTCCGTCCTCGGGCGGTTCCTGGAGCACTCCCGGATCTTCTCCTTCGGCAACGGCGGCGAGCCCGAGGTGTGGTTCGGCAGCGCCGACATGATGCACCGCAACCTCGACCGCCGGATCGAGGCCCTGGTCCGGGTCACCGACCCGGCCCACCGCGCCGCGCTCACCCGGCTGCTGGAGACCGGGATGTCCGACACCACGTCGTCCTGGCACCTGGGCCCGGACGGCGCCTGGACGCGGCACGCGCACGACGCGGAGGGCCAGCCGCTGCGCAATGTCCAGGAGATGCTCATTGACGCCCGGAGGCGAAGGCGTGCTCAATCCTGAACTGTCCCGGGTGCCCGCACAGGCCCGGGCCTCCACGGCGGCCCCGGCCACCGATCCGGCGGCGGGCGCGCTCGCCGGTTATCTGCACGCCCGTGCGGGTGACTTCCTGCGCAGTCTGCGGCTCCACGCGGAGAGCGGCGCGGACACCGCCGGCACGGCGGAGGCCGCCCGCGCCCTGCGGATCGCGGCCCGCCGCATCAGCGGGACCCTGCACACCTTCCGGCCGCTGCTGGACCCGGTGTGGGCGGACGGGCTGCGGGGGGAGCTGGCGTGGCTCTCCACCGCGCTCGCCCAGGAGCACGCCTGTACGTCACGGCTGAACCGGCTGGTGGAGGCGCTGGCGCGGCTGTCCGGAGCGCCGTCCCCCGGGGCCGGCGACCCCGGAAGCGGCGGCACCGTCGGCGCTCCGGGTTCCGGTTCCGGTGCGGGTCGCGCTTCCGGTGCGGGTCGCGCTTCCGGTGCGGGTTCCGGTTCCGGTGCGGGTTCCGGTTCCGGTGCGGGTTCCGGTTCCGGTGCGGGTTCGGGTTCGGGTTCGGGTTCCGGGGGCCGTTCCGGGGGCGGGGCGCTCTCCGTGGGGGCCGCGCGCGCCGCCGCGCTGCTGGAGCGGCAGCTCACCCTGGCCAGGACCCGGGCCCACTCCGCCGCGCTCCAGGCGCTGGGCTCGGCCCGCTTCCACGCGGTCGCGGACTCCGTCGCCCTCCTCGCGTCCGAGCTGCCGCTCGCCCCCGCCGCCGGCCCGCTCCTCAGCTCCGCCGAGACCGCCGAGCGGCGGCTGCTCGACGCGGTGGCGGCGCTTCCGCTGGCCCGCGCGGGACATCCGTACAACGCGGAGGCCCTGGTGCACGGCCTCGCCACGGCGGCCGAGGAGGCCCAGGACGCCCCCTGGCACCGGGTCCGCGCACTGCTGCGGCTGCACCGGTACGCCCTGGAGGTCACCGGACCGGCCGGTGACCCGGTGCTCGGCCGGGCGGGGCTCCTCCTCGACCGCCACCGGGACGCGGCCGAGGCCGCCGCCGCTGCCGCCGCCGCGGCCCGCACCCCGAGGATCGCCCCGGCGACGGCGTACGCCCTGGGCGTGCTCCACGCGGACCAGCGCCATGAGGTGGAGGCCGCCCGGTTCGCCTTCCAGGAGGTCTGGCGGGGCTCCGCCGTGACGGGCGCCCCCGGGACCGATGCCGTCGAGACAGGTGGAGGCCACCGGTGACACCGGGTCCGGACGAGACCGTACGAGCGGCGGGGTGTGTGCTGTGGCGGCCCGCGCCCGACGGCGGCGGCGTGGAGATCTGCCTGGTGCACCGGCCGAAGTACGACGACTGGTCGCATCCGAAGGGCAAGCTCAAACGCGGCGAGACGGCCGTGCGCGGCGCCCTGCGGGAGGTACTGGAGGAGACCGGCGCGACCTGTGTTCCGGGCCGGGAGCTGCCCACCGTCCGCTACCCGGTCGAGGGCCGCCCCAAGGAGGTCCGCTACTGGGCCGCGCGGGCCACCGGCGGCACTTTCGCCCCCAACAGCGAGGTCGACACGGTGGTGTGGCTCTCCCCCGCCGCCGCCCGCGCCCGGCTGACCCGGGAACGGGACCGGGAGCCGGTGGCGGCGCTCCTGGACACCCTGCGCCCGGCCGCGGGACGGGACCGGCGGGGCTGACGCCCGGCGGGCTCCCGGAGCCCGTCCACCCCCGGGCGGCGCCCGGACACCCGTACACCGGGCACCCGCCATCCGGTGTACGGTCGCGGATCATGCCCGTACGCCATGGATACGCCCAGGACCGCGGCGCCCTGCCTGCGGGGCTCCCGGGCTCCGGGGAAGAGATACGCCCGGCCCGCTGAGCCGGAGGCCGAGGGACCGCCGGAAGACCGCCGGAGGGCCTGCCGAGGAACCCGCCGGAGGACCGCCGGAGGACGCCCGCTCGCGCGGAAGCCGTCCCGGCGCGGCGGAAAGGCGCCCGGCGCGGGTCCGGCGGAGGGCGGGCACCCAGCCGCCCGACACGGTTCACCTGGCGTTCACTCGCCCCCGTGGGCGGCTTCACCTGATCTGCTTAATTTCGGCCTTACGAGGTAACCGGCACACGGCCGGCCCCCACCCCCGACACACGCCGTCACCCAGAGCTTCCGGAAACGGGCGCTCGCACGGCTTCTGGAAGGAACACCCGAAAGTGAAGCTTCAGCGCAAGAACGGGCTTCGCGCCACCGCGCTCGGCGCCCTCGCCGTCTCCGGCGCCCTGGTCCTCACGGCGTGTGGTTCGGACGACAACGCCTCGGGCAGCGGCGCCAACGACGGCAAGACCAGCGCCGCCTCGAACATCTCCTGCGAGGGCGCCAAGGGCAGGCTGCTCGCCTCCGGCTCCAGCGCGCAGAAGAACGCGATGGACCTGTGGGTCAAGAACTACATGGCCGCCTGTTCGGGCGTGGAGATCAACTACAAGTCGTCCTCGTCCGGTGAGGGCATCGTCGCCTTCAACCAGGGCACGGTCGGCTTCGCCGGCTCCGACTCGGCGCTCAAGCCCGAGGAGGTCGCCGAGTCCAAGAAGATCTGCAAGGACGGCCAGGGCATCAACCTGCCCATGGTCGGCGGTCCGATCGCGATCGGCTACAACCTCTCGGGCGTCGACGACCTGAACCTGGACGCCGCCACCATCGCCAAGATCTTCAACGGCAAGATCAAGAAGTGGAACGACCCGGCCATCGCCAAGCTCAACGAGGGCGCGTCGCTCCCGGACAAGGCGATCCAGGCGTTCCACCGCTCCGAGGACTCCGGCACCACCCAGAACCTCGGCAAGTACCTGGGCGCCACCGCCGGGGCCGACTGGCCCTACGAGGCCGAGAAGAAGTGGCCCGCGCCCGGCGGCCAGGCCGCCTCCGGCTCCTCCGGTGTCGCCGCCCAGGTCAAGCAGGTCGACGGCTCGATCGGCTACTTCGAGCTGTCGTACGCCACCTCGCAGTCCATCCCGACCGTGAGCATCGACACCGGCGCGGCAGCCCCGGTCGAGGCCACCTCGGAGAACGCCTCCAAGGCCATCGCCGCCGCCAAGGTCAAGGGCACCGGCAAGGACCTCGCCCTGGAGCTGGACTACACCACCAAGGCCGAGGGCGCCTACCCGATCGTCCTGGTGACCTACGAGGTCGTCTGCGACTCCGGCAACAAGCCGGAGACCCTGGACACCGTGAAGTCCTTCCTCACCTACGCCGCCGGCGACGAGGGCCAGAAGGTGCTCTCCGGCGCCGGCTACGCCCCGATCCCCGCCGAGATCAACGCCAAGGTCCGCGAGACCGTCGCGGGTCTGAAGTAACCCGGGCGGGCGGGCGGGGGCCCGACCGCCCCCGTCCGCCGCCCCATCCGGTGCACCGCCGCCGGGGGAGCCGCCCCGCTCCCCTCACACAGACCGGAAAGACCATGGCATCCACCACACCCATAGACTCCCCTCCCCCGCCCTCCGCGCCGCTGCCCCCGGCCACCGGGAAGAAGAGCACCTCCACCGGCCGCGCGGGCGACAAGATCTTCCTCGGCCTCTCCCGGGGCTCGGGCATCCTGCTGCTGGTGATCATGGCGTCGATCGCCGCGTTCCTCAGCTACCGCGCCGCCATCGCCATCTCGAAGGACGAGGGCAACTTCCTCACCACCTTCGACTGGAACCCGGCCGGTGACCCGCCGGTCTTCGGCATCGCCGTCCTGCTCTTCGGCACGGTCGTCAGCTCCATCGTGGCGATGGTGATCGCCGTGCCGATCGCGGTCGGGATCGCGCTCTTCATCTCCCACTACGCGCCGCGCAGACTGGCCGCGCCCATCGCCTATGTGGTCGATCTGCTGGCGGCCGTCCCCTCGATCATCTACGGCATCTGGGGCGCGCTCTTCCTCGTGCCGTACCTCGAAGGGCTCAACCTCTGGCTGGACGAGTTCTTCGGCTGGACCTACATCTTCGAGAAGACCGAGATCGGCGTCGCCCGCTCGCTCTTCACCGTCGGCATCCTGCTCGCGATCATGATCCTGCCGATCGTGACCAGCGTCAGCCGGGAGGTCTTCCTCCAGGTCCCCCGGATGAATGAAGAAGCGGCCCTGGCGCTCGGCGCCACCCGCTGGGAGGTCATCCGGATGTCGGTGCTCCCCTTCGGCCGCTCCGGGGTCATCTCCGCCTCGATGCTGGGCCTCGGCCGGGCGCTCGGCGAGACCATGGCCGTCGCCACCGTCCTCTCCCCGAGCTTTGTGATCTCGCTCCATCTGCTCAACCCGGGCGGCGGCACCTTCGCCCAGAACATCGCGGCCAAGTTCGACGAGGCCAATGAGCTGGGACGGGACGCGCTGATCGCCTCCGGGCTCGTGCTGTTCATCCTCACCCTGCTGGTCAATGGCGCGGCCCGCCTCATCATCGCCCGCCGCAAGGAGTACTCGGGGGCCAACGCATGATCCAGACAGCCATACAGGACCGCCCCACCCCCACCCCGCCGCCCACCCGCGAGTCCACCCTCAGCAGCCGCTCCCTGCCCCGCTGGGCGCCCGCCGCCTTCGCGGCCGGCGCGGTCGCGCTGGGCTGCGGACTCGGCGCGGTGGCCGGCTGGGAGAGCAGGACCCAGTGGGGCCTGGTCTCGGCCCTGTTCTTCGTCGCCATCTCGTACGCGGTCACCACCGCCGTGGAGAACAAGCGGCAGGCCAAGGACCGGCTGGCGACCAGCGTGGTCTGGGTCTGCTTCATCCTCGCCGTGGTCCCGCTGTTCTCGCTGATCTGGGTGACCGTGAGCCGGGGGATCAAGGTCCTCGACGGGTACTTCCTCACCCACTCCATGGCCGGGGTGCCCGGCTTCGAACCGGGCGGCGGGGTCTACCACGCGATCCTCGGCACCCTGGAGCAGGTGGGCCTGGCGACCGTGATCTCGGTGCCGCTGGGCCTGCTGACCGCGATCTACCTGGTCGAGTACGGCCGGGGCGCCCTCGCCAAGGCCGTGACCTTCTTCGTCGACGTCATGACGGGCATCCCGTCGATCGTCGCCGGTCTCTTCGTGCTCTCGATCATGCTGATGTTCGGGCTGGCCCCCTCCGGGCTGATGGGCGCGCTGGCACTGGCGATCCTGATGATCCCCGTGGTGGTCCGCTCCACCGAGGAGATGCTGAAGCTCGTCCCCAACGAGCTGCGCGAGGCATCGCTCGCCCTCGGTGTGCCGAAGTGGCGCACGATCCTGAAGGTGGTCATCCCGACCGCGCTCGGCGGGATCACCACCGGAGTGATGCTCGCCATCGCGCGCATCGCCGGTGAGACCGCCCCGATCATGCTCCTGGTCTTCGGCAGCCAGCTGATCAACGCGAACCCGTTCGAAGGCGCCCAGTCCTCGCTCCCCTTCTACATCTGGGAGCAGTACCGGGTCGGCAGCGAGGCGTCGTACGACCGCGCCTGGGCCGCCGCCCTGGTCCTGATCGCCTTCGTCATGATCCTCAACCTGGTGGCCCGCGGCATCGCCCGCTGGAAGGCCCCGAAGACCGGCCGCTAGCGGCCTCCTGGAAGTGTGAAGAAGATGGCCAAGCGAATCGACGTCAGCGGACTGACGGCCTACTACGGCACCCACAAGGCGATCGAGGACATCTCGATGACGGTGGAGCCCCGCTCGGTGACGGCCTTCATCGGCCCCTCCGGCTGCGGGAAGTCCACCTTCCTGCGCACCCTCAACCGGATGCACGAGGTCACCCCCGGCGGCCGGGTCGAGGGCAAGGTGATGCTGGACGACGAGAACCTGTACGGGTCGAACGTCGACCCGGTCGCCGTGCGCCGCACGGTGGGCATGGTCTTCCAGCGCCCCAACCCCTTCCCCACCATGTCGATCTTCGACAATGTGGCGGCGGGCCTGCGGCTCAACGGCTCCTACAAGAAGACCCAGCTCGCGGACATCGTCGAGAAGTCCCTGCGCAGCGCCAACCTCTGGAACGAGGTCAAGGACCGCCTCAACAAGCCCGGCTCGGGCCTCTCCGGCGGCCAGCAGCAGCGTCTGTGCATCGCCCGCGCCATCGCGGTCGAGCCCGATGTCCTGCTGATGGACGAGCCCTGCTCCGCCCTGGACCCGATCTCCACCCTCGCGATCGAGGACCTGATCAGCGAGTTGAAGGAGCGGTTCACGATCGTGATCGTGACCCACAACATGCAGCAGGCGGCCCGGGTCTCGGACCGCACCGCCTTCTTCAACCTGGCGGCGGTCGGCCAGCCGGGCCGGCTGATCGAAATAGACGAGACGGAGCGGATCTTCGCCAACCCGTCCGTCCAGGCGACCGAGGACTACATCTCGGGCCGCTTCGGCTGATCCCCCCTCGGGGCACCCGCCGGCTGCCCCCACCAACGTCTCGCGGTGCTGCATGGCGGTGCCACCGCAAGACGCAGGGCCCGCCCCCTCTCCCAGGGGGCGGGCCTTCCGCGCTCCCCGCCCGCCGCGCTCCCGCCCCACTGCGCGTACGCCGACGGCACCGAGAAGGACCGCACATGCCTGGACGCGGCCCGGCAGACGGCTGCTGAACGGCCCTCAGACCGCACGAGGCGTGACACCCCACCCGGGCTCCCGGAGGTCCCGCGGCCCGGCAGAGGCTCGCACCCGGCGGGCAGCCGACATGGGGAAGCTCAGGGGCCGGGGCGCTGCGACTCGTCGTACGGCCCACCGCTGGGGGCGGCAGGCGGTACCGCCCCTTCCGGCCGCCCGGCGGCCCGGGGTCAGCCGAAGACCAGCCAGACCACGCCGTAGCTCATCGCCGCCACCGCGCCCGCGGCCGGCATGGTGATGAACCAGCCCAGGACGATGTTCTTCGCGACTCCCCAGCGGACCGCGTTCACGCGCTTGGTCGCGCCGACGCCCATGATCGCGGAGGTGATCACATGGGTGGTGGAGATCGGGGCGTGGAAGAGGAAGGCAGAGCCGAACATGATCGACGCGCCCGTGGTCTCCGCCGCGAAGCCCTGGGGCGGGTCCAGTTCGATGATCTTGCGGCCCAGGGTGCGCATGATGCGCCAGCCGCCCGCGTAGGTGCCGAGGGAGAGCATCACCGCACAGGCGATCTTCACCCAGACCGGAATCGCGTCACCCTGCTGTTCCACATCGGCGATGACCAGGGCCATCACCACGATGCCCATCGTCTTCTGCGCGTCCTGGAGGCCGTGGCCGAGCGCCATCGCCGCCGCCGACACCGTCTGGGCGATACGGAAGCCGCGCTTGGCCTTGTGCGGGTTGACCCGGCGGAAGATCCACATGATCGCGACCATCACCAGATAGCCCGCGACCAGCCCGACCAGCGGTGAGACGAACATCGGGATGACGATCTTCTCCAGCACCCCGGACCAGATCACCTCCGTGCCGCCGGCCAGCGCCGCCCCCACCATCCCGCCGAAGAGGGCGTGCGAGGAGGACGAGGGCAGACCGAAGTACCAGGTGACGAGGTTCCACACGATCGCGCCCAGCAGCGCCGCGAAGAGGATGCCCATCCCCTTGCTGCCCTGGGGGGTGGCGATGAGCCCCTCGCTGACGGTCTTGGCCACGCCCTGGCCGAGGAAGGCGCCCGCGAGGTTCATCACCGCGGCCATCGCCAGCGCCGCCTTCGGCGTCAGCGCCCGGGTGGAGACCGAGGTCGCGATCGCGTTCGCGGAGTCGTGGAAACCGTTGGTGTAGGTGAATCCGAGCGCGACACCAATGGTCACGATCAGGGCGAAGGTGTCCACGAGCGTCAGGACTCCTTGACCGCGATGGTCTCCACGGTGTTCGCCACGTGCTCGAAGGCGTCGGCGGCCTCTTCCAGCACATCCACGATCTGCTTGAGCTTGAGCACCTCGATGGCGTCGTACTTCCCGTTGAAGAGCGTCGCGAGCAGCCGGCGGTGGATCTGGTCGGCCTGGTTCTCCAGCCGGTTGACCTCGATCCAGTACTCGGTCAGATTGTCCATGGTCCGCAGGTGCGGCATGGCCTCGGCGGTCAACTCGGCCGCGCGGACCAGGACCTCGATCTGCTGCTCGACTCCCTTGGGCAGCTCCTCGACCCGGTAGAGCACAACCAGGTCGACGGCCTCCTCCATGAAGTCCATGATGTCGTCGAGGGACGACGCGAGGCGGTAGATGTCCTCACGGTCGAACGGTGTGATGAACGAGGAGTTCAACTGGTGGAAAATGGCATGGGTGGCGTCGTCGCCCGCGTGTTCCGCCGCCCGCATCCGTTCCGCGATCTCGGCCCGCCCGGAGGCGTCCGCCCCGAGCAGTTCCATCAGGAGCTTGGAGCCCGTGACGATGTTGTCCGCGGACGCGGCGAACATGTCGTAGAAGCTCGTCTCCCTGGGGGTCAGACGAAATCGCACGTGGGGTCCTCGGGTGCTCTGGGTTCGGACAGGCTGATGCTAGGCGCATTCATCCGGCCACGGCCAACCGGCATTCCTCAGTGTCGCCCATCGAGGGCGCGGATGAGCAGGGGCCCCTCACACACGGGCACCCCTTTCTCTCGCGATTCGGTACCATATACCCGTGAGGGGTATATGCGCGCTCACTTTGAGCAGATCATTTTCGGACAGCACCGAGAGCACCCCCAGCACACACCAGAGCACGGCCCGCAGGACAACCCACAGCGCAGAACGCAGGACAACGGGAGGACGCGATGACGACCACCGAGGCGGCCGGCCCCCCGGTCACCGGCACCGCCGCACCGGCGGCGGGCACCGCCCCCGCCACCGACCACGATCACGGGGTGCACGGCTACCACCACCAGAAGGACGAGCACCTCAAGCGGCTCCGCCGGATCGAGGGCCAGATCCGCGGCCTCCAGCGGATGGTCGACGAGGACGTCTACTGCATCGACATACTCACTCAGGTCTCCGCCTCCACCAAGGCCCTCCAGTCCTTCGCGCTCCAGCTCCTGGAGGAGCATCTGCGGCACTGTGTCGCGGACGCCGCGGTCAAGGGCGGCAATGAGATCGACGCCAAGGTCGAAGAGGCCACCAAGGCCATCGCCCGCCTGCTCCGCACCTGAGCACCTGAACGCCCGAGCACCTGGAAACCCGGACACCCGGGCCGGGGCGCCGGCTCCGCTCCCGGCCACCGGCCCGGCCCGCGGAGGACCCGGATCGCGGGACCCGGCCCGCGGAGGACCCGGCCCACGGACCACCCGGCCCGCCGCACCGGACCGCCGGGAGAGCCCGCCCGCGGAGGGCCGGGGCGCACCGTCGCCCCGGCCCCGCCCGCGGTCACCCCTGCCGGATCTGCCGGAGCTGTGAGGTCTCCTGAATCTGCCGGGCCGACCGTTCGGCCGCCACCTTCAGCACCTCGTCGATACGGTCGAAGCTGAGCCGCTCCCCGTCCGTCGCCGACGCCGCGATGATCAGATCGCCGCACAGCTCGATCTCGGCGAGGGCCACGTGGTCCTGTACCAATGTCGTACTGGGCGGAGCCACGTGCATTCACCTCTTCCTGCCGGAACCGGCTTCCTAGCGTAGGGAGTGACGCACGGGGAGCGCATGGCACGTCCGGACCATTTAGCCCCTGATTCTTCCGGCGTAAATATCTCCGCGCGCGGGCAGGCGCACGGCGACCGGCGCCCCGAAGTCGTACAGCAGCGTCTCCGAGACGACCGCGACGCTCCCCCGGCCATTGCCGAAGTGGAAGCGGTGACGCAGCTTCCGGACCCGCCCCTCGTCGTCGAGGTACACATCGAAGGGCACGGCGTCCCTGGCGAACCCTTTCGCCGCCGCCGCCAGCGAGGCCCGCACATGCGGCGCGGCGACCCGGGCCGCCCGCGCGATGTCGGCGCCGCCCCGGAAATGGCGCACCGCCACGCCCCCGACCGTCGTCCGGCCCACCGGGGACACGTCCCGCGCGCTGCGCAGCAGCTCCGCGGCGGCCAGCGGATCGGTCGCGCCCCCGGTGACCAGGTTCCCGTCCGCCAGCGAGGCCGTCTCGACCCGCACCCACTTGTCGGCGGGCACCCCGGCGCCGCGGTTCTTCATGTACAGCGCCCCGGACGTCATCAGCTCGGTGACCGGACTGCGGTCGTCCGTCCCCGCCGGGTCCTTCGGCAGCACGACCGTGAGCCGGCCCTCGCGCCGGGCGAAGTCATAGCCGCCCTCGCCCCGGATCGTCACCCGCGTCCCCCCGGCGGCCGTCTCCATCGACGTCCGCACCCGGGCGCTGCCCGCCGCCACGAGCCGGTCCGCCGCCGCGCGCACCTCCTCGGCCGCGCCGTCCGCCACCCGCCCGGCCCGCCCCTGGCCCTGTACGGAGCCGGGCCCCGGCCGGTCGCCGTCCGCGCCGCCGTCCCGCCCGCCGGCGGAGCAGCCACCGGCCGCCACCGCACCCAGGACGGCCGCGACGACGGCGACCGCCGCGCCCCTGCTCCTGTGCTGCTGCACCACCATCGCCTGCCAACCCCCAACACCGAACCGCTGTTTCCCAAGACCTCCGCCCGCCCCGCCTAACGAGAACCCCGGCCCGCCGTCACGCGGGCGCACCGGGCGCGCCCCGGCCCAGTACGGTGGAACCGTGCTTCCGCAAGACGCCCAGGACCCCGCTCCGGGACCGCATCACCCGACCCATCACACGACCACCGCCGAGCGCGGCTCCTTCGCCGTGGCGCGCTGCTCCTGCGGCTGGGCGGGCCCGGCCCGGCGCTCGCGCGAGAGAGCCCGCGCCGACGCCCGGTCGCACGCCCCGGAGCCCGCGCCGGCACCGGCCCCGGCGCCCGCCCCGGCCGCCCCCGGGCACTGAGCGCGGAACCGGCCCGCCCGTGGAGCCGTCTCGTCCACCAGGACGCCCTCGGGAGGCCCAGATGGACCGGCGCGCACTGCTCACCACCGCGGTGGCCCTCACCGCGACCGCCTGCACCAGCGGCGGCGGCAGCGGGGGCGACGGGGCCGGCACCGGCAGCCGGCCGGGCGCCCCGGCCCGGACCACCCCTGCCCCCGCACCACCCCCCGCGCCCCGCACCTCCCGGGCCCCCGACTGGAACGCCCTCGCCCGGAGCCTGGACGGGCGGCTGATACGCCCGGACGACGCCGACTACCCGGCCGCCCGCCAGCTCTACAACACCCGCTTCGACACCCAGCGCCCCGCCGCCGTCGCCTATGCCGCCGGCGAGGACGACATCCGGGAGTGCCTCGCCCACGCCCGCGCCCACGGCGTCCCCGTCTCCATCCGCGGCGGCGGCCACTCCTACGCCGGGTGGTCCTCCGGCACCGGCCGGCTCGTCATCGACGTCTCCGCCCTCGACCGGGTCGCGGCCGACGGCACCATCGGCGCCGGCGCCCGGCTCGCCGACGTCTACCGCACTCTCGCCCGCACCGGCCGCACCCTCCCCGCCGGCTCCTGCCCCTCCGTCGGCATCAGCGGCCTCACCCTCGGCGGCGGACAGGGCGTCACCTCCCGCGCGTACGGACTGACCTGCGACAGCCTGCTCTCCGCCACCCTCGTCACCGCCGCCGGCACCACCCTGACCACCAGCGCCGACGAGCACCCGGAGCTGTTCTGGGCCCTGCGCGGCGCGGGCAACGGCAACTTCGGCGTGGTGACCGCGCTCCGCTTCCGCACCAGCCCCGCCCCCGCCGCCGTGACCGGCCGGATCAGCTGGCCCTGGCCGAGGGCGGCGGCCGTGCTGGCGGCCTGGCAGCGCTGGGGCCCGGACCAGCCGGACGAGATCTGGTCATCGGCCCATCTGGGCGCCGCACCCGGCGGCGCCGCGCCCAATATCTCGGTGGCGGTCTGCTCCCTGGGCACGGAGGGCGAGCTGAGCACCGCCCTCGACCGGCTCATCGACCGGGCCGGCGCCCCGGCCGGACCCGTCTCGCTGCGGCGGCGCGGCCATCTGGACGCCATGCTCGGCTACGCGGACTGCGCGACGCTGAGCCCCGAGCAGTGCCGGCTCCCGGGCACGGTCCCGGGCCGCTCCCGCGCGGGCGCCCTCCAGCGGGATACGTACGCCTCCGCCTCCGACTTCTTCGACCGCGACCTCCCGGCGGACGGGATACGGGCGCTGCTCGCCGCCGTCGAGTCGTTCCGGGACCTCCCGGCCGGGCAGGGCTCGGTCTCCCTGACGGCGCTGGGCGGCGCGGTCAACCGGGTGGACCCCTCGGCGACGGCCTTCGTCCACCGGCGCTCGCGGACCCTGGCGCAGTACATCGCCTCCTGGCGGGCGGGCACCCCCGGCGGACACCAGCGGGCCTGGCTGGGGGAGACCCACCGCGCCCTGCGCCCGCACGCGTCGGGCGCCGCGTACCAGAACTACCCCGACCCCCGGCTGGCCGACTGGCGGCGGGCGTACTACGGACCGGCGGCGGACCGCCTCACCCGGCTGAAGCGGCGGTACGACCCGGAGCGGGTCTTCGACTTCCCGCAGGCGCTGTAGCCGTACGGGAGGTCCCGTAGCCCATACGGGGGTGTCCGGATGGCCGGGGCGGCGCGGGGGCGGTGCCCTTGTTCACAAGGGGGTGTTCAGCCGAACGCCCAGCCGCCCGCTCCGGGCACCCGACCGAGGACGTCCCGCCATGAACCGACCGATGGGCCGAGCCGCGCGCCGCGGCGGCCGGATAGCCGTGCTCGCCGCCACCGCGGCCCTCACCCTCGCGCTCCCCCTCGGGAGCGCCGCCACCACCGCTTCGCCCCGGGAACCCGCGCCGAGCGCGGCCAGGCCGGAGGGCCCGATAGAGAGCTCGCTCTCCGTCGCCGGGACGGGCGCGATGGCCGCCGGAGCCACCGTCATGATCGTCCGCCGCCATCAGCGCCGCAGCCGCAACAGCCGGCGCTGACCACCGGGCCCGCCCGCACGGCACCCACGACAGCGGTGAGCCCGCCGCGCCACTCCCGGGACGGGAGAAACGCGACGGGCTCGGCTTCCACGCGACGACCCGGCGGTCCGCCGCTGAAGAGTTTCAGGCGGCGAGATCCCGCTCGCCGCTCCCCTCGACCCTCTGCTCCGGAACGCCCCTGGCCCCGGAGCGCTCTCCGCCCGGACCGGGCAGCGGCTTCTTCGACCGTACGAGCACTCCGGCCCTCGACCCGGCGATCGCCGACACCAGCGGGGTCAGCAGCGCCATCGCCAGGGGCGCGAGCAGCAGGGTGACCGCCGTGCCGAGCGCGAAGCCGCCGATGACATCCGTCGGGTAGTGGACGCCCATGTAGATCCGGAGGAAGCCCTCCAGGATCGCCAGCCCGAGCGCGGCGAAGCCGAGCTTCCGGTGGGCCAGGAAGATGCCGACCGCGATGGCCATGGCCATGGTGGAGTGATCGCTGACAAAGGAGTAGTCGGTCTTGCCGGAGACCAGGACTTCGAGCCCCTGGTGGTCGACGAAGGGGCGCGGCCGTTCCACGAAGCCGCGGATGGGGATGTTGACCACCACCGCGGCGGCGGCGGCGAGCGGCGCCCAGACGAGCCCGGTGACCGCGGCCACCGAGTCCTCGGCGGTGCCGATGCGGCGCACGCTCCACCACGACCAGAGCCCGATGACGACGAGCCCGAACATGATGCCGTACTCGCCGACGAAGCCCATGATGCGATCGACCCACGGCGGGGCGGCTTTGGACAGGCCGTTGATGTCGTAGAGCAGATTGAGGTCGGCGCCCGACCCTCCGCTCGCTTCCGCGAGGAGAAGCCCCGTCCTTGGCTCCGCGAGGGGAATCCCCAGTGCGAGTCCAGCCATCTGCTACGGCCCCTTGCCTCTTATCGCCCTGAACTGCTCGGTGTCCGCGTCATCCGCGTCTGCGTCTACAACTACGTCTGCGTCCGCTTCCGCTTCCGCCCGGTCGCGGTCGTCTCTGCGGTCGCGGCCGTCTCCACGGCCGCGGCGCGGTGGAGCCGCGCCGCCACCACCGCCCCCGCCGGGGGGACGGCACGGCCGCTCCGTCCAGGGAACGGCCCGGTCGCCCCCGACGTTCCTCTCTCCACCGAACGATCACCATGACGTTATCGAAGAGAAATACGTCGCCGCAGCTCAGGGCCGTGGCTCACCAGAGGCTTTCCAGCCATCCGGAACGCCGGGTCAGACCTCCGGAGCCGGCGTGGGAAGCGCCTTCGCGCCATCCTCGGTGACCCGGGTGGCCCCGAAGTAGTCCGGAGTGTCGATCTTGTCGAAGCGGATCACAGCCCCGGTACGGGGAGCGTTGATCATATATCCGCCGCCGACATAGATGCCGACGTGCCGGATCGCCCGGGAGTTGGTGAGGTCGTCGGAGAAGAAGACCAGATCGCCGGGGAGCAGCTCCTCGCGGGCCGGGTGCGGTCCCGCGTTGTACTGGTCGTTGGCCACCCGGGGCAGCTCGATGTCCACGGTCCGGTACGCGGCCTGGGAGAGCCCCGAGCAGTCGAACCGCCCGCCCTGCGCCGCGGTGCCGGTGCCGCCCCACAGATACTTGGTGCCCAGCTGCTTCTGCGCGAACTCGATCGCCCCGGCCGCCTGCCGCGAGGGGTCGACCCGGCCGATGGGCTTGGCGAAGCTCTTCTCCAGCGAGCGGATGATCTTCACATAGTTCTGTGTCTCGCTGTACGGGGGGACGCCGCCGTACTTGATCACGGCGTACGGGCCCGCGTTGTAGGCGGCGAGCATGTTGCTGGTGGGGTCGCCCGGCGCCTTCTTCACATAGCCGGCCAGCGCGCAGTCGTAGCTCGCCGCCGACGGGATCGCGTCGGCGGGGTCCCAGACGTCGCGGTCCCCGTCCTGGTCCCCGTCGACTCCGTGGGTGGCCCAGGTGCCGGGGATGAACTGGGCGATGCCCTGCGCCGCCGCGTGGCTCTGCGCGCGCGGGTTCCAGCCACTCTCCTGGTAGAGCTGGGCGGCGAGGAGCGCCGGGTTGATCGCGGGGCAGAGGTTGCCCCATTTCTGCACCAGTGACTGGTACCGCGCGGGGACGGCGCCCTTGGCGAGCCCCACGGCCCCGTTGCGGCCGTCGGCGGCGCCGCCGAGGAGACCGGCGGCGGCGGTGAAGGCACCGACCACGAGCAGTCCGACGAACAGCAGGGCCATCCCGGCGGACAGCCCCGCGATCCACCACGCCTTACGCACCGTCAACCGCCCTTCACCCCTGGGGAGTACGCCGCCCTGCGTCAGTGTAGGTGGGGGAAGGGTGATTCAGGAGGTGGACGAAGGGGACAGCGGAAGGGGTGTCCACGGCCCTCCCCGGGCGCGGGCCTCTCCCGTAACGGCCCCGCCGGGCCCGGCCCGACCGCTACGGCTTCCTCCCCACCGCCCCGAACATCGCCACCTCGGCCGGCGGCTCCGCCCCTTCCCCCCGCCCGGCCCGGGGGCGCCAGCGGGAGCAGGAGACCAGGCCCGGTTCGAGCAGTTCGAGACCCTCGAAGTACCGCTCGACGGCCTCGGGGGTCCGCTGGGTCAGACGCGGGGTGCCGTGTTCGTTCCAGAAGGCCACCGCCGCGTCCACATCCGGCATCGACGGGCTGGTGATCGTGTGCGAGAGGACCAGATGGCTCCCGGACGGCAGCTCGGCCATCAGCCGGCGCACGACGTCGTACGACTGCTCGTCGTCCTCGATGAAGATCACCACCCCGAGCAGCATCAGCGCGACGGGCCGGGAGAGGTCGAGCGTCTCGGCCGCCCGCTCCAGGATGGCGCCCGCGTCGCGCAGATCCGCGTCGAGATAGTCCGTGCGGCCCTCGGACGTACTGGTCAGCAGGGCCCGGGCGTGACTGAGGACCAGGGGGTCGTTGTCCACGTACACGATCCGCGCGTCGGGCGCGGCCCGCTGGGCGACCTCGTGGGTGTTGTCGGCGCTCGGCAGCCCCGTGCCGATGTCGAGGAACTGCCTGATCCCGGCCTCCGCCGCGAGATGGTGCACGGCCCGCCCGAGAAAGAGCCGGTCGGCCAGGGCGTAATCCCCGATACCCGGATGGATCGACCTGATCCGGTCCCCCGCCTCCCGGTCGACCGGGTAGTTGTCCTTGCCGCCGAGCCAGTAGTTCCAGATGCGGGCGGTGTGGGGGCGCGTGGTGTCGATCCGGAGGCGTATGTCCTCGAGTCCAGTCACGCGGGACACGGTATCCAAACGCATCCCTCCGGAGAGCCGTTGCGCACGATATCGGCCCCGCGCACGCCCCAAAGCGGACACGGCGCGCCCGAAACGTGAGGAGCACCCCAAAGGTGGAACAACGACAGTCATTGCCCGGAGTCACGCAGCGTGATACACAGAGTGACGGTACGGGCTCCTCATCATGATCCGAACCACTTCTCCGCAGGTCAGGACAAGTGGCATCGGTCATACGTGCGGAGATCGGGTAAAGAGACCCGCCAAGTCGGCATACGAGGGCGGTTTCATCAGCGAAGATAGAAGAGATGGCCCATGCCGAGGGGCAAGGGCAGCGAACAACCCGACAGGGGCGGTGAGTTACACATGATCCTGGCAGCCGAAAAGGGCGATATCACCACCATCATTGGCGGAATCGCTCCAAATTGGGGGCCTTTCGGAGGCCTGGGGAACGAGGCCCGGGTGATGATCGAGGTAGTGATGGCCGTGGCCATCCTGCTCTGCCTCGGCATCGCGATCTGGGGCGCGGCCAAACAGCGGATCGGCGCGACCGCGCTGCGCGACACCTTCAGCGCGGAACAGGGCAAGGGCCTGATCGTCGCCGGTCTGACCGGCGTCTTCATCATCGGGTCGCTGGGAACCGTCTTCACCATCGTGTACGGGATGGCCGTCTGACCCCACCACCTCACCCCCATCCCACCGGTCCCCACCTCCTCCCCGCGTGCCCGGCCCACCCTCAGAGGT
This sequence comes from Streptomyces sp. NPDC001889, assembly GCF_053594535.1. Taxonomy (NCBI): domain Bacteria; kingdom Bacillati; phylum Actinomycetota; class Actinomycetes; order Kitasatosporales; family Streptomycetaceae; genus Streptomyces; species Streptomyces sp. NPDC001889. The sequence continues at coordinate 73,887 of NZ_JBSFER010000033.1, forward strand.
TGCGTCTCCCCGATGTCCAGTCACCACACCGCGCCCGCGCGGACAGCAGCGCGACTACCGTCGTCGTATGACTCGATGTCATACGACACGGGTCCGCACCTGGTTGAGGGAGGGCGTCTCCCCCAGCGGAGCGAGGGGAAGTACGCAAGATGAGCCTCGGGGACGACCACGGCTACCCCGGTGACCCGGGTGGCCGCGCCGACGACGGCTTCGGCGGCTCGGGCCAGACCCGCACCCGCCTGCCCGGCACCTCCGACACCGACCCCTACACCACCTCCCGCCGCCCGCCCCGGGCCTCCCGCTCCGTCATCACGGTCGTGGGAGTCGTCGTCCTGCTGATCGCCGCCATCGCCTTCGCGAACCGCGGCGGCACCCCCGCCGACGACACCCCCTCCTCCACCACGGACAAGGGCCCGGGCCCGGCGGCGACGGCGGCGACCGGGGTGAAGCCGGTGAAGGGGGAGTCGGAGGGGATTCCGACGGGGTACGCGAGGGATGAGCAGGGGGCACAGAGCGCCGCCTCCAACTTCGCCGTCGCACTCGGTTCCAACGGCATGTTCAACACCCGGAGCCGTCACATCATCGTGGACACCGTCTACACCCCCGCGGCGGTCACCCGGCTGAAGGGGCCTCAGGACAAGGCCTACTCACCGGAATTCCTGGACACCATGGGCCTGGACGCCGATGGCGAGGCCCCCAAGGGCAGCACCTTCGTCTCACGCACCGTGCCCGTCGGCACCAAGGTGGAGAGCTTCACCCAGGACGCCGCCAAGGTCTCGGTCTGGTACATGGGACTGATCGGCATGTCGGGCCCCGACTCCAGGGACCCGGTCCGGACCACCTGGAAGACCTGGACCTTCGACCTGAAGTGGACGTCGGGCGACTGGAAGGTCGAGGCCGACACGGACCGGGACGGGCCGGCGCCCGTCCCTGGCGATGTCGCCGCCTCCACTGCGGACGAGATCAGCAAGGCCGTCGCGGAATTCGGAGGGTTCACTTATGCCCGGTAGCCCTCGTTCTCCCATCGGAAGCACCGAAGGGCGTCCCCGGCCGGGGAAGGGCTCCACCCGGCTCTCCCCCGGGGCATCCGCCGGCGGGGATGCCGGAGGCCGGCCGGCCCGCAGGCGCGGAGGGACGCTCCTCGGCGCGTTCGCGGGAATCCAGGCGTCACTCGTGCTGCTCGCGTCCCGCGCCGCCGCCGCGCCGACCCCCGCGCCCACACCGACTCCGAGCCCGAGCCCGAGCCCGAGCGGCGAGGACAAATGCCGCTACCTGAGCAGCCAGTCCAGGCGCTACTGCGAGGAAGAGGAAGGCACCAGCGGCTCCAGCCGCAGCACCACCCTCGACCCCACCGACGCCGCCGACCCCCTCGGCGCCCTCGGCCGGGCCTGCACCGACGCCGCGTCCTGGACCGTCGACACCCTCTCCAAGGCCGTCGAGTCCACCGCCACCGTCGACTTCACCAACACCACCTTCCTCTCCCAGTACGCCATCGTCTTCGCCGCCACCACCGTCCTCACCCTCGTCCTCTGGCTCCTCGCCGTCGCCAAGCGGGCCATCCGCGGCGTACCCCTCACCACCGCGCTCTCCGAGGCCATCGGCTTCCTCTGGCTGGCCGTCCTCGCCTCCGCCTTCACCCCGCTGATCCTCTACACCCTGGTCTCCGCCACCGACGGGGTCACCGAGGTCATCACCGGCGGCACCGGCGACCAGACCGATAAATTCTTCGGGAACTTCTCCGCCGCGCTCAAACAGGGCAACGACATCGGCGGCGGCCCGATCATGCAGATCGTGGTCTCCCTCGTCACCATCGTCGCGGCCGGAGTCCTCTACCTCGAACTGTTCATCCGCGCGATCGTCCTCTACGTCGGCGCCATCCTCGGCGTCGTCGTCTACTCCGGACTCGTCGACAAGAACATGTGGGGCAACGTCCGCCGCTGGGCCGGCATCATGATCGCGATCATCCTGGTCAAACCGGTCATCGCCATCGTCCTCGGCCTCGCGGGCGCCCTCACCAACTCCGAGGAGACCGACTCCATCGGCGCGATCGTCTCCGGACTCGCGATCATCATCCTCGCCATCATCGCCTCCGGAATGATCTACCGCTTCGTCCCCGGCTTCGGCGACGAGATCGTCGCCTCCCGCAACAACCGCGTCCAGGGCGGAGTCGAGAACCGCGCAGCCGCCGTCATCAGCTCCCCCGCCGCCCTGGTCTCCCAGGGCATCAAGACCCACAGCGCCCGGGGCAACACCGGCGGCGGCGACGGCGGCGGCGGGTCCTCCGCACCCCGGCCCGCCAACCCCGTCGGCGGCGGCGTCGCCGCCCACAGCAGCCGCCCCACCGGCGGCGGCGCGGCCACCGCCGGGCCCGCGGCGGGGAGCACGGCGCCCCCACCCCGTAGCAGCGCGCCCAGCACCAACACCCCGCACAGCAACCGCAAGAGCACAGGAGGTGGAGGGCGTTGACGACCCAGTCCCATCCCATCGCGCCCCGCCGGACCTATCTGATCGGCCGGGCCCGGCCGAACGCCATCATCGGCAAGAACCGCGAGACCGGCGAGATCGCCCTGATCATCGCCGGCGCGTTCCTCGGCATGATGAGCGGACTGATCGTCCCCGTGCTCACCCTGCGGATCGTGCTGCTGATGGGCTTCCCGATGCTCGCCCTCGCGGCCGTGTACGTCCCGTACAAGCACCGCACCTTCTACAAGTGGTTCGAGATCAACCGCAGCTTCAAGCGGAGCGTGCGCGGCGGCAAGACCGCCTACCGCTCCTCCGCCGTCGAGGCCGGCACCGCGCTCGACGGGCGCGAGGTGGAGATCGGGCCGCCGCCCGGCATCGGCCGGATCAACTGGCTCGCCGCCCCCTTCGGCCCCGACGAGATCGCCGTCCTCCTGCACGCCGACCGCCGGACCGTCACCGCCGCCATCGAGATCGAGGGCCCCGGCGTCGGACTGCGCGACAGCGAGGACCAGGAGGCCCTGGTCGACCGCTTCGGCACCCTCCTCAAGCACGTCGCCAACGGCGACGGCTTCGTGACCCGGCTCCAGATCCTCGCCCGCACCCTCCCCGCCGACCCCGACGCCCACGCCAAGGACGTCGCCCAGCGCGGCGACACCCACGCCCCGCCCTGGCTGCGCGACTCCTACGACCAGCTCCAGTCGATGGTCTCCACCTCCAGCGAGCAGCACCGCGCCTATCTCGTCGCCTGTATGCACTACACCCGCGAGCTGGCCGCCGAGGCCAACGCCATGGCCCGCGCGGCCCGCGCCGCCGGCGGCGGCAAGGCCCGCAGGCTCGACAAGGACGCCGGCCTCGCCGTCGTCATGGCCCGTGAGCTGACCGACATCTGCGCCCGGCTCGCCGAGGCCGACATCCGGGTCCGCCAGCCGCTCGGCCAGGGCCGGCTCGCCTCCCTCGTGCACTCGATGTACGACCCCGACCACCCCATCGACCACATCCAGGCCATGACCAAGCGCAACGCCTGGCCCGCCGAGCTGGACGCCATGGAGCCCACCTATCTCCAGGCCAAGACCCGCGAATCCTCCACCCGCGCGCCCTGGTGCCACTCCACCGCCTGGGTGAAGGAGTGGCCGATGACCCCGGTCGGCGTCAACTTCCTCGCCCCGCTGCTCGTCCACACCCCCGATGTGATCCGTACGGTGGCGGTCACCATGGACCTCGAACCCACCGAAGTCGCCATCGAGCGCATGCTCACCGAGAAGACCAACGACGAGGCCGACGCCAGCCGCGCCGCGAAGATGAACCGTACGGTCGACCCGCGCGACATCGCCGCGCACGGCCGGCTCGACCAGCGGGGTGAAGATCTCGCCAGTGGGGCGGCGGGCGTCAACCTCGTCGGGTACATCACTGTGTCGTCGCGTTCGCCCGAAGCCCTGGCCAGGGACAAGCGGACGATCAGAGCCTCGGCGGGCAAGTCGTATCTGAAGCTGGAGTGGTGCGACCGCGAACACCACCGGGCCTTTGTGAACACTCTTCCGTTCGCGACCGGCATCCGCCGTTAGGGGCCTTGATCCTGATGCGAGATCCGATGTCCGTCCTCACCGAGGCCTTCACCGCCTTCGTCTTCGGCAAGGTGGAGACGACCCGGCTGCCCGTGCGCACCTCCACCGGGCAGGCGCAGGCCGTCTATCTGCCGACCGCGGCCCCGGGCCTCGGCGACTCGGGCGTGATCATCGGCCGTGAGGTCTACAGCGGCAAGGGGTACATCTACGACCCGTTCCAGCTGTACGGGCAGCAACTGCCCGCCCCGCACTGGCTGGTCCTCGGTGAGTCCGGCAACGGCAAGTCGGCGCTGGAGAAGACGTACGTCCTGCGCCAGCTCCGCTTCCGGGACCGGCAGGTCGTGGTGCTCGACGCCCAGGGCGAGGACGGCGTCGGCGAGTGGAACCTCATCGCGCAGGAGCTGGGGATAACCCCCATCCGGCTCGACCCGATGACCGCGCTCGACGGCGGCATCCGGCTCAACCCGCTCGACCCCGCGATCACCACCACGGGCCAGCTCGCTCTGCTCCGCACCATCATCGAGGTCGCGATGGGGCACGGCCTGGACGAGCGGGCGGGCTTCGCGCTCAAGGTCGCCCACGCCTATGTCAACGAGACCATCACCAACCGTCAGCCCGTCCTGACCGACATCGTCGACCAGCTGCGCCACCCGGAACCCGAGTCGGCCGAGGCGATGAATGTCGACATAGACGATGTCAGGGCCTGGGGCCTGGATGTCGCGCTGGTCCTGGACCGGCTGGTCGACGGCGACCTGCGGGGCATGTTCGACGGCCCGACGACGGTCGGGATCGACCTCGACGCGCCGCTGATCGTCTTCGATCTCTCCCATATCGACCGCAACTCGATCGCGATGCCGATCCTGATGGCGATCGTCGGCGTCTGGCTGGAGCACACCTGGATTCGCCCCGACCGGAAGAAACGCATCTTCCTGGTCGAGGAGGCCTGGCACATCATCAACTCGCCGTTCGTCGCCCAGCTCTTCCAGCGGCTGCTGAAGTTCGGCCGCCGCCTCGGTCTCTCCTTCGTCGCGGTCGTCCACCACCTCTCCGATGTCGTCGACGGCGCCGCCGCGCGGGAGGCGGCGGCCATCCTGAAGATGGCCTCCACCCGGACGATCTACGCCCAGAAGGCGGACGAGGCGAGAGCGACGGGCCGGGTCCTCGGGCTGCCCCGCTGGGCGGTGGAGATCATTCCGACCCTTACGCCCGGCATCGCCGTCTGGGATGTCAACGGCAATGTCCAGGTCGTCAAACACCTGATCACCGAGGCCGAGCGGCCCCTGGTCTTCACCGACCGGGCCATGACCGAGTCCTCGGGGTCCGTGCTCTCGGAGGATCTGGCCGCCGCGGAGTGGGAGGCGGAACAGCGGGCGGCCCTGATCGAGCGCCACAAGCTGGACGAGTCCCCCGAGTCGACGGTGGCATGACATGCGGCAGCCCGAACAGCACGGTCACGGGGGCCGGCAGGGAAGCGGGGGCATCCCGGACGGACTGCTGCTCGGGCTCCTCGGTCTCGGCGTCAGCTCACTGGTGCTGGTCTGGACGGCGACCGGGCTGTCGGGCCTGCTGTCCCACGGCTCCTGGCCGTCGGACGTCACCTTCAAGAACACCCCGCAGGCCCTGCGCTCCCTCGTCTCCGCTCCCCAGGACCTGGCCGCGGCCTGGCCGGGGACCCCGGAGGGCGAGCTGTCCGGATACGGACTCTTCTGGGGTCTGGTGATCAGTCAGCTGATGGTGCTGCTGGTTCTGGCGGTCTTCGTCCTGGGGACGGTGGCGCGCTGGAAGGCCGTACGGGAGAACCGCCGGGCGGAGGCCACCGCCGGGCACGACACGGCCGAGCCCCTCTCCGCCCCCGCACCGGCCGCTGCCCCCGCCACCGACGCCCCCGGACATCCGGCGCCCTCGACGACGCCTCCCCCGACGACGACCGGACATCCGGCGCCGGCCACCACGCCGACCAGCGCTCCGGCCGACCCGTCACCGGCCGATACGACACCGCCACCGGCCCCGGCTCCGGTCCCGGTCCCGGTCCCGACCCCAGCCCCGGTTCCGGTCCTCAGCGGCCCTCCGCTCCCGTCCCCCCGCGCCCCGCGGCTGCTCTACGGCGGACCCGACACCCGCCGCCCCGCCGCCCTCCAGGCCGTACTCGACGCCGAGGGACCCGCCGTCGTCGTCACCTCCGACCCCGCCGTCTGGTCCGAGACCAAGGACGCCCGCGCCAAGCTCGGCCCGGTGCTCGTCTACGACCCGGGCCACCTCTGCGACACCCCGGCGCGCCTCCACTGGTCGCCCACCAGCCGCTGCGAGGACGCCGGGACCGCCGCCGACCGCGCCACCGCGCTCCTCGCCCCCGTCCGCCCCCACGCGCTCCTCGACGCCGTGATGGCCGACACCGCCGAGACCCTGCTGCGCTGCTGGCTGCACGCCGCCGCCGTGGACGGCAGGCCCTTCAAACAGGTCCACCGCTGGGCACAGGGCGGCGGCGCCCACGACGCCGTACGCATCCTCCGTACCCACCCCAAGGCCGGCGGCGGCCTCGCCGGACTGCTGGAGTCCGCCCTCACCGCCCACCCGGAACGCCGCGAGATCGCCCAGCAGTTGGTGGCCCGGGCACTCTCAGCGCTCTCCTCGATCCATATCCGCGAGGCTTGCACTCCGAACCGGACAGATTCCCTCACCTTGGAATCATTTGCGGATGAAGGGGGAACCCTCTATCTGGTGGGTGAACCCATTGAGGACCCGAGATCCCGCCCCGGAGCGATGCCACTGCTCACCGCACTGGCAGCAGACGTGGTCGAGCACGGCCGCCGCATGGCCGCACGGTCATCCGCCGGCCGGCTCGACCCACCAATGACCCTCGTTCTGGACGATGTCGCCGCGGTGGCTCCGCTTCCCCGGCTCCCGGAGCTGCTGGCGACCGGCCAGGACCAGGGCCTGCCGACCCTGGTCCTGCTCCGCTCCGCCGAACAGGCACGCTCCCGCTGGCCGGAGCCCCTCCCCCACTGACTCCGCGGCTGAACGGCGGTCAGCGGCGGTGCCCGGAAAGGGCGCCGGCGGCGGATCTCGGACGGCGGGCTTCTCGGCCCTCACTGGGTGATAGCCGGCCCGCTCGTCGACGGGCCCCCGTCCATCTTCGCCGCGGACACCGGCAAGGAAGTGATCGAGGTCTCCGATTCGCGGGCCACTGCCCCGACTCGATGACCATCGCGGAGTGCGCCGACGCGGGCCAGCAGACCATCGAGCATCTGCACGCCCTGCTCCTGGCCGGTTCCGCCGACGAACAGCGGATACGGGAGGGCCTGGCGAAGGTACGCCTGGACCCGGCCGAACCGTCCAGCCTCGCCCGCTACCGCTCCTGGTTCCACCAGGTGCACACCCTGGAGCACGAGGCCGTACGCGGCTACCACCGGGACCGCGCCCGCCGGCTCTTCGACCGGCTCGCCGCCCGGGGCACCCATGTGGTGCCGACGCTCTCCGTCCACCACCGTCTGGAGCGCCCGGATGAGATCCCCGGCTCCCTCCCGGAGGCCGGATGTGTGCCGTCCTGGCTCGTGGAGAGCTGGCCGGCGACCTGGGAGGGGCTGATCGGCGGCCGGACCCCGCAGGAGGAGGGCATGCTGCGCGAGATCCACGACCACCGGCTGCTGCTGAGCACAGAGCAGACAGACACGGAACAGAAAAGGTCCTGAACGCAGAAATGCCTCAGCCCCCCGGACCATAAAGATCCAGGGGACTGAGGCTAAAAATTGTTCGGCGGCGTCCTACTCTCCCA
>NZ_JBSFER010000034.1:0-71721 GCF_053594535.1 Streptomyces sp. NPDC001889
ACCACTGGAGGCCGTGGGTGGACATGCCCCGCAGCTGGATGGGTTTGCCGTACTGATTACAGAGCTTGGTGCCGCAGACCGTGAGCTGGCCGTTGCGGGGCCACCCCGAGGCCCCGGCCCCCTGGTTCGGGGTTTCCCCTACGGGCAGGTTGGGGGGGCATGGGGAACCCTTGGCCTGCCTGTTCCGTTTACGGTGGAGGGGAACACAGTCGACGTGCGCAGCCGGCGCACAGCGCTCGACGCCGAAGGGGCGGACATGGAAGTCGTGATCGCGATACTGGCACTGCTTCTGGTCGCCTTTGTGGCGTTGGGAGCATTTGTCACGGTCAAGGCGGTCGGCGCGGCCAAACGCGGGGTCGAGCGCACCAAGCAGTCCGTCACCCAGGCCCGGCGCACGGTCGAGGACACCACCCTGCGGGCCAAGACCTTCGGCCAGAGCGGGGTCGCCGCCGATCTGGCCCAGTTGCGGCTGTCGCTGCGCACCTCCATGCGCGCCACCCAGGACGCGCTCCAGGCCGGGGTCGCCGAGGACGCCTCCCTGTCCGAGACGATCGCCCTCTTCGAGCGCCTCAGCGCCCACGGCCATGAACTCGACGACGAGCTGAAGCGCCTGGAGCGCGAGCCCGACCGGGCCACGGTCTCCGCCCGGCTGCCCGAGCTGCGCGAGCGCACCGAGCGGATCACGCACTCGGCGGAGTCCCTGCGCTGGGCCGCCCGGGACCGGGCCCGCAGGTTCGCCGACGACGATCTGGACAGCCTCAGCACCCAGATCGACATGGAGGCGGGAGCGCTGCGGCACTGGTCGGAGCCGGAGGCGGAGGCGCCCCGGGACACCCGGTCGCAGAGCGCGTCCGGCGGCCCGGCGGGACCCTCGCGGAGCTGGCCCGACACCGACCGGCCGGAGTCCGGCGAGGCGTCGGCCCCGGGCGCACCGGCCCAGCAGCCGCAGGCGATCACCGCGCGTGACCCCCGGCAGCAGACCGCGTACCCGTGGGAGAAGACCACCCGCCCCGAGACCACGAACTGACCCCGATCCTCCCCCCGAGCGACTGTGAGGCAGCCGAGCGTGCGGCCGAGTTCCCTGAGGCAGAGGTCCGGGCTGCCGTCCGGTGGCCGTGACCGGTAACCTCCCGCTCATGTCCCGCCATGTCGCGATCGTCACCGATTCAACGGCCTACCTGCCGCCGCCGGCGATGGAGCGCCATGGCATCGTGGCGGTGCCCCTGACCGTCGTCCTCGGGGACGAGGCGCTTGAGGAGGGCACCGAGATCTCGGCCCGCTCGCTGGCCCAGGCCCTTCAGAAGCGGCGCCCGGTCACCACATCGCGGCCGAGCCCCGAGACCTTCGCCGAGACCTACCGGGCGCGTGCCCGGGCCGGCGCGACCGCGATCGTCTCCCTCCATCTGTCGGCCGAGATCTCCGGCACCTATGACGCGGCGGTGCTGGCCGCCAGGGAAGCCCCGGTTCCGGTACGGGTGGTGGACACCGGGATGGTCGCGATGGCCCTCGGTTTCTGCGCCCTCGCGGCGGCGGAGACCGTGGAGTCCGGCGGCACTCTCGACGAGGCGGTCGCCGCCGCGGAGAAGCGCGCGGCGGGCACCTCCGCCTACTTCTACGTCGACACCCTCGACTACCTCCGGCGCGGCGGCCGGATCGGCGCCGCGCAGGCGCTCCTGGGGTCCGCGCTGGCCGTGAAGCCGCTGCTGCAACTGGAGGGCGGACGGATCGAGTTGCTGGAGAAGGTCCGCACGGCCGCCCGCGCCATCGCCCGCCTGGAGGAGATCGCCGTCGAGCGGGCGGGCATGAGCGGCGTCGACATCGCGGTCCACCACCTCGCCGCCCCCGAACGCGCCTCGGCCCTGGCGGACCGGCTGCGGGAACGGGTGCCGGGGGTGGTGGAGCTGCATGTGAGCGAGGTGGGGGCGGTGATCGGTGCGCATACGGGCCCGGGCCTCCTGGGGACGGTGATCTCGCCCCGCTGAGGGGGAGTTCGGGGCGGCGGGGGGCTCCGACGGGCCCGCGGGGTGCGGGGTCCTGTGGTGCGGGGGCGGTCCTCAGGCTCCCCCGGAGCTGCCTCTGGGAGGTGGCGCCGGACGGGCTGGGATTGCTCGGGCTCCCTGTGGTGCGGGGGCTGTCCTCAAGCTCCCCTGGAGCGGCTTCTGGGAGGTGCTCCCGGACGGGCTGGGATTGCTCAGCCCTGCCGGACAAGCTCAGGCACAACACCAGCCACGGCGATTGAGCCGCGCCCCCTGGGGAGTTTCTTTCGGATCGGGCCGGATCGGTGAGCGGGGTCCGGTGCCGTGGATCGCGAGGCGGAGGAGGGAGCCCACGCGGAGGGTCGGCGACTGACGACAACGCGGCGAGGCGCGGTGCCGGGCTCGCGAGGCGCGGTGCCGGGCTCGCGAGCCCGGCACGATCCGAAAGAGACGACCTAGCCCCTCCGGCGACTGAGGCGGACCACTCCAACCTCTCCGGCGTTTGAGCCGCACCATCCCAGCCTCACTGGTGGTTGAGCCGCACCCACTCAGCCCCTCCGGCGATTGAGGAGCGGGGGTTCGGGGGCTGGCCCCCGACCCGGGCCCGCGGGATGCGGGTCACCCGTCAGGCACAGGGGCCAGCCTCAAGCGCCGGGCGGGCTTGATGTGTTCGGGTCGCCCGTCAGGTGCGAGGTGTGGCCTCAAGAGGGCGGACGGGTCGGGTTGGCCCGGTGGGTATCCCCGAGTGGCGGGGGGGGGCTGGGATTGACTCGGGGGTGTCAACCAGGTAGGGGATCGTCACCCGGCTGGGGGATGGGGATATCCACAAGTGGCGGGTTCTCCACCGGAATTCCCCCCTCCCGGCGAGCCCCGCCCAACCCCTCCTACCGTCCTCCTCATGACCCCTCACCCGCACCCCGCGACCAGCGGCCCCGGCCGCCCCCCGGCATCCGACAGCCGCGCCCACCCCCGTCTCCGTACCCGCGTCCGGCACGGTCCGGGCCCGGGCCCCGGCAGGGGCACCACGGCGCGCCGGCGGGGCGAGGTACCGCCCACCGCCCCGGCCCCCGACCCGCCTCCCGGCACGGACCACCCCCTCCGGCAGCGGGCCGTGTTCGCCGTGCGGGAGCGGCTGCCGGTCTGGGTGCGGCTCCGCTGCGGGCTCGAACCGAGAACCCTCGCCGCGCTGGCCGTCGTCCTGGTGGCCGCCGCCCTCCTCGCCGTCCAGCACTTCTGGACGGGGAACCCGGAGAGCGTGCGCGCCCCCGAGGTGGTCCGGCCGGGGGTCGCGGCACCCGAGCGCGCCCCTGAGGCCGCCCGCCGGGGGAGCGGGCGGGTCGTCGTGGACGTCAGCGGCAAGGTGCGGCGGCCCGGCGTGCTGAGACTGCCGAATGGCTCCCGGGTCGCCGATGCCCTGCGCGCCGCCGGAGGCGTCAGAACGGGCGCCGATCTCACTGGCCTCAACCGGGCCCGGGTGCTGATCGACGGCGAGCAGGTGGTGGTGGGCGCCCCCGCACCCCCGAGCGCCCCCGGGGCAGACACAGCACCCCCCGGGCCCGCCACGGTCCCGTCCACCGGGCCGCTGAGCCTCAACGCGGCCACCGCCGACCAGCTCGAAACCCTCCCCGGGGTCGGCCCCGTCCTCGCCCGCCACATCATCGACCACCGCACCCAGCAGGGCGGCTTCCGCTCCGTCGAGCAGCTCCGCGAGGTCAGAGGGATCGGGGACCGCCGGTTCGCCGACCTCCAGCCGCTGGTGCGGCCGTGACCCGCCGGGCCGTGCACACCGCGTCGGGCCACCGGCTGGGCGCGGCCAACCCCCGCCAGGAGGGCCCGGCCGATCTGCGGCTGGTCTTTCCGGCCCTGGCGGCCTGGGCGGCCTCCGCGCTTGCCGTGGGCGCCCCGGGCCGGTGGACGGCGCTCGGCGCGGCCCTCTGCGCGGCTCTCGCGGCGCTGCTCCTCGTCTCGGTCCTGAGGCCCGGCGCACGCCGGGCGGCCCGTGCGGGCGGCCGGGACCGGATCACCGCCACCGCCACCGCCTGCGCGGCGCTGCTGCTGTGCGCGGCGGCGGGCGCGGTGACCGCCGGGCTGTGGAGCGCGGATCTGCGGCGCGGCCCGCTGCCCGCGCTGGCCGAACGGTACGCCCACGCCACCGTGGAGCTGCGGGTCTCCTCCGACCCCAGGCTCACCCGGCCCCGGCCGGAAGGCGGTCCGCGGGCGGGACGGGCCCTGGTGTTCGACGCGGAGGCGACCGAGGTCTCCGGAGCGGGCCGGGAGGCCACCGCCGTCAGGACACCCCTGCTGGTGGTGGTGCGGCCGGGGCTCCCCCGGCCCGTACTCGCCCGCTGGCAGTCGCTGCTGCCCTCCACCGGGCTCCGGCTGACGGGCGGCCTCGCGCCACCGCTGCACGGCGCCGACCGGTACGGGGCGGTGCTGCGGGTGCGGGGCGGCGGGCCGGAGGTCATCGAGAGCCCCAGCGCGGTGCAGCGCACCGCGGGAGCCCTCCGGGCGGGGCTGCGCACGGCGTCCGACGGCCTGCCCCGGGACGCCCGCGCCCTCCTCCCCGGGCTGACCGTCGGGGACACCTCCCGGGTCACCCCGGACCTCCAGGAAGCCTTCGAGGCCACGGACCTCACCCATCTCCTCGCGGTCTCCGGGAGCAACCTGGGCGTGGTGCTCATCCTGCTGGTGGGACCCCCGGGCCGGGCCCTGCTCGCCGAGCGCGGCGGTCTCGCACCCCGGCTGGGCATCACCCTGAGAGGGACGGCGCTCCTCGGCGGCGGGCTGATCCTCGCCTTCGTGGTCGTGTGCCGACCGGAGCCGAGCGTGCTCAGGGCGGCGGCGTGCGGTGCGATCACCCTGCTCGCCATCGGCACCGGCCGGCGCAGATCCCTCCTCCCCGCGCTCGCCGCCGCCGTTCTGCTGCTGGTCCTCCACGACCCCGGCCTCGCCCGCAGCCCCGGCTTCGTGCTCTCCGTCCTCGCCACCGGCGCGCTGCTGACCATCGCCCCCGGCTGGAGCGCGGCGCTGCGGCGGCGCGGGGTGCCGCCGAGGCTCGCGGAGGCGCTGGCGGCGGCCGGGGCCGCGCAGGCCGTCTGCGCGCCCGTGGTCGTCGTCCTGGCCACCCGCGTCAGCCTGGTGGCGATCCCCTGCAATCTGATCGCCGAGCCGGCCGTCGCCCTGGCCACCGTCCTCGGTTTCGCCGCGCTCGCCACCGCCCCGGTCGCGATGCCCGCGGCCGAGGTGCTCGCCGGCGTCGCGGGATGGCCGGCCGGGTGGATCGCCGCCGTCGCCCGTGCCGGGGCCTCGCTGCCGGGGGCGTGGGTGGACTGGCCGGGCGGCTGGCGCGGCGGAGTGCTGCTCGCCGCCGCCACCGCGCTCGCGGTGCTCATCGCCCGCCGGCTGTGGCGCCGCCCCTGGGCGGCCTCGGCCTGTGCGCTGCTGCTCCTGCTGGCCGTGCTGCGCCCCGCGCCGCTCACCCGCGTCGTCACGGGCTGGCCGCCACCGGGCTGGTCGTTCGCCATGTGCGATGTCGGACAGGGAGATGCCACGGTCCTCGCGGCGGGCGACGGCACCGGCGCGGCGGTGGTCGTGGATGTGGGACCCGACCCGGATCTGGCCGACCGCTGTCTGAGGGAGCTGGGCGTCACGCGTATCCCGCTGATCGTCCTCACCCACTTCCACACCGACCACATCGGGGGCCTGTCCGGGGTGCTGCGGGGCCGGACCGTGGGGGCGGTGCAGACCACGACGCTCGACGAGCCGAGGGCGCAGAGCGCGTTCGTCCGCGCGGCGGCGGCGGAAGCCGGGGTGCCGCTGGTGCGCGCGGCCCCGGGGGAGCGGCGCCGGCTCGGACGGCTGTCGTGGCAGGTGCTCTGGCCGGACCGCGCCCCGGACCGCGCCCCGGGCCGGGCGGCCGCCGCGGTCCCGCCGACGGAACCCAACGACGCCAGCGTCACCCTGCTGGTGCGGGTGGAGGCGGGGCCGGTCCTCCTGCTGCTCGGCGACCTCGAACCACCGGCCCAGCGCGGGCTGCTGCTGGCCCATCCGGAACTGCCGCCGGTGGATGTCCTCAAGGTCGCCCACCACGGGTCGGCGCATCAGCACCCGGCTCTGCTGGCCGCCGCGCGCCCGCGACTGGCACTGATCTCCACGGGCCGGGACAACCCGTACGGCCATCCGTCCCCGCACACCGTGGGCGCGCTCGGAGCCGGGGGAGCGGTGGTGCTCCGCACCGACCGGGACGGGCCGATCGCCGTGACCGGCGCCGGCCGCTCCCTGCGGGCGGGCCTGCGCCGGGGGGCCGTGGTCACCGGGCGCGGCCGGCGGGGCGCCCGGGCGGGAGGCGGGCGGGCCGGGTGCCCTCGGGCCTCGGGCGCCCGCGGCGGTCCCCGTGGTCCGCCCGGGGAGCTTCTTTCGGACCGGGCCGGATCGGCGAGCGGGACGCGGTGCCGTGGATCGCAGGGCAGAGGAGGGAGTCCACGCGGAGGGTCGGCGACTGACGACATCGCGGCGGGGCGCGGTGCCAGGGCTCGCGAGCCCGGCACGATCCGAAAGTGACGACCTAGCCCGCGATCACCAGGCGGTAGCCGTAGTCCATGCTCTCCCGGTCGAGGAGATCGGCGTGGCGGCGGTGCCAGAGGCCGGAGTCGAGGTCGGCGCGGAGCCGTTCGATCGCCGGTTCCACGACGGAGGGCGGCAGTTGGGCGAAGGTGGAGCTGGCCTGTCGGACGGCCGGGTCGAGATAGCGCTCGGGCCGCTGCCAGTGGGCGCTCTGGAAGCCGTCGGTGAAGTCGCGGGGGATGGGGAAGGGCAGCACCGTGTGCGCTCCGAGCGCGTCGGCGACCTCGGCCACGGGCGTGAAGCGGGCGTGGTCCATGTCACGGATCTCCGGGAGGTACTCCTCGATCAGCCACAGCTCCTGGGGATGGCCCGGGTCCCAGGTGAAGACCACCTGTCTGCGGGCGACCCGGCGCAGCTCGCCGAGGCCCCGGTGCGGATCGGGCCAGTGCTGGACGGTCAGGACGGCCATCGCCGCGTCGAAGGACCCGTCGGGGAACGGGAGCGCCTCCGCGCCGGCCCGCACCTTTCCGGCCGCAGGGTGCTGGTCCAGCATGACCTGGGAGGGGTCGACCGCGGTGATCTTGGCGTGCTCGGGTTCGTAGGAGCCGGCCCCGGCGCCGACGTTCACGATGGTGCGGGCGCCCTCCAGGGCCCGGCTGATCAGGGCGTGCAGACGGGGGTCGGGGACCCGGATGTCGCTGTAGCCGGTTCCGATGCGGTCGTAGACGGCCGGTGTGCGGCCTGCGGCGGCGTCCATGGGCCCAGCCCAGCAGATGGGAGGGGATGGAGCCAAGGGGGCCGCGTGATAAGGGCGTTGACGCTCCGGCCCCGAGGGCGGGCCCGGGCCTCGCGCACGGGGTCAGGGCAGCTCGCGGAGGTACGCGTCCAGCTCGGCGGCTCCGGTCAGCATCGCGCGCCCGCGGGCGGAGAGCCTGCCGTGCCAGTCGCGCAGGGCCGACTCCAGAGGCTCCAGTCCGCCGGCGGTCCGCACCTGGGTGATCAGCGGGGCGATCCGCTCCAGCGGATAGCCGCCCCGTCTGAGCTGGTGGGTCAGCCGGGCGTCCCGTACAGCGGCCTCGTCGTAGACGCGGTACCCGGTCAGCGGGTCGCGGCGCGGGTGCACCAGCCCGGAGCGCTCCCAGGCGCGCAGGGTCGCCGGCCGGATGCCGAGTCCCTCCGCCAGCGGCCCGATGAAGGTGCCGCCGGGCCCCGGGAGCGCCGCGTCGGGCTCGGACGGCGCGGCGGACTCCAGATCGCGGAGGGCGCTCTCCACGGCCCGGAGGGTGCGCCGGTCGTCGAGGAGCTGGGCATGGCTCTCGTCGATGAGGCGGAGCGCCTCATCGGTCGCGCCCCGGTTCACGGCCCGCATGACCGATGCCGCCGTCGGATGGCCGTGGCCGGGCAGCAGGGCGAGAAACGCCGCCAGAGCCCGTGTGTGCGCCGGGGTGTAGACGCGGTAGCCGTGGGGTGTGCGGTCGGCGGCCGGGAGGATGCCTGCCTCCTCGTAGTTCCGCACGGCCTGCGTGGACAGTCCGTGGCGGCGCGCCAGATCAATCGGCCTGAGGTGACCAGTGCTTTGAGGGTTTCTTCCCACAGCTCCGAGATTATCGCGAAAAAGTCTCAACCGAGTCTTCAACGATACCGTTGAGGTCATGGCTACTGGCATCCGGGAAACCCTCCACACCGTCGACGCCGCCTCCCTCAGGGGGCTGCTGCCCGCCCGGCCGAGGCTGCTCGCCCTGGGCGAGCCCACCCATGGCGAGGACACCCTGCTCGATCTGCGCAACGAGATCTTCCGGCAGCTCGTCGCGGAGGAGGGCTACCGCGCGATCGCGATCGAGAGCGGCTGTCTGGCGGGCCTGGTGGTGGACGACTACGTCACCACGGGCACGGGCACCCTCGACGAGGCCATGGAGCACGGGTTCAGCCATGGGCTCGGGGCGTCCGCCGCCAACCGCGCACTCGTGCGGTGGATGAGGGCGTACAACGACGGCCGGCCCGCCTCCGAGCGGCTCCGCTTCGCCGGCTTCGACGGCCCGCTGGAGATCACCGGCGCCGAGAGCCCCCGGCAGGCCCTCACCGCACTCCACCACCGCCTCGCGGCCCTGGTGGACGCGGATCTGCTCCCCTGCACGGCGGAGACACTCGACCGGCTGCTCGGCGCCGACGACCGGTGGACCGAGCCCGCCGCGATGACGGACCCGTCCCGCTCCGTGGGACGGTCGCCCGAAGCGGGCCGGCTGCGGCTGATCGCCGACGATCTGGTGTCGCTGCTCGACGAACGGACGCCGGACCTCATCGCGGCGACCTCGCGGGACGACTGGGACCGGGCGCGCCTGTACGGGCGCACCGCCACCGGCCTGCTCCGCTACCACCACTGGATGGCCGACACCTCACCGGCGCGCATGACGCGGCTGGTGGGCGTCCGGGACCGGATGATGGCCCACAACCTCCTCGCCGTCGCGGAAGGGGGACCGGCGCTGGTCCACGCCCACAACACCCATCTCCAGCGGACCAGGAGCTCGATGCGGATGGGCGGGGCGCCGCTGGAGTGGTGGGGCGCCGGCGCGCTGGTGAGCGCCCGCCTCGGTGAGGAGTACGCCTTCGTGGCCACGGCCCTCGGCACGATCCGGCACCGGGGGGTGGGCGCGCCGCCGCCGGACTCCGTCGAAGGGCTGCTGTACGCGCTCCCGGAGGACCGCTGTCTCGTCGACGCGCCCCGGCTGGCCGCCGCCCTCCGCGACACCCCGCCCGCGCCCCGCGACTCCCCCTGGTTCGGCTACTTCGGGCTCGACCCGGCGCACCTGGCGGAGATCGACGGGCTCGTCTTCCTCAGGGACGTCGCGCGGAGCTGAGCCCGGCCCGCCGTCAGGGGGCCTCCAGCCACCCCTCGTACTCGGCGGCGAAGGCGTCCAGGCCCGCCGGGTCCAGCCGGGCGCCCGGGTCCTCCACCACGACCAGCCACTGGGCGTCCTCGGCGTCGTCCTCGCCGGCCAGCGCGTCCCGTACGAGCTGGGGTTCCTCGGCCACGCCGAAGCGGTCCGCCAGCTCCCCCGCCACCTCCTCGGCTGCGTCGCGGTCGGGCAGCACCAGTACATGTCGTCCATCGCTCACCCGTTCATTCTCCGGCACCGGACCGGGTGTCGGTGGCCCATGGGATGCTGGACGCGATGGCCACCAGGAAGAATTCCACCGACGATCCGCTCGCCCCCGTCACCCTCGCCGTGGGGCAGGAGGATCTCCTTCTCGACCGCGCGGTGCAGCAGGTGGTGGCGGCGGCCCGCGCCGCCGACGCCGACACGGATGTGCGCGACCTCACCGCCGACCAGCTCCAGCCGGGCACCCTCGCCGAGCTGACGAGCCCCTCGCTCTTCGCCGAGCGCAAGGTCGTCATCGTGCGGAACGCGCAGGATCTCTCCGCCGACACGATCAAGGACATCAAGGGGTATCTCACCGCGCCGGTGGAGGAGATCACCCTCGTCCTGCTCCACCCCGGGGGCGCGAAGGGCAAGGGGCTGGTGGACGCGGCCCGCAAGGCCGGGGCCCGTGAGATCGCCTGCCCCAAGACCACCAAGCCCGCCGAGCGGCTCACGTTCGTGCGCTCGGAGTTCCGGGCGCTGGGCCGGTCCGCGACACCGGAGGCGTGCCAGGCGCTGGTGGACTCCATCGGCAGCGATCTGCGGGAGCTGGCCAGCGCGGTGTCCCAGCTCGCCGCGGATGTCGAGGGCACGATCGACGAGGCCGTCGTGGGGCGGTACTACACGGGCCGTGCGGAGGCTTCCAGCTTCACCGTCGCCGACCGGGCGGTGGAGGGCCGGGCGGCGGAGGCGCTGGAGGCGCTGCGCTGGTCGCTGTCGACCGGGGTCGCGCCAGTGCTGATCACCAGTGCGCTGGCGCAGGGGGTGCGGGCGATCGGGAAGCTCTCCTCGGCCAGGGGCGGCGGCAGACCGGCGGATCTGGCCCGTGAGCTGGGCATGCCGCCCTGGAAGATCGACCGGGTGCGGCAGCAGATGCGGGGGTGGACACCGGACGGGGTGGGGGTGGCGCTGCGGGCGGTGGCGGAGGCGGATGCGGGGGTGAAGGGGGGTGGGGATGATGCGGAGTATGCCCTGGAGAAGGCTGTGGTGACTGTGGCGAGGGCTGCGCGTTCGCGGCGCTGAGGTTGAGTCCGAGTTTGAGCCCGGGGTTCGGGGGAGGTCCCTGGTGCTTGGGCCTCCGCCCCGGGGGGCTTCGGTCGGGGGCTCTGCCCCCGAACCCCCGCGCCTCAATCGCCGGCGGGGCTGATTGGGCTTCCCGTACCTCGATGGCCGGCGGGGCTGAATTGCGCTTCCCGTGCCTCAATCGCCGGCGGGGCTGAGGTGTGCGCCGATCGTCGGTTCGGCCGGGGTGGGGCCGTCTTCTGGGGTGGGCATGCCGAAGGCCCCGGGGGAGCCTCTGTCCTGGGGAAGGAGCGAGAGGGGTCCGGGGCCCTGGCGAGGTCCTGCGGTTCGGACTCGCACCCGCGTGGCGAACGCAGGTCCAAGTGCGAGTCCTGAGGGGTGCCGGGGCGGGGAGCGGAGAGAGAGGGCCCGCTCGGGTCCGTCCGGCGATCAAGTCTTCCGGCGGGGCACCCTCAGGGAGTGCCGCCGGTCCGGGGTCGCCCCCGGGTTACAGCGAGTGGGCTCAGCCCTGGAGGGAGGCAACCTTGGCAGCCAGCGCCGACTTCTTGTTGGCGGCGGCGTTCTTGTGGATGACACCCTTCGAGACAGCCTTGTCGAGCTTGCGAGCGGCCTCGCGAGTGGCCGCGGTGGCCTTCTCGACGTCGCCCGAAGCGGCGGCCTCACGGGCCTTGCGGACAGCGGTCTTCAGCGACGACTTGACGGCCTTGTTGCGCAGGCGCGCCTTCTCGTTCGTCTTGTTCCGCTTGATCTGGGACTTGATGTTCGCCACGAAAGAGCCTTCTCAGGTTCGATTGATCTTCGATGAGCGCCTCGTGTCCCATGGTCTGCACCATGGGAAGAGACACAGCTAGCCAGGCTACCAGCAGCTCTCCCGGCGGCCCAAACCGGTCGCAGTCCCTCACCCGTGGGACGATGGGGGCTACGTATCGATCCGACATCGCCCGAGACGAGACGCCCCGCGTCTCAAGAATCAGGACCCTGCGTGCCCGCGACTCCTTCCAACGTGCCCGAGCCGAGCCGTACAGACCCGGCGCTGATCCGCAATTTCTGCATCATCGCGCACATCGACCACGGCAAGTCCACGCTCGCCGACCGGATGCTTCAGCTGACCGGTGTGGTCGACCAGCGGCAGATGCGTGCTCAGTATCTCGACCGGATGGACATCGAGCGCGAGCGCGGCATCACGATCAAGTCCCAGGCGGTCCGGCTGCCCTGGGCGCCCAGTGAGGGCGAAGGCCAGGGCAGGACCCACATCCTGAACATGATCGACACCCCGGGCCATGTGGACTTCACCTACGAGGTGTCCCGCTCGCTCGCCGCCTGCGAGGGCACGATCCTGCTGGTGGACGCGGCCCAGGGCATCGAGGCGCAGACCCTGGCCAACCTCTATCTGGCGATGGAGAACAACCTCGCCATCGTCCCGGTCCTCAACAAGATCGACCTCCCGGCCGCCCAGCCGGAGAAGTTCGCCGAGGAGCTGGCCAACCTCGTCGGCTGCGACCCGGACGATGTGCTGAGGGTCTCCGCGAAGACGGGCGTCGGTGTGGAGGCGCTGCTCGACCGGGTGGTGCGCGAGGTCCCCGCCCCGGTCGGCGTCGCCGACGCGCCCGCCCGCGCGATGATCTTCGACTCGGTCTATGACTCCTACCGGGGCGTCGTCACCTATGTCCGGGTCATCGACGGCAAGCTGGGCAAGCGCGAGCGCATCCGGATGATGTCCACCGGCGCCACCCACGAGCTGCTGGAGATCGGCACCAACTCGCCCGAGATGCTCCCGGCCGACGGTCTGGGCGTCGGCGAGGTCGGCTATCTGATCACCGGTGTGAAGGACGTCCGCCAGTCCAAGGTCGGCGACACCATCACCCAGCAGCACAAGGGCGCCACCGAGGCCCTGGGCGGCTACAAGGACCCCAAGCCGATGGTGTTCTCCGGCCTCTACCCGCTGGACGGCTCGGACTACCCCGAGCTGCGCGACGCCCTCGACAAGCTCCAGCTCAACGACGCCGCCCTGGTGTACGAGCCGGAGACCTCCGCGGCCCTCGGCTTCGGCTTCCGCGTCGGCTTCCTCGGCCTGCTGCACCTGGATGTCATCCGGGAGCGCCTGGAGCGCGAGTTCGGCCTCGACCTGATCGCCACCGCGCCGAACGTGGTCTACCGCGTCCTCATGGAGGACGGCGCCGAGCACACGGTCACCAACCCGAGCGAGTTCCCCGAGGGCAAGATCTCGGAGGTGTACGAGCCGGTGGTGCGGGCCACCATCCTCGCGCCCAGCGAGTTCATCGGCGCGATCATGGAGCTGTGCCAGACCCGCCGCGGCACCCTCCTGGGCATGGACTACCTCTCCGAGGACCGGGTGGAGATCCGCTACACCCTGCCCCTCGCCGAGATCGTCTTCGACTTCTTCGACCAGCTGAAGTCCAAGACCCGCGGCTATGCCTCCCTCGACTACGAGCCCACGGGCGAGCAGTCGTCCAGCCTGGTCAAGGTGGACATCCTGCTCCACGGCGACAAGGTCGACGCCTTCTCCGCGATCACCCACAAGGACGCGGCGTACGCGTACGGCGTGCGGCTGGTGGCGAAGCTGCGCGAGCTGATCCCGCGCCAGGCGTTCGAGGTGCCGATCCAGGCCGCGATCGGCTCCCGGGTCATCGCCCGCGAGACCATCCGCGCCATCCGCAAGGACGTCCTCGCCAAGTGCTACGGCGGTGACATCTCCCGTAAGCGGAAGCTGCTGGAGAAGCAGAAGGAAGGCAAGAAGCGGATGAAGATGGTCGGCAGTGTGGAGGTTCCCCAGGACGCCTTCATCGCCGTCCTCTCCAGCGACGAGAGCAGCGGCAAGGGCAAGAAGTAGCCGGCCCGCGCCCGTGCGCGCACAGACGGGGAAGCGCCCGCCGGAGCTTTCGGCGGGCGCTTCCCCGTATCCGCGAGCGGCCGGGGGGCGCCGTCCTTCGTTATGAAGCGGCAGCCCGTATCCCCTTACGCACTGGCAGAGTGGCCTCTAGTCTGATCACGGCTCGATGGTTACTCGCCAGTTAAAGAACCAGCCCGTCGTGCAGTGCTGCCGCAGGCCCGGAGGATGTCGTGAGCGACACACAGACCCTGATCGAGAACCGGCCGCCGTCGGTCGCGACCCTCTTCACCGAGCGTGTCGCGGCCACCCCGGACGCCGAGGCGTACCGCTACCCGGTGCCGTCCGCCTCCGGCCGGGGCCCCGACGAGTGGAAGTCGCTGAGCTGGGGCGAGGCCGCCGAACGGGTCGACGCCATCGCCGCCGGCCTGATCGGCCTCGGGCTGGCGCCCGAGGACCGGGTCGCGCTGCTGTCCGCCACCCGGGTGGAGTGGATTCTCGCCGACCTGGGGGTCATGTGCGGCGGCGGCGCCACCACGACCGTCTATCCGTCGACCAACGCCGAGGAGTCGGCGTACATCCTCGCCGACTCCGGGAGCCGCATCCTGATCGCGGAGGACGCGACCCAGCTCGCCAAGGCCCGCGAGCGGCGCGCGGACCTGCCCGAGCTGCGGCATGTCGTCGTCATCGACCCCGCCGGTGTGGAAGCGGAACCGGGCGACCCCGAGGGCTGGGTGCTCTCCCTCGCGGAGCTGGAGACCCGTGGCAAGGCCCTGCTGAAGCAGACCCCGGACGCCGTCGCCGAGCGGATCGCGGCGATCACCGCCGACCAGCTGGCCACCCTGATCTACACCTCCGGCACCACCGGACGGCCCAAGGGCGTCCGGCTGCCCCACGACAACTGGTCGTACATGGCGAAGGCGATCGCCGCGACCGGCCTGGTCACCAAGGACGATGTGCAGTACCTCTGGCTGCCGCTCGCCCATGTCTTCGGCAAGGTGCTGACCTCGGGGCAGATCGAGCTGGGCCATGTCACCGCCGTCGACGGCCGGATCGACAAGATCATCGAGAATCTCCCGGTGGTCCAGCCGACCTATATGGCCTCCGTGCCCCGGATCTTCGAGAAGGTCTACAACGGCGTCGCGGCCAAGGCCCGGGCCGGCGGGCCCGCCAAGTACAAGATCTTCCAGTGGGCGGCCGGAGTGGCCCGGGAGTACGCGAGGATCAGCCAGGACAACTTCCGCCGCACCGGGACCGCCTCCGCGCCCTTCGTCCTGACCACCAAGCACAAGGTCGCCGACGCGCTGGTGTACGCCAAGCTCAGGGACGCCTTCGGCGGGCGGCTGCGCGCCGCCGTCTCCGGTTCCGCCGCGCTCTCGCCGGAGATCGGCTACTTCTTCGCCGGCGCCGGAATCCATGTCCTGGAGGGGTACGGACTCACCGAGTCCAGCGCCGCCTCCTTCGTCAACCCGGGCGAGGCGTACCGCACGGGCACGGTCGGCAAGCCGCTGCCCGGCACCGAGGTGCGGATCGCGGAGGACGGCGAGGTGATGCTCCGCGGCCCCGGGATCATGGAGGGGTACCACGGGCTGCCCGAGAAGACGGCGGAGGTCCTCGAACCCGACGGCTGGCTGCACACCGGGGACATCGGCGAACTCTCCCCGGACGGCTATCTGCGGATCACCGACCGCAAGAAGGACCTGATCAAGACCTCCGGCGGAAAGTACATCGCGCCCACCGAGGTGGAGATCCAGTTCAAGGCGATCTGCCCGTTCGTCTCCAACATCGTCGTGGTGGGCGCGGCCCGCAATTTCTGTACCGCGCTGATCTCGCTCGACGAGCCGACCCTCCTGAACTGGGCGAAGGAGCACGGCCTGGCCGGCCGGTCCTACGCCGACGTGGTCGCGGCCCCCGCCACCCGGGAGCTGGTCCAGGGATATGTGGACCGGCTCAACGGCGGCCTCCAGCGCTGGCAGACGATCAAGAAGTTCCGGCTGCTGCCCCGCGACCTCGATGTCGAGCACGGCGATCTCACCCCGAGCCTCAAGCTGAAGCGCCCGGTCGTCGAGCGTGAGTTCAAGCACCTCATCGAGGAGATGTACGAGGGCTCCCGGGAGGCGTGACCCCGCGGCGGACCCTTCCCACAGCTCCCCGGGGAACCCCGGGGCCGCCCGTCACCGGGCACGGCACCGCTCACTGTGCCCGGTGCCGGAACGGGCGCGGGCGAGGTGAGGCGGCCGGGTGACGGACAATGGAGGACATGCCTTCCGTACTGCCCGACGGCGAGCCCGTGCCCGAGGACGGGTCGCTCCCCGCGTCCGCCCTCGCCGGGGCCGGCGACCGGCCGCTCGCCTTCTATCTGCACGTCCCGTACTGCGCCACGCGCTGCGGGTACTGCGACTTCAACACCTACACCGCCACCGAGCTGCGCGGCACGGGCGGTGTGCTGGCCTCCCGGGACAATTACGCCGCGACCCTCGCCGACGAGGTCCGGCTCGCCCGCAAGGTCCTCGGCGACGACCCGCGCCGGGCCGAGACGGTGTTCATCGGCGGCGGTACGCCCACGCTGCTGGCCGCCGCCGACCTGGTCGCGATGCTCGACGCCGTACGGGAGGAGTTCGGGCTCGCGGACGGCGCGGAGATCACCACCGAGGCCAATCCGGAGTCGGTGGGTCCCGAGTATCTGGCCGAGCTGCGCGCCGGGGGCTTCAACCGGATCTCCTTCGGGATGCAGAGCGCCCGGCAGCACGTGCTGAAGGTGCTCGACCGCACCCATACGCCCGGCAGGCCCGAGGCCTGTGTCGCCGAGGCGCGGGCGGCCGGTTTCGGCCATGTGAACCTCGATCTGATCTACGGCACCCCGGGTGAGAGCGACGACGACTGGCGCGCCACGCTCGCCGCCGCCGTGGGCGCCGGGCCCGACCACATCTCGGCGTACGCCCTGATCGTCGAGGAGGGCACCCAGCTGGCCCGCCGGATCAGACGGGGCGAGGTGCCGATGACGGACGACGATGTGCACGCCGACCGCTATCTGATCGCGGACTCCGTCCTCGCGGACGCGGGGTACGACTGGTACGAGGTCTCCAACTGGGCCACGTCGGACGCCGGGCGCTGTCTCCACAACGAGCTGTACTGGCGCGGCGCGGACTGGTGGGGCGCGGGCCCCGGCGCCCACAGCCATGTCGGCGGGGTGCGCTGGTGGAATGTGAAGCACCCCGGCGCCTACGCGGCGGCGCTGGCACAGGGCCGCTCGCCCGGCGCGGGCCGTGAGCTGCTGCCGGACGAGGACCGGCGGGTGGAGCGGATTCTGCTGGAGCTGCGGCTCCGCGAGGGCGTGCCGCTCTCGCTGCTGCGTACCGCCGGGCTCGCGGCGTCCCGCCGTGCCCTGGACGGCGGACTGCTGGACCGGGAGGCGTACGGAGCGGGGCGCGGGGTCCTGACCCTGCGGGGCCGGCTGCTCGCGGACGCGGTGGTGCGCGACCTGGTGGACTGAGGCAGCCCGCCTGCCCGCCTCCCCGCCTGCCCACGTGCTCCTGCCGCCCGCCCGCGCCCGCCCGCGCCCGCCCGCGCCCGCCCGCGCCGGGCTGGGCCGGGGCGGGGCGGCCGGGCGCGGGCGGTGTCAGAGCGCCGAGAGGCTCCCGCCCCGGGTCGCCCAACTGGCGGTCCACCCGTTGTTGGCGGATGTCTGCCATTTGTGCCACAGCGCGTTGTCGAAGCTCAGATGGAGCGACTCCAGCCGGCCGTCGGCGTGGCGGCCCACCACGGGATCGGTCGCGAGCAGCCCGCCCTGGGACTGCCAGTCGCCCCAGGTTCCGTTCGCCACCTGCTGCTCAGCCCGCCAGCCGCCCAGGTCGGAGCCCCGGGCGAAGAGGACGAGACGCCCGTCGGCCTCCTGGAAGACGGCGGGCACCCCGATGCGCGGGCCGCCGCGATTGGCCCACACCGGGTGCCAGGCGCCATTGGGCTCGGACTGCCAGATATGGCGCAGGGTGTTGTCCGGGGCCTTCGCGAAGACCTCCAGCCTGCCGTCCTTGTTCGGGAACACCGCCGGGTCGGCCCGCAGATCGCCGCCGAGCGACGACCAGGTGGGATACCACTCCCCGTTGGGGGAGGTCTGCCAGGTGTGCCACAGGGCGTCGTCGCTGCCGCGCACGAAGACCTCCAGCCGGCCGTCCTCGTTCTGGAAGACGGCCGGACAGCCGCGCAGCACCCCGCCCCGGGAGACCCAGCGGTCGTGCCAGGTGCCGCTGGGAGCGGTCTGCCAGATGTGCCAGAGCGCGTTGTCCGCGCCCCGGACGAAGACTTCGAGCCGCCCGTCGGCGTTCTGGAACACGGCGAGGTGCCGGCCGAGCATCCGCTGGTCGCGCAGGTGCCGCCACTCCTTGGCCCAGCTCCCGTTGGGGGAGGTCTGCCAGGTGTGCCAGACGCGTCCGTCGGCGCCGCCCGCGAAGACCTCCAGGCGCCCGTCCGCGTTGCGGAAGACCGTGGGGGCGGTGGTCAGCGTGCCGTCCCGGCTGACCCAGTCGCCGGTCCAGGCGCCGCCGGGCGCGGTCTGCCAGATGTGCCACAGGGCGCTGTCCGAACCGGTGGCGAACACTTCGAGACGGCCGTCCGCGTTGCGGGCGGCGCGGATGCTCGCGAGGCCGGGGTCGAATGCCATGGCTGTCCTCCTCAGTCTGCGGTTCAGGGTGCAGGAGCGGGGGCGGGGGCGGCGGCCGGACCACGGAATTGCCAGCGGGGTGCTACGGAGGGTGCGCGCGCTGTCGCAGTGAGGAGTTGTCCATGGTCGGCCGCTCCTACACGACAGGAGTGATGAACGGCTCAAAGTCGTATTACTGACTGAAAGGAGACTTCTTCACATATTCAGTCCGCAACCCGTGGATTGCGGGCGCCCGAGCCCGTGGCGGACCCGGCCGGCCGGCCGGGAAGGCGCGGACGCAGGCGCGGACGCAGGCGCAGGCGCAGGCGATCGGGGACGCGGCGGCCCTCACTCCGCGGTGACGAAGTCGATCAGCTCCTCCACCCGCCCCAGCAGCGCCGGTTCCAGATCGCGGTACGAGCCCACCCGCGCCAGGATGTGCTGCCAGGCCGCCCCGGTGTTCTCCGGCCACCCCAGCGCCCGGCACACCCCGGTCTTCCAGTCCTGCCCGCGCGGCACCCGGGGCCAGGCGGCGATGCCCACCGATGACGGCTTCACCGCCTCCCAGATGTCGATGAACGGATGTCCCGTCACCAGCACATGGTCACCGGTCACCGCCGAGGCGATCCGCGACTCCTTCGAGCCGGGGACCAGATGGTCCACCAGCACCCCCAGCCGGGCGTCCGGCCCCGGGTCGAACTCCCGGACGATGGCGGGGAGGTCGTCGACGCCCTCCAGATACTCCACCACCACTCCCTCGATCCGCAGATCGTCGCCCCAGACCCGCTCCACCAGCTCCGCGTCGTGCCGGCCCTCGACATAGATCCGGCCCGCCCGCGCCACCCGCGCCCGCGCGCCCGGGACGGCGACCGACCCCGAGGCCGTGCGCGTCGCCGCGACGGGCCCCCGGGCGGGGCGGACCAGCGTCACCACCCTGCCCTCCAGCAGAAACCCGCGCGGGGCCAGCGGGAAGACCCGGTGCTTGCCGAAACGGTCCTCCAGGGTCACCGTCCCCGCCTCGCAGCCCACCACGGCCCCGCAGAACCCCGTGGTGACCTCCTCCACCACCAGATCGGGGTCGGCGGGCACCTCCGCGACGGGGGCCGGCTTCTTCCAGGGCGGGGTCAGATCGGGGCTGTAGCTGCGCATCCGGCGACGCTACGACACCGCGAACCGCTCCGCCAGCGCATCGCGCTGGGCACGCACGAACGCGGCGTCCACCACCGCGCCGTGCCCCGGTACGTACACCGCGTCCGGGCCGCCGAGCGCCAGCAGCCGGTCCAGCGCCGCCGGCCACCCGGCCGCCACCGCGTCCGGTCCCGCCTGCGGCTCGCCCGACTCCTCCACCAGGTCACCGCAGAAGACCACCGGCGGCGCCCCCGCCGGCCCCGGGACCAGGGCGGCCAGGTCGTGGCCGGTGTGCCCGGGCCCCGCGTTCACCAGCAGCACCCGCAGCCCGCCGCCCAGGTCGAGCGCCAGCTCCCCGGCGACCGTCCGGCCCGGCACCACCAGCAGATCGGCCGCGTCCGCCGCCGCGTCCGGGGCGACCCCATGGCGTACCGCGTCCGCGCACAGCACCTCGCGCTCCCGCCGCAGGAGCGTGTCGACGCCCCCGGCTCCGTACACCTCCACACCCGCGAAGGCCGAGGTGCCCATCACATGGTCGAAATGCGGATGGCTCAGTGCGACATGCGTCACGCGGCGGCCCGGCAGCAGCGTCCGCGCCTGGAGCCGGATCTCCGCCCCCTCGCGCACCGTGGAGCCCGTGTCGTACAGCAGTACGCCCTCCGGGCCGGCGATCAGACCGACGGTCGCGTCCCATCCGGGGAGCCGGCGCCGGCCCACCCGGCCGTCCAACCGCTCCCACCCGTGCTCTTCCCAACTGACGTCCATACCGCGACGCTACTGGCAACGACCAGCGCGAGTGCGCGGTACCGTGGTCGGTCGCCCTTGCTAGGGGCGTACCCCACGGCCGTACACTGGCTCGGGGCGGAGCTGGCACTCGTGCCTCATGAGTGCCAGTCAGTGACTGAGCAGTGACCGAAGACGACCGAAGACGACCGTGGACGACCGAAGAACCACCGAGGGAACACCGCTGGAGGTGTGCGCGATGCTCAGCGAACGCAGACTCGAAGTGTTGCGCGCCATCGTCCAGGACTATGTCGGCACCGAGGAGCCCGTCGGCTCCAAGGCGCTCACGGAGCGCCACCGCCTCGGGGTCTCCCCGGCGACGGTCCGCAACGACATGGCCGTGCTGGAGGAGGAGGGCTTCATCGCCCAGCCCCACACCAGCGCCGGACGCATTCCCACGGACAAGGGCTACCGGCTCTTCGTGGACCGGCTGGCCGGGGTCAAGCCCCTGTCGTCGGCCGAGCGGCGCGCCATCCAGAGCTTTCTGGACGGCGCCGTCGACCTCGACGACGTCGTCGGCCGCACGGTACGGCTGCTGGCGCAGCTGACCCGCCAGGTCGCCGTCGTCCAGTACCCCTCGCTCACCCGCTCCACCGTCCGCCATGTCGAGCTGCTCTCCCTCGCGCCCGCGCGGCTGATGCTCGTCCTGATCACGGACACCGGACGGGTCGAGCAGCGCATGATCGACTGTCCCTCGCCCTTCGGGGAGGTCCCGCTCGCCGATCTGCGGGCCCGGCTCAACAGCCGGGTCGTCGGCCGCCGTTTCGCCGATGTGCCGCAGCTGGTCCAGGACCTTCCCGAGTCCTTCGACCCGGAGGACCGGGGCGTGGTCTCCACGGTGCTCTCCACTCTGCTGGAGACGCTGGTGGAGGAGACCGAGGAGCGGCTGGTGATCGGCGGCACCGCCAACCTCACCCGCTTCGGACACGACTTCCCGCTCACCATCCGGCCGGTGCTGGAGGCGCTGGAGGAGCATGTGGTGCTCCTCAAGCTGCTCGGTGAGGCGAAGGAGTCGGGCGGAATGGGCATGACTGTCCGCATCGGTCATGAGAACGCCCATGAAGGGCTCAACTCAACGTCCGTGGTCGCCGTCGGCTACGGTTCGGGCGACGAGGCAGTCGCCAAACTCGGCGTGGTCGGACCGACCCGCATGGACTACCCCGGAACGATGGGAGCGGTACGCGCAGTGGCACGTTACGTCGGACAGATCCTGGCGGAGTCGTAAGTGGCCACGGACTACTACGCCGTACTCGGCGTGCGCCGCGACGCATCGCAGGACGAGATCAAGAAGGCATTCCGTCGGCTCGCCCGCGAGCTGCATCCGGATGTCAACCCCGATCCGAAGACCCAGGAGCGGTTCAAGGAGATCAACGCCGCTTACGAGGTGCTCTCGGACCCGCAGAAGAAGCAGGTCTACGACCTCGGCGGCGATCCGCTGTCGCAGGCCGGAGGCGCGGGCGCGGGAGGCTTCGGCGCCGGTGGCTTCGGCAACTTCTCGGACATCATGGACGCGTTCTTCGGGACGGCGTCGCAGCGCGGGCCCCGCTCGCGGACGCGGCGCGGCCAGGACGCGATGATCCGCCTGGAGATCGATCTGAGTGAGGCCGCCTTCGGCACCACGAAGGAGATCCAGGTCGACACCGCCACGGTCTGTACGACCTGCAGCGGTGAGGGAGCGGCGCCGGGCACCTCGGCGCAGACCTGTGACATGTGCCGGGGCCGCGGTGAGGTCTCGCAGGTGACCCGGTCCTTCCTCGGCCAGGTCATGACCTCGCGGCCGTGCCCCCAGTGCCAGGGCTTCGGGACCGTCGTCCCGACCCCGTGCCCGGAGTGCGCGGGCGACGGCCGGGTGCGGTCCCGCCGGACCCTGACCGTGAAGATCCCCGCCGGTGTCGACAACGGCACCCGCATCCAGCTCGCGGGCGAGGGGGAGGTGGGGCCCGGTGGCGGACCCGCCGGCGATCTCTACGTCGAGATCCACGAGCTGCCCCACCCGGTGTTCCAGCGGCGCGGGGACGATCTCCATGTGACCGTGACGGTCCCCATGACGGCGGGCGCGCTCGGCACCAAGGTGCCGCTGGAGACGCTCGACGGCGTGGAGGAGGTCGACATCCGGCCGGGTACCCAGTCCGGCCAGTCGATTCCGCTGCACGGCCGGGGCATCACCCATCTGCGGGGCGGCGGGCGCGGCGACCTGATCGTGCACGTCGAGGTGATGACCCCGCAGAAGCTGGACGCGGAGCAGGAGAGGCTGCTGCGGGAGCTGGCGAAGCTGCGGGGCGAGGAGCGGCCTCTCGGGCAGTTCCAGCCCGGGCAGCAGGGGTTGTTCTCGCGCCTGAAGGACGCTTTCAACGGCCGGTAGTGCCTGCCGGCGGCTCGGGTGGTCCGGGTGCTTCCCGGGCCGTCCGCCCGGCTGCTGGTCCGGGTGATTTCGGCTGCCGGGTGCCTGCCCGGGGAGGGTGTCCGAGCCGGTCCGGCTCGTCCGGGGGCCGGTGCCGGAGCTGCGGCGGGCGATGCCTGGGTGGCCGGGTGGCTTCGGGGTGTCTCGGGTGCTGTCCGGTGGCTGCCTGGGGAATTCCGGCTTCCCGGAGGCCGGTTTCTGCGCACACCCGGGGTGCCTGTGAGGCCGGCGCGTCGAGCCGGTTCGGCTCGTCCAGGGCCTGGGTGGCGGGGTGGCTTCGGGGTGTCTCGGGTGCTGTCCGGTGGCTGTCTGGGGAATTCCGGCTTCCCGGAGGCCGGTTTCTGCGCACACCCGGGGTGCCTGTGAGGCCGGCGCGTCGAGCCGGTCCGGCTTGTCCGGGGGCAGCACTGGGGGAGCGCCAGGACGGAACTCCCCGCGCGACCGGGGACCCGGCGCGCCGTGGAGCATCAGGGTGCGAGAGGCCCCGGCACGGGGGTCGCGCAGGGGGCCGGGAGTCTTCCACGGGCCGGGCGAGGCCGATTCGGTGGGCCGGGAGGCGCATGGCACGATGCAAGCATGTCCTCCGCACTGACCGGTCTCTGCCGGTATCCCATCGTGCAGGCGCCCATGGCCGGCGGCGCGTCGTGCCCCCAGCTCGCCGCCGCCGTGTCCGAGGCGGGCGGTCTCGGGTTCCTCGCCGCCGGGTACAAGACCGCGGGCGGCATGTACCAGGAGATCAAACAGATCCGCGGGCTCACCCCACGCCCCTTCGGGGTCAACCTCTTCATGCCGCAGCGCGGCACCACCGACCCCGCCGCCATCGAGGTCTATCAGCACCAGCTCGCCGGTGAGACCACCTGGTACGAGACCCCGCTCGGCGACCCCGACTCCGGCGGCGACGACGGCTACGAGGCCAAACTCGCCATCCTCCTCGACGACCCGGTGCCCGTCGTCTCCTTCACCTTCGGCTGCCCCGCCCCCGAGGTGCTCGAATCCTTCGGCCGGGCCGGCACCCTCACCGTCGTCACCGTCACCACCCCCGAAGAGGCCCGCGCCGCCGAGCAGGCCGGAGCCGACGCGCTCTGTGTGCAGGGCGTCGAGGCGGGCGGACACCAGGGCACCCACCGCGACGACCCCGCCACCGCCGGCGCCGGGATAGGGCTGCTCACCCTCATCACGCTGATCCGCGACGCCGTCGACCTGCCCGTCATCGCCACCGGCGGGCTGATGCGCGGCGCCCAGATCGCCGCCGCGCTCGCCGCCGGGGCGACCGCCGCCCAGCTCGGCACCGCGTTCCTGGTCTGCCCCGAGTCCGGCGCGCACACCCTGCACAAACAGGCCATGACCAACCCGCTCTTCACCCGCACCGAGCTGACCCGGGCCTTCTCCGGGCGGCCCGCCCGGGGCCTGGTCAACCGTTTCATGCGCGAGCACGGACCCTACGCCCCGGCCGCCTACCCCGAGGTCCACCATCTGACCAGCGGGCTCCGCAAGGCCGCCGCGAAGGCGGGGGACGCCCAGGGGATGTCCCTGTGGGCGGGGCAGGGCCACCGGCTGGCCCGCACCCTGCCCGCCGGGGAACTCGTCGGGGTGCTCGCCGGCGAAATGGACTCCGCCCGCACCGCGTTCGCCCCGGAGGGCTCCTGATGACCGCGCCCGTCTTCCTCGTCGAATCGCTGGACGGCGCCGGACCCGGCCGGCCGATCACCCTGGACGGGCCCGAGGGGCGCCACGCGGTCTCCGTGCGGCGGCTCCAGCCCGGCGAGGACATCGTGCTCACCGACGGCCTCGGCCGGGGCGCGGCCGGTGTCGTCCTCCGGACCGAGGGCAAGGACCGGCTGGTCGTGGAGGCGCGGAGCCTGCTGGAGGAGCCCGAGCCCCGGCCGCGTATCACCGTGGTGCAGGCGCTCCCCAAGGGCGACCGGGGGGAACTCGCCGTGGAGACCATGACCGAGACCGGCGTCGACGCCATCGTGCCCTGGTCGGCTGCGCGCTGCATCACCCAGTGGAGGGGCGAGCGCGGCGCCAAGTCCCTCGCCAAGTGGCGGGCGACCGCGCGCGAGGCGGGGAAGCAGTCCCGCCGGCTGCGCTTCCCCGAGGTCGCGGAGGCGGCCACGACCAAGCAGGTCGCCGAGGTGCTCGCGGCGGCCGACTTCGCCGCCGTACTGCACGAGGAGGGCGCCGAGCCGCTCGCCACGGCGGAACTCCCGGCGGAGGGGTCGATGGTGCTGGTGGTGGGGCCCGAGGGCGGGGTCTCGCCGGAGGAGCTAGCGGTGTTCGCGGCGTCGGGAGCCGGGCCGCACCGGCTCGGGCGCACGGTGCTCCGCACCTCCACGGCGGGTACGGCGGGGGTGGCGCTGCTGCTCGGGCGCACCGGGCGCTGGGGCTAGGGAGTTTCTTTCGGATCGGGCCGGATCGGGCCGGATCGGGCCGGATCGGTGAGCGGGGTCCGGTGCCGGGGCTCGCGAGCCCGGCAAGATCCGAAAGAGACGGCCCGGACCCCTCGGAGGGGCCGTTCACCCGCTTGGCGCAGCGTGATCCGGCCGTCCGCCGCGCGCAGCGGCGGAGGCGGCGATCACCGCGTCGAACAGGGGCCCGCCGTCCACCTCGGTGGTCCCCGGCGGGGCGGGGAGCAGCCCCCGCGCCAGGGCCTCGTCGACGAACCGCCGTACGATGCCCGGCTCGTGGAGGTTGAGCCGTTGGCCCGGGCCGGAGGGTTCGCCGGTCTCCCGGAAGGCGATCTCCAGCCGTGGGGTGGTGCCCTCGCGGCGTAAGCACAGGACCGTACGGCAGTTGTACGGGCGTCCGCCCTCGGCCGAGTGCCGGTGCCGCACGGTCCACATGTAGACCGTGTCCGCGTCGAGGACGAGCCTGCGGGGCCGGATCAGCTTTCTGCTCATCTCGCGGACCGTACGGGGGATTTGTGTCCGCAACCACTCTTTTACCGGCCGCCGCTCGGTGTCACGCTGCCGTGCATGAACGGCACCACCATCAGACCCGGCCGCCGGCTCCCGGCCGCCCGCGCCCTCGCTCTCGCCGCCGCGGCGGTCGCCGCGCTGACCGGGTGCGAGCCGACGGGGGACGGCAGGCTCAACGCCGCGGCCGTCGCGTTCACCACCGACCGGACGGCGACCAGCACGTTCAAGCGCCTCGGGGTGGAGGTGAGGTGGCTGAGCTGTACCTCGGCACCGGGGAGTGCGCCTCCGGCGGGGGCGGGGTACGCGACGGTCGACTGTGAGGGGGAGACGGCGGGCGGGGAGTCGATCACGTTGCGGGGGAGGGTGACGGAGGAACGGGCGGGGGTTTGTGTGCGGGGGGATCTGGCTGCGCGGGTCGGCGGCAAGGCGGCCTTCGACGCGGAGTTCCTCGGGGACTGCACCCAGCCGCGCCCGTCCCGCCGGGCTCCCGAGCCCACGCCCACGGTGACGGTGACGGTCACCAGAACCGTGACTCCTCCCTGACGGGTGCGCGCGGGACGCGGGCTGTCTGTGATGAGCCGCACGACTCCAGCCTCTCCGGCGGGCTGAGCCGCACCACTCCAGCCCCTCCGGCGTTTGAGGAGCGGGGGTTCGGGGGCCGGCCCCCGACCGTGGGCCGCGCTGTGCGGGTTGCCTGTGGCACAGGGGCCGTCCCGGGGGCCGGGCGACGGGCAGGCTGATCTCGCAAAGGGCTCCCCCCGCGACCCCCGCCTGCCTAGGGTGACAGCGTGACGCAGCCTGCCTACCTCCGGTACCCCCATATTCACGGCGAGTTGATCGCCTTCACCGCGGAGGACGACATCTGGGTCGCCCCCCTCCACGGCGGCCGAGCCTGGCGCGTCAGCGCCGACGACGTGCCCGTCGACCACCCCCGCATCTCCCCCGACGGCTCGCACATCGCCTGGACCTCCCGCCGCGACGGCGCGCCCGAGGTGCATCTCGCGGCCGTCGACGGCGGGCCCGGGACCCGGCTCACCCACTGGGGCAGCCACCGCACCGCCGTGCGCGGCTGGACCGCCGACGGCGAGATCCTCGTGCTCACCACGCACGCCCAGCCCTCGCTGCGCCGCACCTGGGCGCGGGCCCTCCCGCTCGACGGCGGCCCGGGGACGGAGCTGCCGTACGGGCCGGTGGGCGGCGTCGCCCGGAGCGAACGCGGCCCCGGCGTGCTGCTGCTCTCCGCGACCATGGGCCGCGAGGCCGCCGCCTGGAAGCGCTACCGGGGCGGCACCGCGGGGAAGCTGTGGATCGACCACGGCGACACGGGCGACTTCACCCGCCTCCACCAGGACCTGGACGGCAACCTGGAGTACCCCCTCTGGGTGGGCGACCGGATCGCCTTCCTCTCCGACCACGAGGGCGTCGGCGCCCTCTACTCCTCCCTCCCCGACGGCTCCGCCCTGCGCCGCCACACCCCGGTGGACGGCTTCTACGCCCGCCAGGCCGCCACCGACGGCACCCGTGTCGTCTACTCGTCCGCCGGCGAGCTGTGGCTCCTCGACGACCTCGACGGCGCCGAACCCCGCCGTCTCGACATCCGCCTCGGCGGCCAGCGCACCGATCTGCGTCCCCGGCTCATCCACGCCGACCACCATCTCGGCTCCGCCGCACCCGACCACACCGGGCGCGGCAGCGCCGTCGAGATCCGGGGCGGCATCCACTGGATCACCCACCGCGAGGGCCCCGCGCGGGCGCTGGCGGTGGAGCCGGGGGTCCGGGCCCGGCTGCCCCGCACCTTCCGGACCGGCAGCGAGCAGCAGGTGGTCTGGGTCACCGACGCGGAGGGCGAGGACGCCCTGGAGTTCGCCCCGGCGACCGGCACCGCCGCCGGCGCCACCCCGCGCCGGCTGGGCGCGGGCCGGCTCGGCCGGGTCCTCGGGCTCGCCGTCTCCCCGGACGGCTCCCGAGCCGCCGTCGCCTCGCACGACGGCCGCGTCCTCCTGGTGGAGCGCGACTCGGGCGAGGTGCGCGAGGTCGACCGCAGCGAGGACGGCGAGGCCACCGGGCTGACCTTCTCGCCCGACTCCGCCTGGCTCGTCTGGTCGCACGCCGGACCCTCCCCGCTGCGGCAGCTGAAACTCGCCGGCACCGCCGATCTGACCGTCTCCGAGGCGACCCCGCTCCGCTTCCGCGACTACCAGCCGGCCTTCACCCTCGACGGCAAGCATCTGGCCTTCCTCTCCGAGCGCGCCTTCGACCCCGTCTACGACACCCATGTCTTCGATCTCGCCTTCGTCGGCGGCTGCCGCCCGCATCTGATCACCCTGGCCGCGACCACCCCCTCCCCTTTCGGGCCGCAGCGGCACGGCCGCCCCTTCGACGCCGACAAGGAGAAGGACAAGGAGAAGGAGCGGGAGACCGAGGGCAAGCAGGAGAACGGCGACAACGGGACCCCCGTCACCCGTATCGATCTCGACGGACTGGCCGACCGGATAGTGCCGTTCCCCGTCGAGGCCGCGCGCTACTCCACCCTGCGCGCCGCCAAGGACGGCCTGCTCTGGCTGCGCCACCCGGTACGGGGGGTGCTGGGCGCGACCCGGGCGACCCCGGACGACCCGGGCCCCAGGACCGCGCTGGAGCGGTACGACCTGGCCCAGCTCCACAGCGAGGAACTCGCGTCCGATGTGCGGACGTACTCCGTCAGCGGCGACGGCAAGCGGGTGCTGCTCCTCACCGACGGCGCGCTGAAGGTCGTCCCCAGCGACCGCCGTGCCTCGCGCGACGAGGACAGCGACACCAACATCACCGTCGATCTCTCCCGGGTGCGCCGGCTGCTCGACCCGGCCGCCGAGTGGCGGCAGATGTACGACGAGGCCGGCCGGCTGATGCGGGACAACTTCTGGCGCGCCGACCTCGGGGGCGTCGACTGGGACGGCGTACTGGAGCGCTACCGCCCGGTGCTGGCGCGCGTCGCCACCCACGACGACCTGGTGGACCTGTTGTGGGAGGTGCAGGGGGAGCTGGGCACCTCGCACGCCTATGTCACCCCGCGCGGCTGGTACGGGAGCCGCTCGACCCGGCAGGGGCTCCTCGGCGCCGACCTCTCCCGTGCGCAGGACGGCACCTGGCGCGTCGACCGGGTGCTGCCGTCGGAGACCTCCGACCCCCAGGCCCACTCCCCGCTCGCCGCCCCCGGGGTCGCCGTCCGCGCCGGTGACGCGATCCTCGCCGTCGACGGCCACCCCGTGGACCCCGTCGCCGGTCCCGGCCCGCTGCTGGTGGGCGCGGTCGGCAAACCCGTCGAGCTGACGGTGGCCCCCGCGGGCGGCGGCGATCCCCGGTACGCGGTGGTGGTGCCGCTCGCGGACGAGGAGCCGCTGCGCTACCACGCCTGGGTCGCGGACCGCAGGGCGTACGTCCACGAGAAGTCGGGCGGGCGGCTGGGTTATCTGCACGTGCCCGACATGCAGGGCGCCGGCTGGGCGCAGATCCACCGGGATCTGCGGGTCGAGGTGGTGCGGGACGGACTCGTCGTCGACGTCCGGGAGAACCGCGGCGGCCACACCTCCCAGCTGATCATCGAGAAGCTGGCCCGCCGGATCGTCGGCTGGGACCTGCCGCGCGGCATGCGCCCGTACAGCTATCCGCAGGATGCCCCGAGGGGCCCGGTGGTGGCGGTGGCCAATGAGTTCTCCGGCTCCGACGGCGACATCGTGAACGCGGCGATCAAGGCCCTCGGCATCGGCCCGGTGGTCGGGACCCGGACCTGGGGCGGGGTGATCGGCATCGACAGCCGCTACTCCCTGGTCGACGGGACGCTGGTGACCCAGCCCAAGTACGCGTTCTGGCTGGAGGGGTACGCCTGGGGGGTGGAGAACCACGGGGTCGACCCGGACGTCGAGGTGGTGACGACCCCCCAGGACCACGCCGCCGGGCGCGATCCCCAGCTCGACGAGGCCGTCCGCATGGCGCTGGCCGTCCTCGCGGAGAACCCGCCGAAATCGCCTCCGTCCCTTCCCTAGGGCCCGGTGCACGGCCCCCGGGAGCCCTCGGGCCCCCGGGAGCCGTGCCCTCGGTAGCATGCTCGGATACTGGCTGATCAACCACTGGCCGATCAACGCGAGGAGGAACCCCGGCATGGCGGGAGAACCCCAGGCTGACTGCCTGTTCTGCAAAATCGTCGCCGGCGATGTGCCCGCCACCGTGGTGCGCGAGACGGAGACCGTCGTCGCGTTCCGCGACATCAACCCCCAGGCCCCCACCCATGTCCTGGTGATCCCCAAGGCCCACTACCCCGACGCCGCTTCACTGGCCGCCGCCGAGCCCGAGCTGGCCGCCGACGTCCTGCGGGAGGCGGGCGAGGTCGCCGAGCTGGAGGGCACCGTCGCCAAGGGGTACCGGATCGTCTTCAACACCGGTTCCGGCGCCGGACAGACCGTGTTCCACGCGCACGCCCACATCCTCGGTGGCCGCGGCCTCGAATGGCCCCCCGGATAGCGAGCGCCGCACACCGTGTCCGTACGAGAACTGGTGGTCCTCGGCACCGCCAGCCAGGTGCCCACCCGGCACCGCAACCACAACGGCTATCTGCTGCGCTGGGGCGCCGAGGGCATCCTCTTCGACCCGGGGGAGGGCACCCAGCGCCAGATGCTGCGCGCCGGGGTGGCGGCCCACGACCTCAACCGGATCTGCGTCACCCACTTCCACGGTGACCACTCCCTCGGGCTGGCCGGCGTCATCCAGCGGATCAATCTCGACCGGGTCCCGCACGAGATCACCGCCCACTACCCGGCGAGCGGGCAGCACTTCTTCGAGCGGCTGCGGTACGCCACCGCCTACCGCGAGACCGTCCGGCTCACCGAGGCCCCCGTCGCCGCCGACGGGGTCCTGGCGCGCACTCCCGCGTACACCCTCGAAGCCCACCGGCTCTCGCACCCCGTCGAGTCCTGCGGCTACCGCCTCACCGAGCCCGACGGGCGCCGGATGCTCCCCGAGCGGCTCGCCGCGCACGGCATCGCGGGACCCGATGTGGGGCTGCTCCAGCGCACCGGGGAGCTGCGGGGCGTCACCCTGGAGGAGGTCAGCGAGGAGCGCCGGGGGCAGCGGTTCGCCTTCGTCATGGACACCCGGCTCTGCGACGGGGTGCGCACCCTCGCGGACGGGTGCGATCTGCTGGTCATCGAGTCCACCTTCCTCGACGAGGACGCCGGGCTGGCGGCCGACCACGGCCATCTGACCGCCGGGCAGGCGGCCCGGGTGGCGCGCGACGCGGGGGTGCGCCACCTCGTCCTCACCCACTTCTCGCAGCGCTACCCCGATGCGGGAGAATTCGAGCGGCAGGCCCGCGCGGCCGGGTTCGACGCCGAGCTGACCGTGGCGTCCGACCTTCTGCGCGTCCCCCTCCCCCCACGTCACCCATGAGCAAAGCTGGACCCGTGCCACTTCCCAAAGCCGAACTGCACCTGCACATCGAAGGGACCCTGGAGCCCGAGCTGGCCTTCGCGCTCGCCGCGCGCAACGGCGTCGACCTGCCCTTCGCGGACACCGAGGCGCTCCGCCGCGCCTATGACTTCGAGGATCTCCAGTCCTTTCTGGACCTCTACTACGGTCTGATGGCGGTGCTGCGCACCGAGGACGACTTCGCGGACCTCACCGACGCGTATCTCGCCCGGGCGGCCGCCCAGGGCGTCCGGCACGCGGAGATCTTCTTCGACCCGCAGGCGCACACCTCGCGGGGCGTCCCCATCGCCACGGTGATCGGCGGCCTGGCCCGCGCGCTGGACGCGAGCGAGGAGCGGCACGGAATCTCCACCCGGCTCATCATGTGCTTCCTGCGGGATCTGAGCGCCGAATCGGCGCTGGCCACCTTGGAGGAGGCGCGGCCCCATCTGCACCGGATCACGGCCGTGGGCCTGGACTCGGCGGAGGTGGGCAATCCGCCCGCGAAGTTCCGTGAGGTGTACGA
Organism: Streptomyces sp. NPDC001889; assembly: GCF_053594535.1. NCBI lineage: Bacteria > Bacillati > Actinomycetota > Actinomycetes > Kitasatosporales > Streptomycetaceae > Streptomyces > Streptomyces sp. NPDC001889. Next base: position 31,382 of record NZ_JBSFER010000034.1, read on the forward strand.
GGCGGCCGGCGCGCTCGGTCTGCGCAAGGTCGCCCACGCGGGCGAGGAGGGTCCCGCCTCCTACATCACCGAGGCCCTGGACGTGCTCGGGGTCGAGCGGATCGACCACGGCCTGCGCTGTATGGACGACCACGAGCTGGTCGAGCGGCTGGCCCGCGAGCGGGTGCCGCTGACGCTCTGCCCGCTCTCCAACGTACGGCTGCGGGCGATCGACACCCTGGAGGACCACCCGCTGCGCGCGATGATGGACGCGGGTCTGGTCTGCACGGTCAACTCGGACGATCCGGCCTACTTCGGCGGCTATGTCGGCGACACCTTCCACGCGGTGCGCGAGGCGCTGTCACTGGAGGAGGAGCGGCTGCGGGAACTGGCGCGCAACTCCTTCCTGGTGTCGTTCCTGGAGGACGACGAGGAGCGGCGGGCGCGGCTGATCGCGGAGGTCGACGCGTACGACTTCGCCTCGGAGCGGCCCGAGTAGGCGGCCCGGGCAGGCGGCCCGGGCAGGCGGCCCGTGCGGGTGGCCCACCCGGGCGGGTCGCGCGGGTACGGTCCCGTGTGCCCCGGTCCCGTGTGCCCCGGTCCCATTGACCGGGGCATGCCCATCTCCCTAGTCTCCATTCCTGTCTGTGCACGCCGTCCATGTCTGAGACCGGCAGGAGCATGGCATGACCCAGGATCTGACGATCGGCGAGGTGCGGCTCACCCCGGTCCTCGTCGCCGACCCCCCTCTCCTCAATACGCAGGGCGTCCACCAGCCGTACACCCCTCGTCTGATCGTCGAGGTGGTGATGGCGGACGGGACCACCGGTGTGGGTGAGACCTACGGGGACACGGAGTACCTCGCGCTGGCCGCGCCGCTGGCGCGCGCCCTGCCCGGTCATCGGGTCACCGATGTGAACGGACTCCACCGGCTCGCGGAGCTGGTGTGCGGGGACCCCGGTGCCGTCTCCCCGGGCGCGCTCTCCCCGGGGGCCGCGGGCGCGGATGGGGGAGAAGCCACGGACGGGGACGGGGACGGGGACGGGGTGGACGCGCGCGGGCTGCGCGGGGTGCGCACCTCGGAGAAGCTGCGCCTCTCGGTGGTCTCCGCCTTCGAGGTCGCGCTGCTCGATGTCCTCGGCAAGGTGCTGGACCTGCCCGTGCACGCGTTGCTGGGCGGGAAGGTCCGGGACACCGTCGAGTACAGCGCGTATCTCTTCTACCGCTGGGCCGGGCACCCGGAGGGCGCGGGGGAGCCCGACGACTGGGGCGCGGCGCTCGACCCCGCCGGGATCGTCGCGCAGGCCCGGCGCTTCGCCGCCGAACACGGCTTCGGCTCGTTCAAGCTCAAGGGCGGCGTCTTCCCGCCCGACGAGGAGATCGCGGCCGTACGGGCCCTCGCGGCGGCCTTCCCCGGCGCCCCGCTGCGGCTCGACCCCAATGGGGCCTGGTCCGTGGAGACCTCGCTGCGGGTGGCCGGGGAACTCCGGGGCGTGGTGGAGTATCTGGAGGACCCGGCCGGGTCGGTGCGGTGGATGGCGCGGGTGGCGGCCGGGACACCGGTGCCGCTGGCCACCAATATGTGCGTGACGACCTTCGCGGAGATCCCGGAGGCGTTCGCGCTCGGCGCCGTGCAGGTGGTGCTCTGCGACCACCACTACTGGGGCGGGCTGCGCAACACCCGTGAGCTGGCGGCGATCTGCCGCACCTGGGGGGTGGGCCTGTCCATGCACTCCAATACGCATCTGGGGATCAGCCTCGCCGCGATGACTCACGCGGCGGCGGTGGTGCCGCGACTGGACTACGCCTGCGACAGCCACTACCCGTGGCAGACGGAGGACGTGATCACCGAACGCCACACCTTCCGGGAGGGGCGGCTCACGGTCGGCGATCTGCCGGGGCTGGGGGTCGAGCTGGACCGGGAGCGGCTGGCGGCGCTGCACCGGCGCTGGGTGGAGGACGACGGCGCCCTGCGCGACCGGGACGACGCCCGCGCGATGCGCCGCGCGGAGCCGGGGTGGGCGGCGCCCCGGGGCCCGCGCTGGTGAGCGCGGGGCTCAGGCCCCCGTCGTGGAGCCCGGCCGGGCGATCATCAGGACCACCACGACCGCCCAGAGGAGATTGAAGATCCCGGTGAGCCCGGACAGCCGGGCCGCCGTCCGCGCCGTCCCCTCCCCGCCGGCGAGCACCCGCTCCTGGCCGGGGAGGATGGCCAGCGCCAGGATGCCCGCGGCGATCGCGGTGAGCACGATCGACACCAGCAGCCACACGTCGGTGAGGACCCCGAGCGCGGCGCCGGTGGCGACCCCGAAGACCGGGACGCTCAGCCCGGCGATGGTGTAGCCCCGGCATATCCGGTGCAGCAGCGCGGCCGTGGCGGGCGGCGTCCGTTCGCCCGGCTCCTCCGGCTGTGCCCGTGCGTAACGGGGGAAGAGGGAGGCCGCCACCGCGACCGGACCGATGGTCAGGATCGCCGCGAGGACGTGGACGGACAGCAGGAACGTGGTCACCGGGACGACCCTCCGGAGGCTGAATAGGTTGGCTGCCAATAGATAGCATGCCAAGGCTTCCTATGGATAGGCTGCCAATCCATGAGGACAGATGCGGTACGCGGCCACCTGGACGGCCTGCTCCTGGCCGTGCTCGAACCGGGCCCGCTGCACGGCTACGCGATCATCACCGCCGTACAGCGGCGCAGCGGCGGTGTGCTGGAGCTGCGCACGGGCACGATCTACCCGGCGCTCAACCGGCTGGAGCGGCTGGGGCTGCTGCGCGGCAGCTGGGAGACGACGGGGGAGCGGCGCCGCCGGGTCTATGAACTCACCGACGCGGGGCGGGGGAGCCTGGCGTCCGAGCGCACGGCCTGGCAGGAGTTCACGGACGCGATCGGCTCGGTCCTGAACCCGGCGCGGGCGCTGTGAGCGCCGGACGGCCCTCGTCCGACCCCGTGGAGCGGTACGTGGCGGAGCTGGCGGCGGCCGTTCACGGGCCGGCCCGGGTCAAGTCCCGGCTGATCGAGGAGATCAGGGAAGGGCTGACGGACACGGTCGAGGCGTACGCGCGCGGCGGGCTGTCCCGCGAGGAGGCCGCCCGGCGGGCGGTGCGGGAGTTCGGGACGCCGGAGGAGCTGGCGCCGAGCTGGCAGCGCGAACTGACCATCGCCCAGGCCCGGCACACGGCACGCGCGGCGGGGCTCACGGTGCCGCTGCTGGTGGTGTGCCTGCTGTTGCTGAGGGGGGCCGTGGACGACGGGTGGGGGGTGCTGGGGCTCCATCTGGCGGGGGTCGCGGTCGCGGCGGCGCTGCTCGCGGCGGGGGCGCTGGCCGCGACCGGCAGCCCGGGCCGGCGGCTGCGCGTCCCGTCCCGGCTGCCCCTGGTGGTGGCCTGGAGCGGGACGGGGGCGGCGATGGCGATGGGGGTGGGTGCGCTGGGGTTCGTCGTGGTGGCGGTGCTGGACCGGAACTGGCCCCTGACGGCTCTGGCCGGCGCCCTGGCCGCCGCGTCCCACGCACTGCTGGCCTCCACCGCCCGCACCTGCCGCCAGTACGCCCGCCTCCCCCTCACCCCTCGCCCAACCTGAGCGAGCCGAGACACGAAATCCAGCCCCTCCGGCGAGCTGGGGCGCACCATCCCGGCCCGTCCGGGGTGACGCGTGCCACCCCAGTCCCTCCGGCGTCTGAGCCGCCACCCTCAGCCCTTCCGGGCGAGCTGAGGCACGAGATCCAGCCCCGCTGGCGACCTGAGCAACCCAAGCCCCTCCGGCGTTCGAGGCAGCACCACTCCAGCCCCTCCGGCGATTGAGGCAGCACCACTCCAGCCCCTCCGGCGATTGAGGCAGCACCACTCCAGCCCCTCCGGCGATTGAGGAGCGGGGGTTCGGGGGCTGGCCCCCGACCGTGGCCCGCAGGGTGCGGGCTCCTGTGGCACAGGGTCCGTCCTCAAGCGCCGGACGGGCTGGGTTCGCCGGGTGGACTGGGTTTGCTCGGGTCGCCCGTGGTGCGGGGTCCGTCCTCAAGCGCCGGACGGGCTGGAGGTAGCGGACGGGCTGGGTTCGCCGGGTGGGCTGGGTTTGCTCGGGTCGCCCGTGGTGCGGGGTCCGTCCTCAAGCGCCGGACGGGCTGGAGGTAGCGGGCGGGCTGGGTTTGCCGGGTGGGCTGGGTTTGCTCGGGTCGCCCGTGGTGCGGGGTCCGTCCTCAAGCGCCGGACGGGCTGGAGGTAGCGGGCGGGCCGGGTTTGCCGGGCGAGGCGGTGGTAGCGGGCGGGGCGGGGATGTGCGGGCTCTCGGCGCGCGGGCGGGTTTGGCAGACTGGCCGGATCGCACCACGCACAGAAGCGGCGGCCCAGTGAGTACAAGGCACACCCCCCATCACCACCCCGCACCACCCCCCGACCGCAGGCCCCCCTGCCTCGACCCCCTCTCCCACCTCCGCACCCCCACCGACCCCGGCTGCGACGTCTACCTCACCGGCACCGTCTTCCTCGACATCATCCTCACCGGCCTCGACTCCGCCCCCGTCCGCGGCACCGAGTCCTGGGCCCGCGGCATGGGCTCCAGCCCCGGCGGGGTCGCCAACATGGCCACCGCCCTGGCCCGGCTCGGGCTGCGCACCTCACTCGCCGCCGCCTTCGGCGACGACCACTACGGCGACTACTGCTGGGACGCCCTCGAACAGGGCGAGGGCATCGACCTCTCCCTCTCACGCACCGTCCCCGGCTGGCACTCCCCGGTCACCGTCTCCATGGCGTACGAGGGCGAGCGCACCATGGTCTCCCACGGCCACGAGGCCCCGCCGCCCGAGCCCGCCCCGGACCGGCCCCCGCCCGCCCGCGCCGCCGTCGCCTCCCTCACCCCCGGCCGGCGCGACGAGTGGATCGCCCAGGCCGCCCGCACCGGCACCCGGGTCTTCGCGGATGTCGGCTGGGACGAGACCGGCCGCTGGGACCCCGCCGACCTCGACGACCTGGAGCACTGCGAGGCCTTCCTCCCCAACGCCGAGGAGGCCATGCGCTACACCCGCACCCGCACCCCGCTCGCCGCCGCCCACGCCCTCGCCGAGCGGGTCCCGGTCGCCGTCGTCACCCTCGGCGCCGAGGGCGCCTGCGCCGTGGACGGCGCCACCGGCGAGAGCGCGCGGGTCCCGGCCATCGCCGTGGAGGCGCTCGACCCGACCGGGGCCGGGGACGTCTTCGTCGCCGGCTTCGTCACCGGGACGCTCGCCGGCTGGCCCCTCGCCGACCGCCTCGCCTTCGCCGGGCTCACCGCCGCGCTCTCCGTGCAGGAGTTCGGCGGCTCGCTCTCCGCCCCCGGCTGGATGGAGATCGCCTCCTGGTGGCGCCAGGTCCAGGGGGTGCGCGGCCAGACCGGCGGCGCGCTCGGCCGGTACGCCTTCCTGGAGCGGCTGCTCCCCGCCCCGGCGCGCCCGTGGCCGCTGCGCCGCGCCGTCCCGACCATCGGCTTCCGCAGCCCGGCCTGACCCTCCCCGCCCCGGACCCGGGGGCACGGGCGGCGAAAAGCCCTCGGTCGTTGTCGGTGCGGCGTCGTACGCTTGATGTCCAGAGGTTGTCGAGCGGCGAGAACCCTGCAACGGGAGGTATGTGCAGGCCACAGAGCCGGCCCATGACTCACACACCCACAGCCCACACCCTCCCCCCGCAGCCCCAGGGCGCGGCGGGCCCCCCGGCGACGGGGCAGGCACGAGCCGAGTTCGCGGTCCCCGCCAAGCACCCCATGGTGACCGTCCTCGGCTCGGGTGACGCCCTGTTGCGCGTGATCGAGAAGGCCTTCCCGGCGGCCGACATCCATGTCCGGGGCAATCAGGTCAGCGCTGTCGGTGACGCGGCGGAAGTCGCGCTCGTCCAGCGACTGTTCGATCAGATGATGCTGGTGCTCCGCACCGGACAGCCGATGACGGAGGACGCAGTGGAACGCTCGATCGCCATGCTCCGGGCGAGCGGGGAGGCGGGCGCCGACGGCACCGCCGAGACCCCCGCCGAGGTGCTCACCCAGAACATCCTCTCCAGCCGCGGCCGCACCATCCGCCCCAAGACCCTCAACCAGAAGCGCTATGTCGACGCCATCGACAAGCACACCATCGTCTTCGGCATCGGCCCCGCGGGCACCGGCAAGACCTATCTCGCGATGGCCAAGGCGGTCCAGGCCCTCCAGTCCAAGCAGGTCAACCGGATCATCCTGACCCGCCCCGCCGTCGAGGCGGGCGAGCGCCTCGGCTTCCTCCCCGGCACGCTCTACGAGAAGATCGACCCCTATCTCCGCCCGCTCTACGACGCGCTGCACGACATGCTCGACCCCGACTCGATCCCCCGGCTGATGGCCGCGGGCACCATCGAGGTCGCGCCCCTGGCGTACATGCGCGGCCGGACCCTCAACGACGCCTTCATCATTCTCGACGAGGCGCAGAACACCAGCGCCGAGCAGATGAAGATGTTCCTGACCCGGCTGGGCTTCGACTCGAAGATCGTCATCACCGGCGATGTCACCCAGGTCGACCTGCCCAACGGCACCAAGAGCGGTCTGCGCCAGGTCCAGGACATCCTGGACGGCGTCGAGGACGTCCACTTCTCGCGTCTCACGTCCCATGACGTCGTACGGCACAAGCTCGTCGGCCGTATTGTCGACGCGTACGAGAAGTACGACGGCCAGGGCGCCCAGCACAGCGGCGCGGGCGGCACCCGCAGCGGTGCCCGCCACGGCCATGGGACCGGAACCGGGAAGTAGCGGTACAGCACACCATGTCGATCGACGTCAACAACGAGTCCGGAACCGAGGTCGACGAGCGGGCGATCCTCGATGTCGCCCGCTACGCCCTCGCCCGGATGCGCATCCATCCGCTCTCCGAGCTGTCGGTGATCGTCGTGGACGCCGAAGCCATGGAGCAGCTCCACATCCAGTGGATGGATCTGCCGGGCCCCACCGATGTCATGTCCTTCCCGATGGACGAACTGCGTCCCCCGGTCAAGGACGACGAGGAGCCCCCGCAGGGGCTCCTCGGCGACATCGTGCTCTGTCCCGAGGTGGCCCGGCAGCAGGGCGAGCAGGCCCCGACCCAGCACTCCATGGACGAGGAGCTCCAGCTCCTCACCGTCCACGGCGTGCTCCATCTGCTGGGGTACGACCACGAGGAGCCGGACGAGAAGGCCGAGATGTTCGGCCTCCAGGCGGCGATCATCGACGGCTGGCGGGCGGAGACGGGCCTCACCGGTCCCTCGCCGGCGCCGACCCTCTCATGAGCGCCCCCCTGGTTCTCGGCGCGGTCCTGCTGGTCGTGGTCGCCTGGCTGGCGGCGTGCGCCGAGGCGGGCATCGCGCGGGTCTCCAGCTTCCGCGCCGCCGAGGCGGTACGGGCGGGCAGGCGCGGCGCGGCCCGGCTGGAGCAGGTCGCCGCCGACCCCACCCGCTATCTCAATGTCGCCCTGCTGGTGCGGGTGGCCTGCGAGATGGCGGCGGGGGTGCTGGTCACCTACGCCTGCCTCCAGGAGTTCCCCGAGACCTGGGAGGCGCTGGCCGTCGCCATCGGCGTCATGGTCCTGGTCTCCTATGTCGCCGTCGGGGTCTCCCCGCGCACGATCGGCCGTCAGCATCCGCTGAACACCGCCACCGCGGCGGCCTATGTGCTGCTGCCGCTGGCCCGGATCATGGGCCCCATTCCCCAGCTGCTGATCCTGATCGGCAACGCGCTCACCCCGGGGAAGGGGTTCCGCAAGGGCCCCTTCGCCAGTGAGGCGGAGCTGCGGGCGCTGGTGGACCTGGCCGAGCAGGAGTCCCTGATCGAGGACGACGAGCGCCGGATGGTGCACTCGGTCTTCGAGCTGGGCGACACCCTCGTCCGCGAGCTGATGGTGCCGCGCACCGACCTGATCTCCATCGAGCGGTACAAGACCGTCCGTCAGGCGCTCACCCTCGCCCTGCGCTCGGGTTTCTCCCGCATCCCCGTCACCGGGGAGAACGAGGACGATGTCGTCGGCATCGTCTATCTGAAGGACCTGGCGCGGAAGACCCATGTCAACCGTGACGCCGAGAACGATCTGATCTCCACGGCGATGCGCCCCGCCGTCTTCGTCCCCGACACCAAGAACGCCGGGGATCTGCTCCGTGAGATGCAGCAGAAGCGGAACCATGTCGCCGTGGTCATCGACGAGTACGGCGGCACGGCCGGGATCGTCACCATCGAGGACATCCTGGAGGAGATCGTCGGCGAGATCACCGATGAGTACGACCGTGAGCTGCCCCCCGTCGAGGAGCTGGGCGGGGGCCGCTACCGGGTGACCGCGCGGCTCGACATCGGCGATCTGGGCGAGCTGTACGGCCTGGACGAGCTGGACGACGAGGACGTGGAGACCGTCGGCGGGCTGCTCGCCAAGGCCCTGGGCAGGGTGCCCATCTCCGGGGCGAGCGCCGTGGTCGACCTTCCGGACGGACGGGCGCTGCGGCTGACCGCCGAGTCCCCGGCCGGCCGCCGGAACAAGATCGTCACGGTGCTCGCGGAGCCCGTCGATTCCCGTCCGGAGGGGGAGCACGCGGCATGAGGGCGCGGCGGCTGAGGGCGTTCTGCCTGGAGTTCAACGACGCGGCGGAGGAGTTTCCCTTCGGTCCGGAGACCTCGGTCTTCAAGGTCGCCGGGAAGATGTTCGCGCTCTGCGCCCTCGACGCCGATCCCCTGACGGTCAATCTGAAGTGCGAGCCGGAGATCGCGGTCCGGCTCCGCGCGGACCATCCGGCCGCCATCGCCCCCGGCTGGCACATGAACAAGCGCCACTGGAACACGGTGACCGTCGGGCTGCTCCCGGACGCGATGGTCCGGGAGCTGATCGAGGACTCCTACGACCTGGTGGTGGCGGGCCTCCCGAAGGCGGCCCGCCTCCGCCTGGACCGCCCGTGAGCCGGGCCGACACCTGAACCCGGCCGCCCCGGCAGGCTCTGCCCGCACGGTGCGGGCCACGGTCGGGGGCCGGCCCCCGCGCCCCCCCGCGCCCCCCGCCGCCCCCCCGAGCCTCAATCTCCCCCAGAGCTACCTCCGGGAGGTGCCCCCAGCGAGGCTGGATTCTGTGCCTCAGCTCGCCGGCAGGGCTGAGTTCGCCCGGGTGACGGGCGACCCGGACAAACCCGGCGCGCCCGCCCGGCGCGCCCGCCCGGCGCGCCCGCCCGGCGCGCCCGCCCGGCGCGCCCGCCCGGCGCGCCCGCCCGGCCCGCAGGCCCCGCACGCCCCTGAGCGCTGCCGCCTCGGACCCTGCCTGCCCTGAGCCTGTCGGCCTCGGGCCCTCCCGCCCGTGAGCCCGGCCCGCCCGCAGGTCCCGCCCCTCCCAGGGCCCCCGTCGGCGGGGGACCGGGGTCCTCGCCGACGGCCGCGCGGGGGCGTCCTATGCTCGGGGCATGACGCAGAGCACCGACCCCGGCGACCTCGGTCCCGAGGACCGCAAGATCATCACGCTGGCGCGCAGCGCCCGGGCCCGCAACGGTGTCCCCGAGGGCGCGGCCGTACGGGACGAGACCGGACGCACCTATGTGGCCGGCACCGTCGCCCTGGAGTCCCTGGCGCTCAGCGCCCTCCAGACCGCCGTGGCCATGGCCGTGGCCAGCGGCGCGCGGTCCCTGGAGGCCGCCGCCGTCGTCTCGGACGCCGACTCCGCGTCCGACGCCGACCGCGCTGCCGTACGGGACCTGGGCGGCCCCGCCACCCCGGTGCTGCTCGCGGGCCCCGACGGCGTCCTGAAGTCGGCGGTCACGGCCGGCTGATCCCCGGGGGCGCCGCACCTCGTCCGCCGCGCGCCGCCCTCCTCCCGCCCCGCGCGCCGCCCCCCTCCCGCCGGGGCGGGGCCGTACCGATCCACGGCCCCGCCGAAGAATCACGCCCCTGTGTCTTGCCATCGCCGCTCGCGTGCGCCTCAATGAACAGCAGTTCAGCTCAACCGACGGACCGTCAGCTCCACCGGGCGGCCCGGACCCGGACCCGAGTCGCGGTCCCGTGCCGAGCCGTCCGCGTTCCTCCGTCCGTGTGGCGTGCGCACCCCGCCCGCGGAGTTCTCCCGACGGTCCACGCGCGCCTTCGTCACCGGCCTCCGCCGTGCCCCGCCCTGCCCGCCCGTCCGCCCGGGTGCCCCTGACCCGGACCGGCTGCGGCGGTGCCCGGGTCCCGGGCCCGGCGCGGGTCTCCACCACGATCCCCGAAACGGGAAGGGGAATCCCCCATGCGAGGCAGCAGAGCACTGATCGGCACGGCCCTGGCGGCGGGAGCGCTCGCCGCCGCCTCCCTGGCCCTCGCCCCGGCCGCCGCGGCCGTCACCCCGGGTTCGGCCCAGGCCAACTACGACTGCGGCTCCTGGGGCGGCGGCACGGCGACCCTGTCCGCGACCCAGAGCGGCACCTCGGCCACCATCACCATCAACTCGGCGGTCACCACCCCGATCGCCGTCGGCGCCAACCAGATCAACGCCACCCTCACCCTCGCCAAACGGGGCGGCGGGACCGTCAAGTTCACCGGCAAGCGGAACCCGGCGCTCCCCGCCAACTCCGCGGTGACGATCGGTCCGCTCAACGGCACCGTCGCCTCCGGCAACGTCCTCGACTCGTACTTCGCCGGTACGGCCCTGTCGATGACCATCTTCGGCGTCCCGGTCAACTGTGACGCCCTGACCTCCCAGACCCCGGGCCCGTTCGTCTTCTGACCCCGACCGCCCCACGCGCGACCGGCGCCACCGCCCCGGGCGGTGGCGCTCTCCGCGCCGGACCGCCGCCCCGATCCTGCCACTGTCCGATGGGTCATCAGTCAGGGGATTTCGGCTCCATTGACTTCTCCGCGCCACCCCCCGTCAATGGCCCCCAGCACACCTCCGAAGGGGGCACCCTCATGGCATCGGCAAGCAGGAATCCAGCCGTACGAAGGCCATCTCCCCGCCGCCGGCGCGGGCCCCGGCGCTGGACCGCGGCCCTCGGCGCGGTCGCGCTCATCGCCGGTACGGCGGCCCTCACCGCACCCGCGAACGCCCAGGCCACCGACCGGACCACCGCCCAGTCCACCGCCCAGTCCACCGACCGGACCACCGCGTCGAAGGCCGTCGACTTCGCCACCCGCTGCGTCCCGCCGCCGATCGCCGGCATCCCGCCGGTCAACGGCACCACCACCGCCCGGATCAGCGTCGACACGTCTGCCCCGAAGGTCGGCGACACCGTCACCGTCACCTACCAGGTGACCAAGCCCGCCGCCGGCAACCCCGTCGACCTGGCCCTGCCCGCCGACATCATGACCCCCACCGGGGAAGTGGCCATCGGCGGCGCCCAGAGCGGAAAGCTCTCCGTCACCGGGCCGAAGAAGAACCCGCCCGTCCCCGGCAAGGGCGAGTTCCCGTCGTTCTCGATGACCGGCACCTTCAAGGTCACCGCCGCCGGCGCGATCACCCTCTCGCCCGGCGACTACAACATCCACACCAGCTACATCATGGAGCTGGACACCCCCTGCACCGTGAGCAACCCGCCCGCCCCCGTCTCCGAGACGGTCACCGCGACCGGAGGGCCCGGGGCCAACGAGCGGGCGATCACCCTCGCCACCTCCTCCGGCAGGCCCGGCGACCGGGTCACCGTCACCGGTACCGGGTTCACCGCGCTCACCGGCATCACCCTGGCCGGCCGCGCCGGCGCCGCCCAGACCGCCGACAAGCTGACCTTCACCTCCGGCGCCGATGGGGGCTTCACCGGCCGGCTGAAGGTGAACGACCGGGCGACCACCGGGATCGTGGCGTACGAGGGCGCCTCCTGGTCCTCATCGAAGGGCGCGGGCCCGGTGGCGTACACCGTCACCGACGACACCCCGGTCCCCGGGAACAGCCAGAAGCTCACCGCGTCCGTCACCGCCGGAACCCTCTCCATGTCCCAGGCCGGGGAGAGCGTCGCCCTCTCCTCCGTCGACTACGGCACCGGCGGCGGGGCCGACGGCGATCTCCGGACGGTCACCGTCAAGGACTACCGGGGCGGCGCCGCCGGCTGGTCGCTGACCGGCAAGGTCACCGACTTCACCGGCCCCGGCACCATCGACGCCGGAAAGCTCCGGTGGGTCCCCGCCTGCACCACCAAGGAGGGCAGCCCCAGCACCTGCGCGGCCGGCTCCGAGGGCGCCGTGGGCAGCGAGGGCGCGACCCTCGCGTCCGCGCCGAACGACACCCGCACCGGCGGCGAGTTCACCGTCGACGCCCGGATGTCGCTGAAGGTCCCGGCGTTCACCGCCCCCGGCGAGTACTCCGGCGTGCTCACGCTCACCCTCACCTGACCGCCCTCATCCGACCGCCCGGCGGACCGGGTCCCGCCCGGTCCGCCCCGCCGAACGACCGGGGTCCGCACCCATGCCCTCCAAGCCCGCGCTGTACGCCCTGCTCCCCGCCCTCCTCCTGGCACCGCTCCTCGGCGCGGGCCCGGCCCGCGCCGCCGACAACGGGCAGTGGTCGGTCTTCCCGCAGGCGGCGGAGCCGGGCAGCCGCCCGTACTTCCACCTCGTGGCCGACCCGGGCCAGACCATCACCGACAGGGTCACCGTCGGCAACAGCACCACCGCGCCGCTGACCTTCCGGCTCTACGCGGCCGACGCCTACAACACCACGCGCGACGGCGGCTTCGCCGTGCGCTCCCCGGGCGAGCGGCAGCGCGGCGTCGGCGCCTGGGCCAGACCCCACCGCGACACGGTCACCGTGCCCGCCCGCTCCTCGGTCACCGTCCCGTACACCCTCACCGTCCCCGAGTCCGCCGAACCGGGCGACCACCCCGGCGCGCTGGTCGCCCTCGACGAGCGGGTGGCCCGGACCCGGGGCGCGGACGGCGGGGTCGCCGTCGGCGTCCGGCAGGCGGTCGGCGCCCGGGTCCACCTCCGGGTGAACGGGCCGACCGTGCCCGCGCTCTCCGTCGAGTCCGTCTCCCTCACCCAGGACCGGCCCCTGATCCCCGGCACCCGCGAGGCCGGCGCCCTCATCTCGTACACCCTGCACAACCGGGGCAATGTCACCCTCAACCCCAGGGTCGCCCTCAGGGCCGAGGGGCTCTTCGGCCGCGAGCTGCTCCGCCGGAACCTCACGAAGGTCCCCTCCGAGCTGCTGCCCCGCCAGCGCATCCGGCTCACCGAGCGGTGGCCGGACTCGCCCCAGCTCGACTGGGGCCGGATCGAGCTGACGGCGACCGCGCGGGAGGTGCGGGAGTCCGCCGGGGTCTCCTTCCTCGCCCTGCCCTGGCTGCTCGCCGCCGCCCTGCTCGCCGCCGCGGCCGGTACGGGGGTCCGGCTGCGGATACGGCACCGGGGCCGGGCCTTCGCCGGGACCGGCACCCGGGCTCCCGCCGGGCCCGGCGGCGCACCCGGCCGGGCCTGAGGCCACGGGGGCGTCCGGCATCAGCGACAATGGGCGGCATGAGTGTTCGTACCCCCTCCTCCGAGCCCGCGTCCCACCGGGCGGGCTTCGCCTGCTTCGTCGGCCGTCCCAACGCGGGCAAGTCCACGCTCACGAACGCTCTGGTCGGGCAGAAGGTGGCGATCACCTCCAGCAGGCCGCAGACGACCCGGCACACCGTGCGCGGCATCGTCCACCGCCCCGAGGCGCAGCTGATCCTGGTCGACACCCCCGGGCTCCACAAGCCGCGCACCCTCCTCGGCGAGCGGCTCAACGACGTGGTCCGCGCCACCTGGGCCGAGGTCGATGTCATCGGCTTCTGCCTGCCCGCCGACCAGAAGCTCGGCCCCGGCGACCGCTATATCGCCAAGGAGCTGGCCGAGGTCCGCAAGACCCCCAAGGTCGCGATCGTCACCAAGACCGACCTGGTGGACTCCAAGACCCTCGCCGAGCAGCTCATCGCCATCGACCAGCTCGGCCGGGAGCTGGGCATCGAGTGGGCCCAGATCATCCCGGTCTCGGTCGTCGGCGACAAGCAGGTGCGGCTCGTGGCCGATCTGCTGGTGCCGCTGCTCCCCGAGGGCCCCGCGCTCTACCCGGAGGGCGACCTCACGGACGAGCCGGAGCAGGTCATGGTCGCCGAGCTGATCCGCGAGGCCGCCCTGGAGGGCGTCCGGGACGAGCTGCCGCACTCGATCGCGGTCGTCGTCGAGGAGATGATCCCGCGCGAGGACCGCCCGGCGGACAGGCCGCTGCTGGACATCCACGCGTATGTGTACATCGAGCGCCCCAGCCAGAAGGGCATCATCATCGGCCCCCAGGGCAAGCGCCTGAAGGAGGTCGGGACCAAGTCCCGCAAGCACATCGAGGCGCTGCTCGGCACCCCGGTCTATCTGGATCTGCACGTCAAGGTCGCGAAGGACTGGCAGCGGGACCCGAAGCAGCTCCGCAGGCTCGGCTTCTGAGCGGTACGGATACCGGGCCGGGCGCCGGGCCCCGCCGCCGGCGCCGGTCTCACCAGCCGGGATCGGTCATGACCCCTCCTTCAGCACCCGGGAGATCAGCTCGCGCTGCTCCGGTGTCAGCCGGGGGTCGGAGCAGTAGACCGTCCGCCCGTCGACCGTGATCTGGTAGCTGAATCCGTCGGGCACGCCCACCGGGGGCGTGTCACGGCCCTCGGTCAGGGCCTGCCCGGCGAGGGCGACCCAGCTTCCGGGGTCGTCGCGGTCCGCGGTGTCCACCTCGGCGAACCGCTCGATCCCGGCGAAGCCGCCCGTACGTCGTACCTGGATGCGCATGCGTTCCGTTCTAGTACGGATCGGTCCGGCGCGGTAGCACGGCCACGGCCGGACCGACGCCCCGGCGCCGGTCGCCCCGGGTGCCGGTCACCGGCGCCTCGGGGCGGTCACCCGGGGGCGGTCGGTCAGGGCTCTCAGCCGGGGCTCTCAGTCGGTCGGCACCTTCACCGTCGACCACGCCTTCAGCACCGCCTGGTGCTCCTCGCCCTCGCCGTAGCGGGCCCGTGCCGCCTCCACGGTGAGCCGCGCGAACTCGGCGAACCGGGCGTCCGGCGACAGCTCGCCCCCGGTCAGGGTGTCGAACCAGATCTGCCCGGCGCGCTCCCACGACTTCCCGCCCAGCTCGGTCGCCAGCAGATAGAAGGCGTGGTTGGGGATGCCGGAGTTGATGTGGACGCCGCCGTTGTCCTGCCCGGTGCGGACATAGTCGTCCATCGTCGCGGGCTGCGGGTCCTTGCCGAGCACATCGTCGTCGTACGCCGTCCCGGGCGCCTTCATGCTCCGCAGCGCCACCCCCTGGACGCGCGGGGCCAGCAGCCCGGCGCCGATCAGCCAGTCGGCCTCGTCGGCGGTCTGGCCCAGCGTCGACTGCTTGACCAGCGAGCCAATGACATCGGACACGGACTCGTTGAGCGCGCCCGACTGGCTGAAGTACTCCAGCTTCGCCGTGTACTGGGTGAGGCCGTGGGCCAGCTCGTGCGCGATGACGTCGACCGGGAGGGAGAAGTCGAGGAAGATCTCCCCGTCCCCGTCGCCGAACACCATCTGCTCGCCGTCCCAGAAGGCGTTGGAGTAGTTCTGGTCGTAGTGGACGCTCGCGATCAGCGGCAGCCCCTCGCCGTCCAGCGAGCTGCGGCCGTAGCTCTTCTGCAACAGCTCGAAGGTGGCGCCCAGGCCCGCGTACACACGGTTGACGGTGGCGTCCTGTCCGGGCGGGGAGCCCTCGGCGCGGACCTTCTTCCCGGGCAGCCGGGTGCGGTGCTCACAGTCGTGGATGGTGCGGTCCGGCTCCTCGGGGGCGGCCCCGGTGAGCGCGGAGACCACGGAGCCGGTCAGCCCCCGGACCGTGGTGATCCGGCGCCGGGTGCGGTTGGCGGCGTCCAGCTCCAGAGTGCGCTGCGCGACCGCCGCGAGCAGCTCGTCCGCGCTCCGGGCCAGGGTGTCCAGGAGGTGCGGCGGGATGATCGTGCAGAAGACGGGGTGGCGTGGGTGGGAAACTGCGTGCGTGTCTGCCATGTCCGGCAATGTGGCACTGAGTTACTCCACTGTCACTAGTTGCGACGATGATTAGTGAAATGGAGTGAAGTATCCCGCACAGCCGGAACACGGACATCCCGCATACTGATACGGAGCGGTGCATCCCCGATTTCTCGGTTACGCTTCCGCGCATCATGCGTTTCGGGCTGCTTCTCCTTAGCTGCCGCGGCGAGGGCCTGTAGTCGTAGGCCGACTCCCTCCCCGCGGGATCTGGTGCTGCTTCGAAATCGTCGGCCGTCCACACTTCTGGACCCCCGAGGAGCCCTGCGCAGATGTCCGAGAATTCCGTCGGCCGCCCGACGCCGATCACCAACGCGACGCACACCCAGAAGCCGTCCGGCATGCCGGTGCACAAGTACGGCGGGTACGAGGCCGTCGACATCCCGGACCGCACCTGGCCGGAGAACCGGATCACGGCCGCCCCGCGCTGGCTGTCCACGGATCTGCGGGACGGCAACCAGGCCCTGATCGACCCGATGTCCCCCGCCCGCAAGCGGGAGATGTTCGATCTGCTGGTCCGGATGGGCTACAAGGAGATCGAGGTCGGCTTCCCCTCCTCCGGCGAGACGGACTTCGCGTTCGTCCGCTCGATCATCGAGGACGGCGCGATCCCCGAGGACGTGACGATCTCGGTGCTGACCCAGGCGCGCGAGGAGCTGATCGAGCGGACGGTGGAGTCGCTGCGCGGCGCCCACCGCGCCACCGTGCACCTGTACAACGCCACCGCGCCCACCTTCCGCCGGGTCGTCTTCCGGGGGTCGCGCGAGCAGGTGCGGCAGATCGCCGTGGACGGCACCCGGCTGGTGGTGGAGTACGCGGAGAAGATCCTCGGCCCGGAGACGGTCTTCGGCTACCAGTACAGCCCCGAGATCTTCACCGACACCGAGCTGGACTTCGCCCTGGAGGTCTGCGAGGGCGTGATGGACGTATGGCAGCCGGAGGCGGGCCGGGAGATCATCCTGAATCTGCCGGCGACCGTGGAGCGCTCGACGCCCTCCACGCACGCGGACCGGTTCGAGTGGATGAGCCGGAACCTCTCCCGCCGGGAGTACGTCTGCCTCTCCGTCCACCCGCACAACGACCGGGGCACGGCGGTGGCGGCGGCCGAGCTGGCGCTGATGGCGGGCGCGGACCGGATCGAGGGGTGCCTGTTCGGGCAGGGCGAGCGCACGGGCAATGTCGACCTGGTGACGCTGGGCATGAACCTGTTCTCCCAGGGCGTGGACCCGCAGATCGACTTCTCGCAGATCGACGAGATCCGCCGCACCAGTGAGTACTGCAACCAGATGGAGGTCCACCCGCGCCATCCCTACGCGGGCGATCTGGTCTACACGGCCTTCTCCGGCTCCCACCAGGACGCCATCAAGAAGGGCTTCGACGCGATGGAGAGCGAGGCGGCGGCGGCCGGGAAGTCCGTCGACGACCTCGAATGGAACGTCCCCTACCTGCCGATCGACCCCAAGGACGTGGGCCGCTCCTACGAGGCGGTCATCCGGGTCAACTCCCAGTCCGGCAAGGGCGGAATCGCCTACGTCCTGAAGAACGACCACAAGCTGGACCTGCCGCGCCGGATGCAGATCGAGTTCTCGCGGATCATCCAGCACAAGACCGACACCGAGGGCGGCGAGGTCACCCCGGCGGCGATCTGGTCGGTCTTCCAGGACGAGTACCTGCCCAACCCGGACAACCCGTGGGGCCGGGTCCAGCTCCGCTCGGGCCAGTCGACCACCGACACCGACGGCATCGACACCCTGACCGTCGAGGCGGTGGTGGACGGGGCGGAGACCGTGCTGTCCGGGTCGGGCAACGGACCGATCTCCGCGTTCTTCGCCGCGCTGAACGCGGTGGGTGTGGACGCCCGGCTGCTGGACTACACCGAGCACACCATGAGTGAGGGCGCGTCGGCCCAGGCCGCCTCCTACATCGAGTGCGCCATCGACGGCAAGGTCCTGTGGGGCATCGGCATCGACGCCAACACCACCCGCGCGTCGCTCAAGGCGGTTGTCTCCGCCGTCAACCGCGCCAGTCGCTGAACCGGGTTCTGTTTGCGCCGTGCCCCGGGCACATTCCCCGATGGATGTGCCGGGGGCACGGCTGTCCCCGGACATCGCGCGGGAGCGGGTCCCTCCCCGGACTTTCCTGGTGGACACGGCCCCGCGAGCCGGGCGGTTCGCGGGGTTTCGTGTGCGGATCGCAGGGCGGGGAATCGGCCATGTGTCGGCGTACTGCCGCCCGGGTGCTGACGGCACGGTTGCGGTGTGGCTAACATCACGTCAACGCGGGAAAGTTGCCGGAGCGTTACGGAGGTGCGCGGTGCGCGCAGACCGGGGATTGTTTGGCCGAAAGCTGCTGGTCTGTGGCATTCATACCTCGTGGAACACGGTAGGGGACGGGGAGTTCTTCTGCCCCGACTGCGGAGGCGACCGGAACTACCGCCGCCGCACGGGCCGCCGCCGTTTCACCCTGCTCGGTGTTCCGCTGCTGCCGCGCGGGGACGCCGGACCGGTGGTCGAGTGCGCCGCGTGCCACGGCCACTTCGGCATGGACGCGCTGGACCACCCCACCACCGCCCGTTTCTCGGCGATGCTCCGGGACGCCGTGCACACGGTCACCCTCGCGGTGCTCGCCTCCGGCGGCACCTCCTCGCGCCAGGTGCGGGAGACGGCGGTCGCCACCGTCCGCGCGGCCGGCCTGCACGACTGCACCGAGGACCAGCTCACCGGGCTGATCGAGGCGCTCGCGGCCGACACCGGCCGCTTCGTCGCCGATGTCGGCCCCTACGGCGCCGCCCTCGCGATCGAGCTGCACGAGGCGCTGGAGCCGCTGGCGCCGCATCTGGCGTCGGCGGGCCGGGAGTCGATCCTGCTCCAGGGGGCCCGGATCGCCCTCGCGGACGCGCCCTACAGCCCCGCCGAGCGCGAGGTCCTGGCGACGGTGGGGGCGGCCCTGCGGCTCCGGCCCGCCGAGACCGACCGGCTGCTCTCGGCGGCCCGTACCCCCTCGCCCTGATCCGCGCGAGACCTCCCGGGGCTCTTCAGGTGCTCTCCGGGCCCGGGGTGGGGGCGCGGCCCGTGCCCGCCCCCACCCCTCTCAGCCGGTCACGGCCGCAGTGACCGCTCCTTCCGGGTGTCCTTCCGGTCGAGCTGAGCGCTGTACGCCGCCAGGGGTTCGGCCCGCGACGGCTCCTTCCGCACGGCCGCCGTGGCCACCCCGGCCCACTCCTGGATCTTCGCGGTGGCGAGCGCCCTGTCCTTGGCCCCCAGCATGCTGATATCGGCCATATGACTGGCCTTGGGCGCGGTCATGACATAGCTGTCCTTCGCGCCCCGGCCCAGCCGGAACGGCTCCGCCGCCCACGGGTCGTACTCGCCGTTGACGAAGAGCATCCGCCGCGCGCTGTCCCGCACGAAGCGGTCCACATCGGCCATCGCCTTCGGCTTGAAGGTCATCGGAATGCTCTTGGGCACGAAGTCGCGCGGCCCCATCTCGGGGTAGCGCACCAGCCCCCGCAGATGCGGCGGGGTCTTCAGCGAGGGCGACCCCAGCTCGGTCCCGGCCTGGTAGTAGTACGGCACGAAGTCCTGAAGGGAGGAGTCGCCCCCGCCGATGCCGCCCAGCTCGTTCAGCGCGTCGTAGAGCTGGTCGGATGACAGCTTCGCGGGCTTGGCGGGGATGTAGTCGCACAGGTCGATCCCGGCGTACTGCCAGAACCCCCAGTCCATGCCCACGATCCCGCTCTCGTACGCCTGCTTGGCGCCGCCGCCGAACGCGGTGAAGGTCTCCCCGGCCTCGGCCGCCTCCCTCTCGTACCGCTTCTCCAGCGCGGCCCGCCGGATCAGCCCCTCCCGCTGCATCCCCGCGAGAAGGCCGCGGCACTTCTCGGTGCCGACCTTCCGGAAGAAGCGGTCGTACGCCGTGTCCTGCTTGTTGTGGACGTCGTTGGGCGCCACATAGGCGACCACGCCGTCCATGTCGTTCGGGTGGAAGCGCTCGTAGTAGGTCGCGGTCATCCCGCCCTTGGAGGCGCCCGTGGAGATCCACTTCTTGGTGTAGACCGACTTGAGCGCGGTGAACAGCCGGTGCTGGTCGTCCGCCGCCTGCTTGATCGTCAGCTTCGACCAGTCGGCGGGCGAGGGCCGCGACGGCGGGAAGAAGCGGTGCTCCATGTTCACTTCGTTGCCGTCGATGATCCGCGCCGGCTCGGACCGCTCCGGGCTGCCCCACAGGAAGTAGCCCGAGGTGTGGAAGACGGTGGGCCGGTTCACGTCCTTGTGCAGCAGGGTGAGGCGCTGCTGGAAGGTGCCCTTGGAGGGGTTCCGGTGGTCGACGGGCTGCTCGTAGCCCAGCTCGAAGTACCGGTGCTTCCCCACCTGTTCCTCGCTGATGACGGTCATCCCCGGGATCGCCAGCAGCCGGTCCCTGAGATCCGCCGCCCGGCTCTCCTGCCCCGCCGCCCGCTCCGGTATCTCGGCGGCGGTGGCCCCGGCCGCCGTCACCGTGCCCATCAGCACGGCCAGGGACACCATCCCCGTGAGCGTTCTGCGCATGCGCTGTCCTCCTCGTCCAGTCCGTCTACGCACGGGGGGACGGTGTGACGCGCGCAGAGGTTGAGCGGGGAGGGTGTGACAAGGGCAACGCAACTGCGGGGTGTGAGGCGGGTGTTGGCGGGCAGCGGGCATCGCCCTCCGGCGGGGGCCGGGCCCCTCAGCCGGGCAGCAGCGCCCCGACCGTGACGCTCACGAACACGGCCACCGACGGCAGTACCCCGCCCAGCCCCAGGAGCCCGAGGACGACCCCCGCCGCCAGGTGTCCCACGGCCCGTCCGCCGCGCACCCGGGTCGGTTCCTCCGGGTCGCAGGTGACATCCACCCGGGCGTCACGGCGCCGCATCAGCATCGAGACGGACGACTCCTGGGTCCGGTGCACGCCTCCGGCGGTCCCGCTACGGGGACGAGTGCCGGGGCCGGGGCCCCTGGCCGGCCAGTCCCGCGGCGAGGGCCACGGCCGCGAGCCCGGCGGCGCCCCAGAGCAGCACGGTGATCCCGCCCGTCTCCACGACGGCCCCGCCGAGGAACGCCCCCAGGGCGATGGAGCCGGTGAAGACCCCCACGTACACCCCGGTCACCTGCTCGATCCGGTGCGGCGCCGACTGGGACATCCAGAGCTGGCCGCCCACCGACATCCCGCCGTACGCCAGACCCCACAGGGCCATGGAGACGACGGTGGGCACGGTCAGCGGGCTGAAGAGCGCGAGCAGGGCGACGGCCGCCGTGATGCCCGCCGCCAGGCCCAGCACCGTGGACCGGGCGCGGCGGGCCGCCAGGGCCCCGGTGGCGAAGTTGCCGATCAGTCCGAAGACGCCGTAGACCAGCAGGACCAGGGCGATCGGCCCCGGGGCCAGCCCGGTGCGCTCCTCCAGCATCGGCCGCACATAGGTGTACGCGGCGAAGTGCGCCGTCACCAGGAGGAGGATCAGCACCAGGCCGGTGGTCACCGGCGCGATCCGCGACAGCGGCTCCCGGGCGGCCCCGGCGTCCGGGCCGTCCGCCGGGGCGGCCGGCCGGGGGAGCGGGGGGAGCGCCAGCGCCAGCGCGGCGGCGAGGAGCAGCGCGGCGGCGGAGAGGGCGGTGAACCCGGCGCGCCACCCGAAGGCGTTGCTGACCAGGGTGCCCAGCGGCACCCCGACGACCGAGGCCGCCGCCACCCCGCTCACAACGGCCGAGACCGCCAGCGCCGCCCCGCGCGGCGCCACGAGCCGCCCCGCGACAGCGGACGCCAGCCCCCACACCGCCCCCATCCCGGCCCCCAGCACGATCCGCGCGACCACCAGCAGGGCGAAGCCGTCCGCCAGGACCGTCAGCGCGTTGCCCGCGGCCACCACCACCATCGCCACGGCGAGCACCGCCCGCCGGTCGAACGCCCCCAGCAGCCGCGGCACCGCCGGGGCGGTGACGGCGGTCGCCAGACCGGTGATGGTCAGGCTGGACCCGGCGGCGCCGGTCGATGTGCCCAGGCCGTCGGCCATCGGGGTCAGCACCCCCACCGGCAGCATCTCGGAGGTGACGATCACAAAGGTGCTGAGCGCCAGCACCACGACCGTCACCCACTGCCACGGTGTGGTGCGGGCCGGATCGGTGCCGGTCTTCGGTGGGGTCGTGTGCGAAACCATGCCCCCAAACAACCAGCGGGCCGGGGCGGGAACAACGGCGATCCGCTCACGGTTCGATGAGCTGAGGTAATCGATCCGCAGCGCCGGGAAGGCCGCGATGAACCAGGTGCACATCCAGCAGATCGAGTGTCTGCTCGTCCTCTCCGACGAGCTGCACTTCGGCCGGACGGCCGAGCGCCTCGGCCTCTCCCAGAGCCGGGTGAGCCAGCTCATCACCGCCCTGGAGCGCCATGTGGGGGTGCGTCTCGTGGACCGCACCAGCCGGCGGGTGGCGCTCAGCCGCTTCGGCGCGCAGTTCGTCGACGAGGTGCGCCCGGCGTACGAGTCCCTGTCCACGGTGATCGGCCGGGCCCGGGAGCGCGCGGGCAGCGGCACCCTGAGCCGGCTGAGCATCGGCTTCCACGGCAGCGTCTACGAGGAGATCACCGAGGCGTTCCGGCGGCTCCGCGCGGACCACGAGGTCACGATGGCGCTGAGCGAGATCCCGCTCGGCTCGCCCTTCTCGGGGGTGCTGGACGGCCGTATCGACGCGGCCGTGGTCGAACTCCCCGTCGACGAGCCCGCCCTCACCACCGGCTACCGCTTCCCGCCCCAGGACCGCCTGCTGGCCGTCGCCGCCTCCCACCCCCTGGCAGCGGCCGCCCGCGTCCCCGTCGAGACCCTGGCCGCCCTGGACCTCGTCCACCCGGTCGGCGACGCCCCCGACTACTGGATGACCGCCCGCGTCCCCCGCACCACCCCCGAGGGCACCCCCATCCGCTCCACCGCCGGCATCACCACGGTCCAGGAGGGCCTGGCCCTGGTCGCCTCCGGTGCCCACTCGATGCTGGTCTGCCGCCCGCTGGCGGACCGCGCGGTCCGGGGCGATGTGCGGTACGTCCCGGTGGAGGGGCTGGAGGAGTCCTCCCAACTGGCCCTGATCTGGCGCACGGACCGCACCACCCCCCAACTGATCACCCTGGCCCGCCTCCTCCGCGAGGAGTTCACCTCCGCCGGCTCCGAGAAGAGCCTGTCGCCGGAGGTCCAGGAGCGGATCGACGGTACGTGAAAGGGACGGGCCCGACTCGACGGAGTCGGGCCCGTGTGGGTGGTGGTGGTCAGGCCCGCACGTGGGTGATGAAGCTCTGCCAGGCGGGGGCGGGGATGACGAGGACAGGGCCGGACGGGGTTTTGCTGTCGCGGACGGGGACGACTCCGGGGATGTCGTCGAGCACCTCGACGCAGTTGCCGTTGTTGGTGTCGCTGTAGGTGCTCTTGCGCCAGGCTTCCGCGCCGGGGAAGTCGTATCCCACCTCGACGCAGTTGCCGTTGTTTGCGTCGCTGAAGCTGCTCTTACGCCAACGAGCAGTGCTCAGGTCGTACTCGCGCATCGTCTGTGGTCCTCTGCTACCGACTCGATCAGGGCGAGGGACGCCTCAGGGGACAGAGCGGCGGCCCTGAGCAGATCGTATGCCCGCTGTGCGCGCTTCACCACAGCCGGATCGTCCAGCAGATTCCCCGAATACACCGCCTCTGTATAGACCGTTGGCGGTGTGTCCTCGAACTCCATGAGCCGGAGATTCATGGCCATCATCGGGTAGGCCCCGGCGCTGAACGGGATGACCTGTATCACCGCCCTGCGGCTGCCCATGAGGTCCGCGAGGTGGTCGAGCTGCCGTGCCATGGCGTCGGGCCCGCCGACCGGGAGGCGGAGTGTGCCCTCATGCAGGATCGCCCAGTACTCGGGGTTGGACGGGCCTTGGAGCAGTTCCGCCCGTTCCATGCGCAGGGCTACCTTGGACTCGATCTCCTCCTCCGGTGCGAAGGGGTGGTCCGCGAGGATCATCGCGCGGATGTGCTCGGCGGTCTGCATCAGGCCCGGCACCAAGCCCGGCTCCCACTCGGAGATGTGGGTTGCCAGCGCCTCCAGCTCCGCCGCTGCCGTGAAGTAACTCGCATGCGGCGAGCTGTCGATCAACTTCCTCCACAGCCGCTCGAAAAGACCTCCGGTTTGTAGTAAATCATCGAGCCGCATCGCCACATCCAGCTGCGGCTTCCTGATCGCCTGTTCGAACTGGCCGATGTATCCCCCGGATACAAACACCGCCATCCCCACCTCCGCCTGCGTCAGGCCCGCGTCCTCCCGGCGCCGTTTCAGCTCCGTACCGAAGAACTCCCACGCGGCCTGTTGTTGACCTTTGGCCATGGCGTAACTCCCTTCCGCAGCCGACGCGTTGTAGAGCGCCGGCCTCTGGCGAAGGTAGCGGCCCCGCTGTCACTGTCGCAATACGAAGTGTGAAATCGGCCCGGCCGGAAGAAGGTGTGCCATGTCAGGCAGGGAAATGCGCCACGCACGGGAATGCATGACCGACGCGGAAGACGCCGTGGCGGAATTGCGCGGCGCCCTGGAACGAAGCGGAATCACTCTCCCGTCCCTGTGCGTCGAAGCCTCGTCCTATGCCCGGGAGGCTCCCTGCCCCCTGGTTGAGCTGGGGCGG
Organism: Streptomyces sp. NPDC001889; assembly: GCF_053594535.1. NCBI lineage: Bacteria > Bacillati > Actinomycetota > Actinomycetes > Kitasatosporales > Streptomycetaceae > Streptomyces > Streptomyces sp. NPDC001889. Next base: position 55,938 of record NZ_JBSFER010000034.1, read on the forward strand.
GCCTCCATCGATGTGGTGCGCAGGCTCACGTCCGCCCTGCGGAGGGACGAAAGCGGAGCCGACCGGTGAACGCGGTGTCCGCCGTGGCCATCGGCGCGTACGCCGTCGACACCCATACCGGCCGGGTGGGGGTGGTCATGGACACGGAAGGGCCTTATGTGCAGCTCAGGCCGCTTGGCGGCGGGCTGGAATGGGATTGCGAGCCGGAGGCCGTACGGATCGCCACTCCCACCGAAAGGATCAGCGCGGTGAACGCTTATGCGAATGCCCGCAGCCGGGGCGAGGTGCTCTGACCCCCCGATCAATCCACCGAGTTCTTCATATTGACGTACTCGTCGTGTGAGCAAGTGATCCGCGCCGAAAGGTGGACGGGTATTCCCCGGGAAGCGCCGGGCCATTCCGGCGTTCCCTGGGGGAGTCCACGGTCCGGAGAGGGTGATTCCCTCTCCGGAAATCCGCCTGCCCGGGTGCGTCCGGTCGGCCATGATGGGCCCATGACACCCGCCGGCACCACCGCCACCCCCAACACCCCTCCCCGGTACGCCTCATGACCGAGACGCACCCCCACATCGAGCCCCATCTCCAGGGCATGCTCGATGTCGGCGACGGCAACCACGTCTACTGGGAGGTCTGCGGCAACCCCGAGGGCAAGCCCGCGCTCGTCGTGCACGGCGGGCCCGGGTCCGGGTGCCGGGCCGGTATGCGGAGGCTGTTCGATCCGGCGAAGTACCGGATCGTCCTCTTCGACCAGCGCGGGTGCGGGCGCAGCACTCCGCACGCGAGCGACCCCGCCACCGATATGCGGCACAACACCACACCCCATCTGATCGCGGACATGGAGCGGCTGCGCGAGCGGCTCGGGATCGAGCGGTGGCTGCTCTACGGGGGGTCCTGGGGGTCGACCCTGATCCTGGCCTACGCCGAGACGCACCCCGGGCGGGTCTCGGAGATCGTCATCCCGGCCGTCACCACCACCCGGCGCTCCGAGACCGAGTGGCTCTACCGGGGCGCGGCGCGCTTCTTCCCCGAGGCGTGGGAACGCTTCCTCGCCGGGGCGCCCGGGACGGCGCGCGACGGGGACATCGTGGCCGCGTACGCCCGGCTGACCGAGCACCCCGACCCCGCCGTCCGGGCGAAGGCCACCGCCGACTGGTGCGACTGGGAGGACGCGGTCCTCCTCATCGAGCACCGGGGCGCCTCCGCCCCGTACGGCGATCGCGCCGACGCCGCCAGGCTCGCCTTCGTCCGGATCTGCGCCCACTACTTCTCCCATGGCGCCTGGCTGGAGGAGGGCGCGCTGATCCGCGACGCCGGGCGGCTCGCCGGCATCCCCGGGGTGCTGATCCACGGGCGGCTCGACATGGCGGGCCCGCCCGGCACCGCCTGGGAGCTGGCCCGGGCCTGGCCGGACGCCGAGCTGATCGTCGTCGAGGACGCCGGACACCTCGGTTCGGAGGCCACGCTCGACCACATCCTCCGGGCGCTCGACCGGTTCGCCGGCGCCGGCTGAGTCCGTGACCCCAGGGGCCCCTCCCGTGCGGAGGGCACTCGTCCGTACGGGACAATGGGGCCATGAGCCTGTTCCGTGACGACGGTGTCGTGCTGCGCACCCAGAAGCTGGGGGAGGCCGACCGCATCATCACCCTGCTCACGCGCGGGCACGGCCGCGTCCGGGCCGTCGCGCGCGGGGTGCGGCGGACCAAATCGAAGTTCGGGGCGCGGCTGGAGCCGTTCTCCCATGTCGATGTGCAGTTCTTCGCGCGCGGGGCCGAGCTGATCGGGCGCGGCCTCCCGCTCTGCACCCAGAGCGAGACCATCGCTCCGTACGGTGGCGGCATCGTCACCGACTACGCCCGCTACACCGCCGGCACCGCCATGCTGGAGACCGCCGAGCGGTTCACCGACCACGAGGGCGAGCCCGCCGTCCAGCAGTACCTGCTCCTCGTCGGCGCGCTGCGCACCCTCGCCCGGGGCGAGCACGCGCCCCACCTCGTCCTCGACGCCTTCCTGCTGCGCTCCCTCGCCGTCAACGGGTACGCGCCCAGCTTCGACGACTGCGCCAAGTGCGGCCTCGGGGGACCCAACCGCTTCTTCTCCGTCGCCGCCGGGGGCGTCATATGCGGTGACTGCCGGGTGCCGGGCAGTGTCGTACCGTCATCCGAGGCCATCACCCTGCTCAGCGCGCTGCTGACCGGCGACTGGCCCACGGCGGACGCCTGCGAGGCCCGCCATGTCAGAGAGGGCAGCGGACTGGTCTCCGCCTATCTGCACTGGCACATGGAGCGCGGCCTGCGCTCGCTCCGGTACGTCGAGAAGTGACCCCACAAGCGAGGAGAAGTGAGCCGCATGGCACGACGCGGAATTCTGGGCCGGTCCCGCCGCGAGTACAAGGTCCCCGAACCGCACCCCTCCGGCGAGCGCCCGCCGAAGATCCCCGGTGAGCTGGTCCCGCACCACATCGCCTGTGTCATGGACGGCAACGGCCGCTGGGCCAAGGGCCGGGGGCTGCCGCGCACCGAGGGGCACAAGGTCGGCGAGGGCGTCGTGCTCGATGTGCTCAAGGGCTGTCTGGAGATCGGTGTCAAGAACCTCTCCCTGTACGCCTTCTCCACCGAGAACTGGAAGCGCTCGCCCGACGAGGTGCGCTTCCTCATGAACTTCAACCGGGACGTCATCCGCCGCCGCCGCGACGAGATGAACGACCTCGGCATCCGCATCCGCTGGGTCGGCCGGATGCCCAAGATGTGGAAGTCGGTCGTCCAGGAGCTCCAGGTCGCCCAGGAGCAGACCGTCGGCAACGACGCCATGACGCTCTACTTCTGCGTCAACTACGGCGGCCGGGCCGAGATCGCCGACGCGGCACGGCGGATCGCGGAGGAGGTCGCGGCGGGGAGGCTCGACCCGTCGAAGGTCAATGAGAAGACCTTCCAGAAGCACATGTACTACCCCGACATGCCCGATGTGGACCTCTTCCTGCGGCCCAGCGGCGAGCAGCGCGTCTCCAACTATCTGATCTGGCAGAGCGCCTACGCCGAGATGGTCTACCAGGACGTGCTGTGGCCCGACTTCGACCGCCGCGACCTGTGGCGGGCCTGTCTGGAGTACGCCCAGCGCGACCGCCGCTTCGGCGGCGCGATCCCCAACGAGGTGCAGGGGCCGAACGGTGCCTGAGCTGCCGACGGCGGCCGGCCCGGAGACCGTGGAACTGCGCTACACGACGACCGTGCGGGACCTGGAGTCCGCGCTGCGGGTGCGGCTGGCGCGGACCCCGGCCGGGCGGCTGCAACTGGTCATCTGGTCGTCCGTCGCCGTCTTCGGCCTGGTCACCGCCTGGCTGCGGGCGGAGGCCGTGGGCAAGGTGCTCGACCCGTTCGCGGCCGGGCTGGTCGGCCTGAGCTGCTTTCTGCTGGTGATGACGGCGCTGAGCCCCCGGACACAGGCCCGGCAGGCGTACAGGCTGTTCCAGCGGTACGGGGAGCTGCGGGCCGTCGTCGACAGCGCCGGGGTGCACATCACCTCGCCCGACTTCTCGCAGTCCTTCGGCTGGAGCACGCTCGACCGCTACCGGGAGACCGAGGAGCACTTCGTCCTGCTGAGCCCCGACCGGACCTCCGCCGCGCTCGGTGTGCTGCCCAAGCGGGGTCTGGCGGAGCCCGCCGACGCGGACCGTCTGCGGGCTCTGCTGGACCGGTGCGTCCGGCGGGTGTGAGGCCCCCGGGGCCCCGAGGGGACCCCCGGGGCCCGGGGTCTCAGGCGCTGGCGCACTCCGCGCAGGTGCCGAAGATCTCCACGGTGTGGGCGACATTCACGAAGCCGTGCTGGGCCGCGACCGTCTCCGCCCACTGCTCCACCGCCGGGCCCTCCACCTCCACGGCCTTGCCGCAGATCCGGCACACCAGGTGGTGGTGGTGGTCGTCGGTGGAGCACCGGCGGTAGACCGACTCCCCCTCGCTGGTGCGCAGCACATCCACCTCGCCCGCGTCCGCGAGGGACTGGAGGGTGCGGTAGACCGTGGTCAGCCCCACCGAGTCGCCCCGGTGCTTGAGCATGTCGTGCAGCTCCTGTGCGCTGCGGAACTCGTCCACCTCGTCCAGCGCCGCCGCGACCGCGGCACGCTGCCGGGTCGACCGGCCTCGTACAGGGGCGGTGTTTCCGCCGCTTGGCGCCGTCACCACAGGTGCCTCCTCGCTTCGCCCCGTCATGCTGTCGGGGCCAATTCTGCCAGGCCCGGCGTCAGACCCTGACGTCGTCGCCCGAGCGGCGCGCGCCCGGGGCCCCGGCGGGGCAGCCCGGCTCCCCGCCGTCGGGGCCGGAGGCCGGCGCCTCGGAGCGCCGCGCGCGGCGCCGGGCGAGCGGGGTGGCCAGCGCGGTCAGCGCGATGAAGACACCGATGGCGAGCAGCACGATCGTCGCGCCCGGGGGCACGTCCTGGTAGTACGAGGTGGTGGTGCCCGCCAGGGTCACGGCCACGCCGATCGCCACCGACACCACGAAGGTCGCCCGGAAGGACCGGGTCAGCTGCTGGGCCGCCGCCACCGGGACCACCATCAGCGCGCTCACCAGCAGCAGCCCCACCACCCGCATCGCGACCGAGACGGTGACCGCCGCCGTGACCGCGATCAGCAGATTCAGCGCCCGCACCGGCAGTCCGGTGACCCGGGCGAACTCCTCGTCCTGGCTGACCGCGAAGAGCTGCCGGCGCAGCCCCACCGAGACCAGCACCACGAAGGCGGCGAGCGCCCCGATGGCGATGAGATCGCTGTCGGAGACCGTGGAGAGCGAGCCGAAGAGGAAGGAGCCGAGATCGCCGGTGGAGCCGGTGTCCGAGACATTGATCAGCAGCACACCGCCGGCCATGCCGCCGTAGAAGAGCATCGCCAGCGCGATGTCGCCGCGCGTGCGCCCGTACGCCCTGATCAGCTCCATGGTCACCGCGCCGACGACGGAGACGAGGGTCGCCATCCAGATCGGGTTGGTGGAGAGCAGAAAGCCGAGACCGACACCGGTCATCGCGACATGGCCGATGCCGTCGCCCATCAGCGCCTGCCGGCGCTGCACCAGATAGATGCCGATGGCGGGTGCGGTGATGCCGACCAGCAGGGCCGCGATCAGCGCCCGCTGCATGAAGGCGGTCTCAAGGATTTCCATGTCAGGTCAGCAGTCCCGTGCGGAGCGGCTCACCGGCCGCGTGCGGATGTACATGGTCGTGGCCGGGCAGCGCGTGCTGGCCGACGGCCTCCGGCGGCGGCCCGTCGTGGACCACGCAGCCGTCGCGCAGCACCACCGCGCGATCGATCAGCGGCTCGATCGCGCCCAGCTCGTGGAGGACGAGCAGCACCGTCGTACCGGCCGCGACCTGGTCACGGAGCGTTTCGGCCAGGATGCCCTGGCTGGCCAGGTCCACCCCGGCCATCGGCTCGTCCATGATCAGCAGTTCGGGTTCGGAGGCCAGCGCGCGGGCGATCAGCACCCGCTGGTGCTGGCCGCCGGAGAGCGCGCCCACGGAGTCCTTCGCGCGGTCGGCGAGGCCCACCAGCCCGATGGCGCGGTCCACGGCCGCCCGGTCCGCGCGCCCGGGCAGCCCCAGCCGGGTCCGGGAGAGCCGGCCCGATGAGACGACCTCGCGCACGGTCGCGGGGACCCCGCTGGCGGCGGTGGTGCGCTGCGGGACATAGCCGACCCGCGACCACTGGCGGAAGCGGCGCAGCTCGGTGCCGAACAGCTCGATGCCGCCGCCGGTGAGGGGGATCTGGCCGATCACGGAGCGTACGGCCGTGGACTTGCCGGAGCCGTTGGCGCCCAGCAGGGCGACCACCTCGCCGCGCCGCACGGTCAGATCGATGCCGCGCAGCACCGGGCGCGAGCCCAGCGTGGCGCGGGCGCCGCGCACCGCTATGACAGGGGCCGTCTCGGGCCGCGCTATGGCGGGCTCGCTCATCGTGGACTCCGTTCGGCTGGTGTCGTGCGGCTGATGCGGCTGATGCGGCTGATGCGATGGCCGGGGCTCGTGCGGCTCGTGCCGCTCGTCAGGGTCATGCTGCTCACGCGGCGCCCAGGGCCTTCTTCAGGGCCGTGAGATTGGACTCCATCACCTCGATGTAGTCGTCGCCCCTGGACTTGTCCGTGATCCCCTCCAGGGGGTCGAGGACATCGGTCCTCAGCCCGGTGTCGGCGGCGAGGGTCTTCGCGGCCCGGTCGCTGGCGAGGCTGTCGAAGAAGACCGTGGTGACCTTCTCCTTCTCCGCGATGGACTGGAGCTCCTTGATCCGGGCGGGGCTCGGCTCGGCGTCGGGGCTGATGCCGGTGATGCCCTCCTGGTCGAGGCCGTACCGCTCGGCGAGGTAGCCGAAGGAGGTGTGGGTGGTGATGAAGGTCTTCCCGGCCGCCTTGCCCAGGCCCCGCTGGTACGCGGTGTCCAGCGCGGTCAGCTCGCCGACCAGGGTGTCCGCGTTCTTCTCGTACGCCTTGGCGTTGGCCGGGTCGGCCTTGGCGAGGGCCTTGCCGACCCCCTTGGCGACCTCGGCGTACTTCACCGGGTCCAGCCAGATGTGGGGGTCGCCGCCGGCCTCGGTGCTGTGATCGTGGCCCTCGTGGCTCCCGTGGTCCTGGTGGCCCTCCTCCTCGCCGCCGTGGGCGTGGTCGTGGCCCTCCTCGCCCTCGTGGGCGTGGTCGCTCCCGTGGGTCTCCAGCGCGGTGAGGGTCGCGGCGTCGGTGCGGTGCTTCACACCGGACTGCTCGATGGCCTTGTCCACGGCGGGCTGGAGGCCCTTGAGGTAGAGGATGTAGCCGGATTCGCCCAGCTCGGCGGTCTGCCGGGGCTTCAGTTCGAGATCGTGCGGCTCGACACCCGGCTTGGTCAGGGTGGAGACCGAGACATGATCGCCGCCGACCCGCTCGGCGAGGAACTGCATGGGGTAGAACGACGCCGTCACCTTGAGCTTCCCGTCCTCCTTGCCGTCTCCGGAGTCCGTGGAGGCGCAGGCGGAGACCGCCGTCAGGCCGAGGGCGAGGGCTCCGGCGGTGGCGGTGGTGCGTATGAGGCGGCGTACGTTCATGACAGTCATTTTCAACAAAAGTGGAAACGATTGTCAACAAAGTCGGTCCGGAGATGGTTCACGCTCGGTCGGAGGGTGATCGGGGGCCCGTGCGGACGGGCTCCGGGGGCGGGCCGCGCGTCCCGATTCCGGTTCACCTGCCAACCGATTTGATCCCAGGGGTGCGCACGCCGGTAATCTGAGCGTTCGCCGTCCGTCGTCGTCATCTATGAAGAGAGCACCGTGGCCGCCGACAAGATCGACACCATCGTCAGCCTCAGCAAGCGCCGTGGCTTTGTTTACCCGTGCAGTGAGATCTACGGCGGTCAGCGCGCCGCCTGGGACTACGGACCGCTGGGCGTCGAGCTGAAGGAGAACCTCAAGCGCCAGTGGTGGCGCTACATGGTCACCTCCCGCGAGGACGTCGTCGGCATCGACTCGTCGGTGATCCTGGCCAGCGAGGTCTGGGAGGCCTCCGGTCACGTCGCGACCTTCTCCGACCCGCTCACCGAGTGCACCTCCTGTCACAAGCGCTACCGCGCCGACCACCTCATCGAGGCGTACGAGGAGAAGCACAACGGCCGCGGCCCCGAGAACGGCCTCGCCGACCTCAACTGCCCCAACTGCGGCAACAAGGGCACCTTCACGGACCCGAAGCAGTTCTCCGGCCTGCTCTCCACCCACCTCGGCCCCACCCAGGACTCCGGCTCGGTCGCCTATCTGCGCCCCGAGACCGCCCAGGGCATCTTCACCAACTTCGGCCAGGTGCAGCAGACCTCGCGCAAGAAGCCGCCGTTCGGCATCGCCCAGATGGGCAAGTCGTTCCGCAACGAGATCACGCCCGGCAACTTCATCTTCCGCACCCGTGAGTTCGAGCAGATGGAGATGGAATTCTTCGTCAAGCCGGGCGAGGACGAGGAGTGGCAGGAGTACTGGATGGAGCAGCGCTGGAACTGGTACCGCGACCTCGGTATGCGCGAGGAGAACATGCGGTGGTTCGAGCACCCGAAGGAGAAGCTCTCCCACTACTCCAAGCGCACCGCCGACATCGAGTACCGCTTCCAGTTCGGCGGCAACGAGTGGGGTGAGCTGGAGGGCGTCGCCAACCGCACGGACTACGACCTCTCCGCGCACTCCAAGGCGTCCGGCCACGACCTGTCGTACTTCGACCAGGAGGCCGGCGAGCGCTGGACGCCGTACGTCATCGAGCCCGCGGCCGGTGTCGGGCGCGCGATGCTGGCGTTCCTGCTCGACGCGTACAACGAGGACGAGGCGCCGAACGCCAAGGGCGTCATGGAGAAGCGCACCGTGATGCGGCTCGACCCGCGCCTGGCGCCGGTGAAGGTGGCCGTGCTGCCGCTCTCGCGGAACCCGCAGCTCTCCCCGAAGGCGAAGGGGCTCGCGGCGGACCTGCGCAAGAACTGGAACATCGAGTTCGACGACGCCGGCGCGATCGGGCGCCGCTACCGCCGCCAGGACGAGATCGGTACGCCGTTCTGCGTGACGGTCGACTTCGACACCCTCGACGACAACGCGGTGACCGTGCGTGAGCGCGACACCATGACGCAGGAGCGGGTCTCGCTGGACCAGATCCAGGCGTACCTGGGCGCGCGGCTGCTCGGCTGCTGATCGCGCGCACCCGGGTTCTGAAGGACCCCCGGACCTGGACGGTCCGGGGGTCCTTCCGGTGTTCGGGGGGTGTGCCGGGGGGAAATTCGGGTGCGGGTGGGTTCGGTGGGGCTGTAATGTCACCCGCATGTCTTCTTCGTTCTTCCAGATCTACGAGTGAGAGAGCGGCGGCCCGTCCCCGTCCTCATCTGACGATTCCTCAGTCACTTCTCACCACGAATGGGAGAACCCCATGGCCAAGAGCCGCAATAATCTCCTCGGCGTAGGCGGACAGCGCAAGAAGCTGTCGCGTGCCGAACAGCAGGGGCAGGGTCCGACGCCGGAGGCGAACCGGAAGGTTGCCGCGGATCAGAAGGCGGAGCTGCTGCGGAAGATGCGGGAGCGCGCGCAGGAGTCGCAGGACTCGGCGAGCTGATTCACCGGTAGTGCTTTCAGGGGCCCGCCCCGTGCTCACCCCACGGGCCGGGCCCCTGCTTTTCCTCCTGCCCCGGCCCGGGCGCCGCCCGGGGGGCTGAGAGACGCAGCCTGTCTGGGGGCACCTCCCAGAGGAAGCTCTGGGGGAGGTTGAGGACCAAGGGCGGGGCGGGAGGGTTATCCGGTGAGGCGGGTGGCCGCGGGGGTGAGGTCGGCTCGGTTGGAGAGGCCGACCGTCCAGAGCGTGTCCGCACCCGGCACCGCGGCGAAGCCGCGGATCACCACGCCCGGATCAGCCCCCCGCTCCCACCTCCGCTCCCTCTCATCCCACCGGAGCACCACCGACACCGCCCCCTTGCCCCCCGCTGCCCACACCGTCCCGTCCGCGTCCCGGCTCACCGCCCGCAACCTCCCGTCCGCGATCCGCGGAGCGGGCACCGCCACCCAGCCCCGGCCGTTCCAACGGGCCGTGAACGGCCGCTCCGAACCATCCGGGGCCACCCTCCCGCCGACCGCCCACACCGTCCCGTCCGGACCCGCCGCGCTGATCCCGCCGAACCAGCGGTGCTCGCCCACCGGCGCCGCCGGAGCCTCCACCCGCTTCCAGGCACGGCCGTCCCAGTGCAGCGCCAGCGCGCTCTGCGCCCCGCTCCCGTCCGCGAAGGACGTGCCCACGGCCCACACGTCGTCCGGGGCGATGACCGTGATCGCGGTCAGCTCTCCCGTACCCACATCGGGCAGCGCGTGCCGCTCCCATGCCGAGCCGTTCCACGACTGGACCGAGGGCACCCCGTTCTTGACCGAGCCCGGCACCGCCCGCCCGGCCATCCACACCGCGCCGTCGGGGCCCGTCGCCAGGGCCTCCGGGACCACCCGGCCGCCGCCCGGCTCGGCGGCCGGGGCGTGGGAGGTCCAGGAGGCGCCGTTCCAGTGGGCCGTACCGGAACCGGCCGCCCAGATGTCGTCCGGGGACCGTACCGCCAGGGTCTGGGGCCAGGAGCCGGCGGGCAGCCGGGACTCCTCCGTCCAGGACCTGCCGTCCCAGCGCAGGGCCACCGGCTGCCCGACGGAGTTGCCGATCAGCCGGTAGCCGACGGCCCATACCCGCTCCGAGTCGAGCGCGGCCACCGCGGTCAGATCCCCCCTCCCCACCGGTACGTCGGTCCGCTGCCACCGTCCGTCCGCCGCCGAGAACGCGGGCTCGGCGGCCGGCACCGGGGCGGCGCCCCGGCGTTCCGGCGAACCGTCCCTGGCGCTCTCCGAGGCGATCACCCCGCTGGTCGCGATGAGCCCCGCGGTGAGCGCCGCGGCCAGGACGGGCCAGCGCGGATGCGTCCTCCTCATCGCTGCTGCCCCCTCGCCGCGGCGGTCTTGACGACGAAGTCGAACGCACCGCGGTAGGCGCCGCCCGCCGGACCCGTCAGGGCGATGGTGCAGGCCCGGTTGATGAGCTGGTCGGAGGCGTTGAGCACGGCGAAGTCCCTTCCGTACGCCAGGGTGTTGTCCGGGAAGTACAGCTGGGTGATCAGCGCGGGGCCGCCCGGAGCCTGGATGCGCGTATGGATATGGGGCGCCCGGGTGCCCCAGCGGCCCGCGTAGTCGCGGGGGACGATGGTACGGAGGGTGAAGGCGCCCCTCCCGGTGCTGAACTGGTGGCCGCGCAGCGAGAACCCGGTGGTGTCGTAGTCGCCGTTCTGGTCGCACTGCCAGAACTCGATGAGCGCGCCGGGAATCGCGCGGCAGGCCGTGTCGTACACGGTTCCGGTCAGCTCCAGCCGTACACCCCGGGTGCCGGGGGTGCGCAGATCGGTGCGCTCGGGGGAGTGCGGCTTGAAGAGCGGGCCCTCCACCGCCGCCGGGGTCTCATGACCGTCGCAGGCGGGGGTGAGGGGGGCCGGGCGCCCGGCGCGGCGGGCCTCCTCCACGAGGGAGCGGGGGGCGGCCGGGGTGGCCGCCGCACCGGCCGCGCCGAGGGCGGCAGCGGTCATCACCGTGACCGAACCGGCCCGGATGAAGGATCGTCTGGAGTCCGGCGGCGGTGGTTCGGCGTCACTGCCGGGCCCGCCGTTCGCTGGGTGCTCAAGGCGCATGTGCGCGATCTCCTCGGGTCTCGGGGCAGGACACCCCCGGAACTCGGGCGGGGCGCCCCGGAAGTGCACTGCGCGGCCAGCCTGACGGCCGGGGCGCGGGAGCGGATCGGCCGGATGACCGGTGGGACGGACGCGTACGCGCACGCGTACGGACGCGTTACGAAACTCCGCCCGGCTTCCGTGGGCCGGAGCCGGAGCCGGAGCCGGAGCCGGGACCGGGACCAGGACCGGGACTGGAACCGGGACTGGGACTGGGGCCGGGGCCTTGCGCGGGGCGGGGCCTGGCCCGGTCCACCCAGAGCGCGATCTGGGTGCGGGAGCGCAGGCCGAGCTTGTCCCGCACATGGTCGAGATGGGTGGCGACGGTACTCGCCGATACCCCCAGCCGCCCGGCGACCTCCCGGTTGGTCAGCCCCTCGGCGACCAGACCGGCGACGGTGTACTCGCGGGCGGTGAGCGGGGTGAGGGCGACCCCCGGGCGCGGGCCGGACGGTGGTGGCCGGACCGCCTCCGGCCAGGGGGCGCCGGGGGCCGCGCCGTGCCCGCCGGGTTCCTGCCCCTGGCCGGTCGCCGGTTCGGTCCCCGGTTCGGTCCCCGGTCCGGTTGCCGGCCCGGGCGCCGGTCCGGGCGCCGGTTTTCTCGCCGGTCCGGGCGCTGGTCCTCTGGCCGGTCCGGGCGCCGGTCCTCTCGCTGGTCCTCTCGCCGGTCCGGGCGCCGGGTCCGGTGCCGTCGCTTCCGGGGGCCTCCCGGTCGCCGGGGAGCGGGTGTCCCGCGCCGGCCGGGACGCGGCCCCCGGCTCACCGCCGCTCTCCGGATTCGCGCCGCCCGGCCCGCGCCCGGGGCGCCGGGAGCCCGGCGCACGGGACACGGCGCCCGGCTCGCCCGCGCCGCCCGGCCGGGTGCCCGCGGCCCGGCTCCGGGGGCGCGGCCGGCCAGGGCCGTCGTCGGGGCCCCGGGCGCCGGGGGCCGGCCCGGAGAGCCCCGGGCCGCGCCGGGGCGGGTCCGGCTCCCCGGGGACGCGCCCCGCCCTCCTGGACCCCGCCACCGGCCGCACCTCCAGCGCGTACGCCACCAACTGGGCCCAGTCCAGCCTGCGCCCCGCCGAACTGGCGCTGTCCCGGGCGGAGGGCGGCAGCGCGCCGGCCGCCGTGGCCATCGCCCCCTCGATCCGGTGCCGCCAGGCGGCCTCCGGCTCGGTGTCCAGCCGGGCGCGGGCCTTCGCCGCCGCCGCGAAGAGCCGCAGCGAGCGCTTCATCGCCCCCTGCCGCGCCGCGACGACCGCCAGACCCTCCAGCGGATACAGCGCGTGGAAACTCATCCCCGGCACCAGCCGCAGCGCCCGCGCGAACAGTTCCCCCGCCGACGCGTCGTCGTCCAGGGCCAGCCGTACGGCACCGGCGGTGTGCAGCGCGGCGACCGTGCTGCGCCAGACGGGGTGGTCGCGCAGCACCGGCAGACAGTGCCGCATCAGCGCGTCCGCCTCGGCCGCCGCGCCGGTGTGCAGCAGCGCCCAGGCCAGATGGTGGCGGCAGGACGCCTCGTCGAGGGGGCGGCCGAGGGGGGTGACCACGGCGAGGCACTCGGCGAAGTCGTCGACGGCGGCGGCGAAGTCCTGCCGGTTGAGCAGGGCGCCCGCGCGGGCGTTCAGCGCGTCGGCGAGCCCCGCGGGGTTCCCCCGGCGCCGCTCGGCCGCCACCGCGAGCCCGGCGAGACGGAGGGCGGCGACCGTGTCCGCCTGGTGGCTGGCGGCCCGGGACGCGAGGGCGTACGCCTCACCCTCGTACGGCGTGTCCCGCACGGGCAGCCGGTCCAGCAGGGCCCGGGCGGCGCTGGGGCGCTCCTCGCTGAAGTGGAGCCGGGCCAGGGCGATCGTGAGCCGGGGGTGCGCGCCCCGCCCCCGGGACGCGCAGTGGTCGACGGCCGCCGCGAGATTCTCCCGCTCCCGGCTCCGCACCCCCTGCGCGAAGTCCGGGAAGACCTGGCCGGGCGCCGGCTCGGCCAGCGCGGTGAGCCGGGCCACCGCCCGCTCCCAGGTGCGCTCCAGCTCCCCGGAGTCGGCGAGCCGGGCCAGGGCGTACGCCCGGATCGCGCCCAACTGCCGGAACCGGGCCCGGTCCGGGTCGCCGGACTGGCGGACCAGCAGCGACTTGTCCTCCAGCGCGCACAGCGTCCGCAGCACCTCGGGGGCCGGGTCGGCGGGGTCCACACAGACGGCGGCGGCGGCCTCGGCGTCGAAGCCGCCGGCCAGCACGGAGAGCCTGCGGAAGACCGCCTGCTCCCGCGCGTCGAGCAGCCGATGGCTCCAGTCGATCACCGCCGACAGCTCGCGATGGCGCCCCGGGCCGGTTCTGCTGCCGTCGGTGAGCAGGCTGAGCTGGTCGTCGAGACCGGCGAGTATCCCGCCGGGCGGGAGCGCCCCGATCCGCCGGGCCGCCAGCTCGATCGCGAGCGGCATCCCGTCGAGCCGCCGGCAGATCTCGCCGACCGTGGCGGCGTTGGCGCCGGTCAGCGCGAAGCCGGGCAGCCGGTCGGCGGCGCGCTCCACGAAGAGGCGGACCGCGTCCGGTACGGGGTCGGTGCCGGTGGCGGTCAGGGACAGCTCGCCGACGCGCAGCACCACCTCGCCGGGGACCCGCAGCACCTCCCGGCTGGTCGCGACGATCCGCAGCCGGGGGCAGCGGCCGAGCAGCTCCCCGGCGAGCTGTGCGCACTCCTCGGCCAGATGCTCGCAGTTGTCGAGGACGAGCAGCGCCGGGTGGTCGCCGAGGGCATGGGCGAGCAGATCGATTCCGCTGCGCCGGCCGCGCTCCCCGGCGCCGAGGGCGGCGGCGACGGCGCCCAGCAGCTCGTCCCCGGTGCGGACCGAGTCCAGCCGGGCCAGCCGGGTGCCGCGGCGCAGCCGACGGGCGAATTCGAGGGCGAGCCGGGTCTTTCCCGCGCCGCCGGGGCCGGTGAGGGTCAGCAGCCGGGAGGTGCGCAGGAGCGTCCGCAGCCGGGCCAGCTCGCGGCGGCGGCCGACGAACGAGTCGAGCGGGCGGGCCGGCTCGCTGCCGGGGAGGGGGCGGCCGGCGCCGCCGGGGCCGGTGGCCGGTCCGGTCGGGGTGCCGGTGGCGGTGCCTGTGGCGGGGGAAGGGGCGGGGGAGATGGCGGCGCGTCTGCGGAAGGCGCGCTGGCGGCAGGCTCCCGAACAGTAACTCGCCGGTCTGCCAACGCGGTTGGCCTGCCTGGGTATCCCGCTCCCGCACACCGCGCACGCTCCGCTGGGGCTCATCTGCCGCATCCTGACGGAAGGAGCGGAGGAGGTCCACCCGGCGTGGCGAAAGGCGGACAGGGCGGGTGGACGGCGCTCTGCCCGGCCGGGGCCGCACCGGCGGTTCGGTGCTCGCGGTGTTCCCGGTGTTCGTAACACCCTTGTGCGCATCCGGTGCTGGAACGGAGCGTTGTCAGTGCCCGGCGTTAGCGTGGAAGCACACGACGAGGGGACGGAAAATGAAGGCGAAGACCATCCGGTGCCTGGCTGTTTCGGCAGCGGTGGCCGCGGCTCTGACATCAGTTGCCGCCTGCGGCGGTTCGGACGGCGAGGGCAGCGGCAAGAAGTCCGATGGCCTGGAGAACGGCGGCCTGCTGAAGGCCGACCCGATAGCCGCGCTGCGGGACGTCCAGGCGAAGACCGGCGGTGCCGACTCGGCGAAGATCGAGGGCACCACGGTCATGGGCGAGATGATGTCGATGAAGCAGGCCGGGGCCATTGACTGGTCCGACGGCCTCAGCGGCACCATGGACATCACCTACACCGGTGGCACCATGGCCGAGACCATGAAGCAGTCCGGTGTCACCGGCCCCATGGAGACCCGCTACTTCAAGGACGGGTACGTCGTGAACATGGGCGAGACCGTCGCCCGCCAGATGAACGGCAAGCCCTGGATCAGCTACACCTACGACGACCTCGCGGCGATGGCCGGCCCGTCCGGCAGCGTGCTCAAGGACCAGCTCCAGAACAGCACCCCGCAGCAGGCGGTCAAGGCCCTGCTGGCCTCGGGTGATGTGAAGAAGGCCGGTGAGGAGTCGGTGCGCGGCGTCTCCGCCACCCGGTACTCGGGCACGATCGACGTGGCCGAGCTGAGCACCGCCAACAGCGAGCTGGGCGCCAAGGAACTGGAGACGTTCAAGAAGCAGCTCGCCACCGCCGGGATCACCACGCAGAAGGTCGACATCTGGGTCGACAAGGAGAATCTGCTGGTGAAGAAGGTGGAGAGCGGGAAGATGAAGACCGGCTCGTTCAACTCCACCGTCTTCTACAGCGACTACGGCACCAAGGTCTCGGCGGAGAGGCCCCCGGCCTCGGAGACGGTCGAGTTCAAGGAGCTGATGAAGCAGGGCGGCTCCTCCCCGGCCGCCTCCTCCTGACCGGGGCGCCCTCTCCTGGGCCGTCTCTTTCGGATCGTGCCAGGGCTCGCGAGCCCTGGCACCGCGCCTCGCCGCGTTGTCGTCGGTCGCCGGCGCTCCGCGTGGGCTCCCTCCTCCGCCTCGCGATCCACGGCACCGGACCCCGCTCACCGATCCGGCCCGATCCGAAAGAAACTCCCCAGCGCCGTGGGCCCCGGGACATGCCCCGGA
>NZ_JBSFER010000035.1:0-65987 GCF_053594535.1 Streptomyces sp. NPDC001889
TCGTTCCCGAATGACGCGGTCTCCGAGGTGAACCGGTCACCCGTGAGCTGCATTCCGTCACCCGAGTCACCCGCGAACCGGATAATCACCCGGTCGAGCCGGCGAACCTCCTTCGCACCGGCTCCCTCACCGATGGCTGGCTTGCGCTGTCCACCGACGAGAGTCTCCTCGGTGCCGTCGGCCTCATCGGCATGCTCGGCTGGGCTACTGACATGGCTGCTCACTGAACTGGACCTCCCTTGAGGCGGCTGCTCGGGTCGACCGTCCCACTGGTCGTCCCAGGGGCCACCCTACGTGGGTAAGGGTGCCCTTCCCTGGACCGCTCATATCGTGGACGTCCCTTTGAGACACTTTGTTGCCCCTATTTGTCACAATTTATCCACCCCCGTGGACTTTCTGGTACGAGGCTCCCCGCTCATTCTTTGGGTCTAGGACCATCGGTCGGATCAGTAATGATCAGAGTTGGTCAATTACGAGTTGAGGTAGGTCAACACGGCAAGCACTCGCCGGTGGTCCCCGTCGCTGGGTGAGAGGCCCAGCTTGAGGAAGATGTTGCTCACATGCTTCTCGACGGCACCGTCGCTCACAACGAGCTGCCGGGCGATCGCCGAGTTGGTCCGCCCCTCGGCCATCAGACCGAGGACCTCCCCCTCGCGGGGGGTGAGTCTGGCCAGAACGTCCTGCTTGCGGCTGCGGCCCAGCAACTGGGCGACCACCTCGGGGTCCAGCGCCGTACCGCCCCGGGCGACCCGTACGACGGCGTCCACGAACTCCCGCACATCCGCCACCCGGTCCTTCAGGAGGTAGCCGACGCCCCGGCTGCTGCCCGCCAGCAGCTCCGTGGCGTACTGCTCCTCCACGTACTGCGACAGCACCAGCACCCCGATGCGGGGGTGGTCCTTGCGCAGCCGCACCGCGGCCCGTACACCCTCGTCCGTGTGGGTCGGAGGCATCCGTACATCGGCCACCACCACATCGGGCAGCGCGTCCTGAGCCGCCAGCTCGGCGATTGTCTTGATCAGCGCTTCTCCGTCGCCGACGCCGGCCACCACATCGTGCCCGCGGTCGGTGAGCAACCGGGTCAGGCCCTCTCGAAGCAGCACTGAATCCTCGGCGATGACCACCCGCACTCGGTCCTCCACTGACTGACGCCCCCCTGTAGATCCCATTCCCGCCTGTACACACCAGCATCCCAGTATCGGGACCGGAGTGCGGAAGCGCGGGAGGCGACAGCGCCGGGAGCGAGGTGTTGTGGGGCTCGCACGGGTCGGCCCGTGGCCGGGTCGGCCGATCGCTCGGCCGACCCGGCCACGGGCCGCGCGGGCCGGGGGCCCGGGTCAGCCGCGCCAGGGCAGCTCCGCCGTGACCGTGGTCGGGCCGCCCGCCGGCGAGTCGACGGCGAGGATTCCGTCGACGGCGCCCAGCCGCTCCGCCAGCCCCGCCAGACCGCTGCCCGCGGTGAGGTCGGCGCCGCCCTGGCCGTCATCGGTGACCTGGACCATCAGCCGCCCGTCGGAGTGCCAGACGTCCACCGAGGCCCGGCGGGCCCGTGCGTGCTTGCTGATGTTCTGGAGCAGCTCGGAGACGGTGAAGTACGCGATGCCCTCGATGGCCGGGGCCGGGCGGTCCGTGAGATCCACCTCGACGGTCACCGGAACCGTGCAACGGGACGCCACCGCCGAGAGGGCGGCGCTCAGCCCCCGGTCGGTGAGGATGGCCGGGTGGATGCCCCGGGCGAGGTCCCGCAGCTCACGGAGGGCGAGTTTGACCTCGCCGTGGGCCTCGTCGACCATCGTGGCCGCCGCCTCCGGGTCCTCCAGGAGCTTCTCCTTCGCGAGCCCGAGATCCATGGCGAGGGCGACGAGCCGGGCCTGGGCGCCGTCGTGGAGGTCGCGCTCGATGCGGCGGAGGTCGGCGGCGGCGGTGTCGACCACCACGCCCCGGTCCGACTCCAGCTCCACCACGCGGTTCGCGAGCCGGGAGGGGCCGAGGAGCCCGCTGATCATCAGCCGGTCGACATGGGCGGAGCCCCGGATCAGCCCGGCGGCGACCAGCACGGTCCCGAGGCCCAGTACCGAGGTGCCGGCGATCTCGAAGGGCGTGTCCAGGAAGAACGCGTTGCCCTTGCCGTCACCGAAGAGCTGGATGCCCGGCTGGTCGGTGTAGGCGGGCAGGGTCCACTGCCAGAGGGGGTACGCCAGCAGTGTCCAGCCCACGGCCCAGGTGGTGACGGTCATCACGAACGCGACCACGGCCCAGGGGAGGTGCAGCAGCGCGTAGAGCAGATGACGCCAGGACGTACCGCTCTTGAGGACCGCGCCGACCCATGGCATCAGCCCGCCCGCCCGGGGGGAGACCGGCTCGGGGCTGTCCACGTCGAGCCGCAGCAGCACGCGCGCCCGGCTCCGCTCCAGGGCCCCGAAGCCCCGGCAGGTCGCGAGACCGGCGGCCAGTACCGGAATGCCCAGGAAGGTGACGAGCAGCCCCGCGCTCAGCGCGACGGTGACCATCGCGAAAGTGAAGAGGATCACACTGATCGGCAGGCTCAGCACCAGATAGCCGAACTCCCGCCAGGTGCGTGCCTCGAACGGCGCTCGCAGAACGGGAGGGATCAGGCGGACGCGGTCATCGTTCCGGTCCTGCCGCGCCGGGTGGTGATCCGTGGCCATCGGTGTCGTCCGTTCTGCGAGGCGGGCTGTCATGACACCCAGAGTGCGCCGCCGGCGGGGGGCGGCACCATGCGGCCGGTTCCCGTCTCGGGGCGGGGGTTTTCCCCACCATGGAGGGCGACCGGCGCTGTCCCGGCCGCCCCTGGGCGCCCGTCAGCGGGGCCGGCGCGGGGTCGGTCCCGTCGCGGGGGCCTGTCGCGGGGTCTCGTCGCGGGGTCTCGTCGTGGGGTCCGAGCGCTCAGCCCGGGTTCGGCGCGGGGCCCCTGCTCGGAGTCCCGGCTCGCGGCTCAGCCCAGGGTTCGGCGCGCGGTCCCGGCTCGGGGCTCGCCCGGGGCGCGCTCGCGCCAGGGCACCTCCACCGTCACCCTGGTGCCCCCGCCCGCCGGGGAGTCCAGGACGAACAGCCCGTCCACCGCCCCCAGCCGCTCCGCGAGCCCGGACATCCCGGTGCCCGCGTCCAGCCGTGCCCCGCCCACCCCGTTGTCACCGACCTGGATCAGCAGCCGGTCCGCGGTGCGCCACACCTCCACCGACGCGCTCGTGGCCCGCGCGTGCTTGCTGATGTTCTGGAGCAGCTCGGAGACGGTGAAGTACGCGATGCCCTCGATGGCCGGGGCCGGCCGTTCCGTGAGCTCCACGGTGACCTTCACCGGGGCCGTGCAGCGCGCCCCGATGGAGGAGAGGGCGGCGCTCAGCCCCCGGTCGGTGAGGATGGCCGGGTGGATGCCCCGGGCGAGGTCCCGCAGCTCCTGAAGGGCGAGTTTGACCTCGCCGTGGGCCTCGTCGACCATCAGGGCCGCCGCCTCCGGGTCCTCCAGGAGCTTCTCCTTCGCCAGACCCAGCCCCATGGCCAGGGCGACCAGCCGGGCCTGGGCGCCGTCGTGGAGATCGCGCTCGATGCGGCGGAGATCGGCGGCGGCGGTGTCGACCACCACACCCCGGTCCGACTCCAGCTCGGCGACGCGCCGCTCCAGCTCGTCCGACGGCGAGAGCAGCCCGCGCACCATCGCCCGGTCGGCGTTGGCCAGGGCGCGCGCGATGAAGGGGAGCACCGGCCAGAGCACGAAGAAGCCCACCGCCACCGTGGCGAAGGTCAGCACCCCCCAGGGCAGCCGGATGAAGCAGTAGAGCAGCGACCGCCAGCCCACCGGGTCCTTCAGCCCCTGCCACAGCGGGGCGAGCATCCCGGACCGCTGCCTCCGCGCGCTCCGGAGCGGGCTCGGCTCATCGATCCGTACGCCCAGCAGCGCGCGGGCGCGGGCCCGTTCCGACCGGCCGAGCAGCCGCGCGCCGGCCAGCCCGGCCACGAGCAGCGGCAGTCCGATCACCGTCACCGACAGCCCCGCCCCGAGGGCGATTGTGAACGCCGCGTAAATAAAACCGATCAACGCGGCGGGCAGATTGGCCAGGAGGTGGGCGACCTCCTTCCAGGTGGGCCCGGACAGGGCGAAGCCGACGGGCGGCGGCCGGTCGCCGCCGGACGCTCCGGGCGCGGGGGTGTCGGAGACGGTCTTGGTCACGGTCATGGATGCCAGCCTGCACGGCCGTGACGCCCCGAGCCATGGGGTACCTCGGCGGGTGGAAGTGGGGATATCCCCACCCTATGCGTGACGCGACTGCTTACCGCCGCTTTAGCAGGGCCTAGACTCCCGTGGGTACAGAACACAGATCACCGGGCAGATCGCCGACCGCGTCCGCAGGATCGCGGCTCGCGGTAGGGCTTGATCTGCGAAATCGAGGTCAGGGAGCGAGGGGCGGACGTGCCGGAACCGACCGTGGCCGTGCTCGCGGCGGACGACTACTACGCCAGTTACTCCGTCGTCGGGCTGCTGGCGCTGATCGGCGTCCTGTTCGTGGCGGTGGCTTTCGGGGCGGGGCGGCTGCTGCGGCCCGTGGTCCCCACGCCGGAGAAACTGCTCACCTACGAGTGCGGAGTGGACCCGGTCGGCGAGGGCTGGGCGCACACCCAGGTCCGCTACTACGTCTATGCGTTTCTGTATGTGATCTTCGCGGTCGACTCGATCTTCCTCTTCCCGTGGGCCACGGTCTTCGCCGCGCCCGGATACGGCGGGACGACCCTGGTGGAGATGTTCATCTTCCTCGGCTTCCTGGCCGTGGGACTGCTCTACGCATGGAAGAAGGGCGTCCTCACATGGACGTGACCCCGACCCCGCCCCAGGGCCCCGCCGCCCCCGCTCCGGTGCTGCTGCCCGAGCCCAAGGTGGGCATCCTCTCCCGGCTGGCCCCCGAACCGATGAAGGTGGTCCTCAACTGGGGGCGCCGCTACAGCCTGTGGGTCTTCAACTTCGGGCTCGCCTGCTGCGCCATCGAGTTCATCGCCGCTTCCATGGCCCGCCACGACTTCATCCGGCTCGGTGTCATCCCCTTCGCGCCGGGCCCGCGCCAGGCCGACCTGATGATCGTCTCGGGCACGGTGACGGACAAGATGGCACCGGCGGTGAAACGTCTCTACGAGCAGATGCCGGAGCCGAAGTACGTCATCTCCTTCGGCGCCTGCTCCAACTGCGGCGGCCCCTACTGGGACTCCTACTCCGTCACCAAGGGCGTCGACCAGATCATCCCCGTCGACGTCTACGTACCCGGCTGCCCGCCGCGCCCCGAGGCACTCCTCCAGGGAATCCTGAAGCTCCAGGAGAAGATCGCCCGCGAGTCGCTCGGTGAGCGGTACGGGGCGGGCCGCGCGTCGGTGTCCGAGCTGCGCAGCGGCCTGGTGGCCGCACCCGAGCCCACGGCTCCCGGGGGCGACAAGTGAGCGCGTACGACCGTCTTCCCGACGCAGTCACCGAGATCTTCGGCCCGGACACGACCGCCGAACTGGCCTACGACCTCCTCACGGTCGATGTGCCGGCCGACCGGTGGATCTCCGCGCTGGAGACCGCGCGCGACGAGCTGGCCTGCACCTACTTCGACTGGCTGAGCGCGGTCGACGAACCCGGCACCGGCTTCCGGGTCTGCGCCCATGTCGCCTCCCTGGGGGGCGGCCGGGTCCGCCGGCTGCTGCTGCGCACGACCGTGCCGCACGAGGCTCCCGTACTCCCCACGGCCGTGGGGGTCTACGCGGGCGCGGGCTGGCACGAGCGGGAGACGCACGAGATGTTCGGCGTCGGATTCACCGGCCATCCGCACCTGGTGCCGCTGCTGCTCCCGGAGAACTTCGAGGGGCACCCGCTGCGCAAGGACTTCGTCCTCGCGGCGCGGGTGGCGAAGGCGTGGCCCGGCGCGAAGGAGCCGGGTGAGTCCGAGCACGGCGGGCCCAAGCGGCGCCAGATGCTCCCGCCCGGCGTCCCCGACCCCAACGAGTGGGGCCCGCTCAAGGGCCAGCTCCCTCCGGCCCCGGCCCGTCCGGCCCGCACCCCGCGAGCGGCGGGAGCGGCAGCCGCCGAGCGCCCGGCCCGCCGCGCCCGCACGGCCTCCGACGGCTCGGCCTCCCAGCCGGCCACCCCGGGAGCGGCGGGAGCGGCGGGAGCGGCGGGAGCGGCCACCCCGGAGCGCCCGCCGCGCCGCGCCCGCACGGCGTCGGAGGGCCCCGCGAGCCGCCCCCCGGCCCCGACCCCGGACGCCCCCTGGCACCACCCCCACCCGACCACCCCCGCTCCGGACGAGAAGAGCACCACCACCCCGCCCGGCCCGGCCTCTGCCCCGGGCAAGGCCGTCCCCACCTCCCCGCCCTCCACCCCGGACAGGGAGAGCAGCACCGCTCCAGCCCGTCCGGCCCCCGCTCCGGACGAGAAGAGCACCACCACCCCGCCCGGCCCGGCCCCCGCCCCGGACGAGGAGGGCGGCACCACTCCAGCCCGTCCGGCGATGGAGGACACCCCTGCGCCCTCGGCGCCCGAGCCGGCCCCCGAAAGCCCGTCCCGCCCGGCGCCCGAGCCGGACCAGGCCCCCGAAAACTCAGCCCGTCCGGCGATTGAGGACGGCCCCGAGCCCCCGGCACCCGAGCCGGACCGGAAGCCCGAGCCCCCCACCGCCAACCCCCACCCCACCCCCTCCCCGGGAGGCGACCCCGCGTGAACGACGCTCTCGACGTCGCCCTCCGGCTCCTCATCGTCTTCGCGGTCTTCCTCGTCCTCCCCCTCGTCGTCGGGCAGGCCGAGCACAAGATCATGGCCCATATGCAGGGCCGCCTCGGCCCCATGTACGCGGGTGGTTTCCACGGCTGGGCCCAGCTGGTCGCCGACGGTGTGAAGTTCGCGCAGAAGGAGGACGTGGTCCCGGCCAACGCCGACCGCCGCATCTTCCAGCTCGCCCCCGCCGTCGCCCTCCTCCCCTATCTCCTGGTGCTCCTCGCCATCCCGATCGGCCCGACCGAGGGCGCGGTCGGCCAGGTCATCGACGCGGGCATCTTCTTCGTCCTCGCCGTCATGGGCGTCGGTGTGCTCGGTTCGCTCATGGCGGGCTGGGCGTCCGCGAACAAGTTCTCCCTCCTCGGCGGCCTGCGGACCGCCGCCCAGCTGCTGGCGTACGAGCTGCCGATGCTGCTGGCCGCCGCCTCCGTCGCCATGGCGGCGGGCACGGTCTCCCTCCCCGGCATCCTGAACGCCTGGGAGTGGTGGTGGCTGCCCTGGCAGATCGTGGGCGCCCTCGTCTTCTTCGTCGCGGGCCTCGCCGAACTCCAGCGCCCTCCCTTCGACATGCCGGTCGCCGACTCCGAGATCATCTTCGGCGCCTACACCGAGTACACCGGTCTGCGGTTCGCCCTCTTCCTGCTCGCCGAGTACGCGGGCATCGTGATCATCTGCGGCCTGACCACCGTCCTCTTCCTGGGCGGCTGGCACGGCCCGATGGGCGCCGACGGCCTCGGCTGGGTCTGGACCCTCCTGAAGACGGCCGTGCTCGCCTTCATCGTCATCTGGCTGCGGGTGAGCTATCCGCGCATGCGTGAGGACCAGTTGCAGAAGCTCGCCTGGACCACCCTCGTCCCCCTCGCTCTCGCCCAGATCGCCCTCACCGGCGTCGTGAAGGTGGTGATCTAGAAACCATGCCTCCCATCCCCGGCTCCGGCCTCGCCAAGGGCCTGGCCGTCACCCTCCGCACGATGACGAAGAAGACCGTCACCGCGCAGTACCCGGACGTCCAGCCGGAGCTGCCGCCCCGTACGCGTGGTGTGATCGGACTGTTCGAGGAGAACTGCACGGTCTGCATGCTCTGTGCCCGTGAGTGCCCCGACTGGTGCATCTACATCGACTCCCACAAGGAGACGGTCCCGGCGGTGACTCCCGGGGGCCGCGAGCGCAGCCGCAATGTCCTCGACCGGTTCGCCATCGACTTCTCGCTCTGCATGTACTGCGGTATCTGCATCGAGGTCTGTCCTTTCGACGCGCTGTTCTGGTCCCCGGAGTTCGAGTACGCCGAGACCGACATCCGCGAACTCACCCATGAGCGGGACAAGCTCCGCGAGTGGATGTGGACGGTGCCCGCACCGCCCGCACTCGACCCGGGTGCCGAGGAGCCGAAGGAGATCGCGGCGGCCCGCAAGACCGCCGAGAAGCTCGCCGCCGCCCAGGCACCCCCGGCCGAGGAGCCCGCCGCCCAGGCGCCTCCCGCCCAGGAGCCCGGCTCGGGCCCGGCCACCCCGCCCCCCGGTACCGGAGGCACCGCATGATCCTCGCTGCCGGGACTCCGGGCTTCCTCTCGCCGACCGGTGTCGAGATCGCCTTCCTCCTCGTCGGCATCGCCACCCTCGGCGCCGCCGTCATGACCGTCACCACCAAGCAACTGGTGCACGCCGCCCTCTGGCTGGTGGTGGCGCTCGGCGGCCTCGCCGTCGAGTACCTGCTGCTCACGGCGGAGTTCATCGCCTGGGTGCAGGTCCTGATCTATCTCGGTTCCGTGGTCGTCCTCCTGCTCTTCGGGCTGATGCTCACCAAGGCGCCCATAGGCCGCTCCCCGGACGCCGACTCCGGCAACCGCTGGGTCGCCCTCGCCGTGGCGGGCTCGGCCGCCGCCGCCCTGGTCTGGGTGGTGGTGGACGCCTTCCGCACCACCTGGATCGATCTCGACGGGCCGGTCCAGGGCTCCACCGAGGTCACCGGCTCCATCCTCTTCCGGCACTGGGTGCTGCCCTTCGAGGCCCTCTCCGTGCTGCTGCTCGCCGCCCTCGTCGGCGCCATCGTGCTCTCCCGCAAGCACGCCGAAA
Organism: Streptomyces sp. NPDC001889; assembly: GCF_053594535.1. Classification (NCBI taxonomy): domain Bacteria; kingdom Bacillati; phylum Actinomycetota; class Actinomycetes; order Kitasatosporales; family Streptomycetaceae; genus Streptomyces; species Streptomyces sp. NPDC001889. Next base: position 8,830 of record NZ_JBSFER010000035.1, read on the forward strand.
CCGCCAAGGGCTCCGAGACGGACCCCGAGGGGAAGAGCTGATGCACCTCGCCTATCCCGCCGTCCTCAGCGTCCTTCTCTTCTGTACGGGCGTCTACGGCGTCCTCGCCCGGCGCAACGCGATCCTGGTCCTGATGTCCGTCGAGCTGATGCTCAACGCCGTCAACCTCAACCTCGTCGCCTTCGACGTCTGGCTGCGCGACGCCCTCCACTCCGGTCAGGCGCTCACCCTCTTCACCATCGCCATCGCCGCCGCGGAGATCGGCATCGGTCTGTCGATCGTCCTGATGGTCTACCGCAACCGCGGCAGCTCGGACGTCGACCGGCTCCGCGACACCGCCGAGGGCCCCGACGACAGCTCCGACGACCCTGACGGGACCGCTCCGGCGCAGCGGACGCAGAAGGCAGAGGCCACCGCGTGACCACCACCACCCTCGCCGTCCTCGTCCCCCTCCTTCCGTTCCTGGGCGCGGCGGCCGGACTCCTCCTCGGCCGGAAGGCCCCCGGGTTCGTCCGGCCCCTGGCGATCCTCCCGGTCCTCGCCTCCGCGGTCCTCGCGGTCGTCGTCGCCGTCCGCCAGGGCGGCGGAGCGGCCATCGACGCGGCCACCCGGCTCACCCCGACGGGCTCGGTCCCCATCGACCTCGCCCTGCGCCTCGACGGCTTCGCCGTCCTCGTCGCCGTCCTCGTCGGGGTCGTCGCCACCTGTGTGCAGATCTACTCCACGGCCTATCTGCGCGACGACCCCCGCTACCCCTCCTACGCCGCCCTGGTCTCCCTCTTCACCGCCGCGATGCTGCTCGTCGTCTACTCCGGCGATCTGATGGTGCTCCTGGTCGGCTGGGAGATCATGGGCATCTGCTCGTACTTCCTCGTCGGCCACTACTGGGAGACGCCCGAGGCGCGCGCCGCCTCCCTGAAGGCGTTCCTGGTCACCAAGCTCGGCGATGTCCCCTTCCTGATCGGTCTCTTCGCACTCGCCACCGACGCCGGGACGTTCCGGATCACCGGAATCCTCGACGCGGTGGAGACGGGAGGGATCGACCACCCCACCCTGGTGGCGCTGCTCCTGCTGGCGGGCGTGGCGGGCAAGTCGGCGCAGTTCCCGCTGCACACCTGGCTGCCCGACGCGATGGCGGGCCCCACCCCGGTCTCCGCCCTGATCCACGCCGCGACCATGGTCGCGGCCGGCATCTACTTCGTGGCCCGGCTCCTCCCCGTCTTCGCCGCCTCCGCCGCGGCGCTGACCGTCCTCGCCGTGATGGCCGCGATCACCATGGTCGGCTCGGGGATCGCCGCCCTCGCCCAGGACGACATCAAGCGCGTCCTCGCCTACTCGACCATCGGCCAGCTCGGCTACATGGCCGCCGCCCTCGCCGTCGCGGACCGCGGTGCCGCCGTCTTCCACCTCCTGTCCCACGGCGCCTTCAAGGCGCTGCTCTTCCTCGCCGCCGGTGTGGTCATCCACGCCGCCGGCACCAACTCCCTCGCCGCCATGTCCCGCATGACCGGCCTGGCCCAGCGCATCCCCGACGCGTACTGGACGATGACCATCGCCCTGCTCGCGCTCGCCGCCATTCCCCCCTTCGCCGGCTTCTTCTCCAAGGAAGCCGTGCTGGTCGCCGCCGAGCACACCGCGCTCGGCGACCTCGGCCCCGCCCCCGCCGCCGCCGGCTGGACCGTGCTGACCGCCGGCCTGCTGGCCGCGCTGCTCACCGCCGCCTACGCGGCCCGGCTGTGGCTGCTCGCCTTCCGCGGCCGGGGTGAGGAAGCCCCCGACCACGGGCGCGAGCCGCGCGCCATGACCTCCGTGCTGTGGCTGCTCGCCGTGCCCTCCCTCGGTTTCGGCGCCACCTTCGGCTATGTCGAGGGCTGGTTCGACGGCAACCGCCTCGCTCCCACGGTCGTCACCGCGGTCCTCGGCACCGGCGCGGCCCTGATCGGCGCCCTCGTCACCTACGGCGCCTGGCGGACCCTGCGCCACCGCGACGGCACCCTCCCGGACCGGATTCCCGAGGGCGCCGTCGTCGCCCACCCGGACGCCGGCCCCGCCGCCGTCGAGGCCGAAGCGGTCACCACCCACACCGCCGCCTACGGCAGCATCACCACCGCCCCCGACCCCGCCGACCCCGGACGCCTGCTCCTGGGCCCGCTGCACCGCCACGCCGCGTCCGGGTTCCACCTCGACGCCGTCTACCACCAGCTCTTCGTCCGCCCCGTCCTGGCCGCCGCCGAACTGGTCCGCTTCCTCGACCGCGAGGTCGTCGACACCTATGTGCGCGGCGCGGGCACCGGCGGCAACTGGCTCGGCATCCTCGTCCGGCGCGCCCAGACGGGCAATGTGCAGACCTATCTCAGCGCGCTGCTCGCGGGCACCGTCGTCCTGGCGGTCGCCGCCGTCGTCCTGTCCAACGCCAACGCGGGATCGTGAACCGTGATCGATATCAGCGAGTCCGTGATGCAGTTCCTTTTCGCGTTCATCGTCGCCGGGCCGCTCCTGGGGGCCGTGGCCGCCCTGCTGCCCGCCCCGCCCGGACTGCGGGGCAGCAGCCCTGAGCAGGCGGTTCTGCGCCATGGCGTGACCATCACCGGCGCCGTCCTGGCCGCGGCGATCGTGCTGCTGATCGGCTTCGACCACGACAACCCGTCGAGGATGCAGGCCACGACGGACATCAGCTGGATTCCGGCACTCGATGTGCGCATCCACCTCGGTGTCGACGGCATTTCCCTCCCCCTTCTGGTCCTGACCGCGCTGCTGACCTTCCTCTGCGCGCTCTACAGCTACTTCAAGCTGCCCGCGGGCCCCTCCCCGAAGGCCTTCGTCGCCCTGCTGCTGGTGCTGGAGTCGGGGACGCTCGCGACCTTCGCCGTCCTCGACCTGCTGCTCTTCTTCCTGGCGTTCGAGATGGTGCTCATCCCGATGTACTTCCTCATCGCGCGCTGGGGCGGCGCGGCCCGCGCGCCCGCAGCCTGGAAGTTCATCCTCTACACCCTGCTCGGCTCGGTCGTCATGCTCCTGGGCCTGCTGCTGATCGGGCTTCAGTCAGGCACATTCGACATGGTGGCACTCGCCACTGACAACGGCCGCGGGCTGACCGCGTCCACGCAGGTCATCGCCGTTCTGGCGATCGGGATCGGCCTCGCGGTGAAGACCCCGATGTGGCCGCTGCACAGCTGGCTCCCGGATGCCCACACCGCCGCGCCGACCGTCGGCTCCGTCCTGCTGGCCGGTGTGCTGCTCAAGATGGGCACCTACGGCTTCGTCCGGATCGTCCTGCCCATCGCGCCCGACGGCATGCGGACCTTCGCCCCCTATCTCGCCGCCTTCGCCGTCGTCGGCATCATCTACGGCTCCCTCGCCTGCCTCGCCCTCGCCAGGCAGGGCGCGGGCGGCGACCTCAAGCGTCTGATCGCGTACTCCTCCGTCGGCCACATGGGCTTCGTGCTCCTCGGCATCGCCACCATGACGCCCACCGGCGTGAACGGCGCGCTCTTCGCCAACATCGCCCACGGCCTCATCACCGGCCTGCTGTTCTTCCTGGTCGGAGCCCTCAAGGACCGCTACGGCACCGCCGACCTCGACACCCTCGCGGGAGCCACCGGCGCCGCCCTCTACGGCCGCGCGCCCCGGCTCGGCGGGCTGCTCGCCTTCGCCGCCGTCGCCTCGCTCGGACTGCCGGGCCTCGCCGGGTTCTGGGGCGAGATGCTCGCGCTGTTCGGCGCCTTCGACCCGGCGCCCGGCCTCAGCCGCCCCGCCTTCCTCACCTTCATGGTGATCGGCGGCTTCGGCACCCTGCTCACCGCCGCGTACCTCCTGATCGTGGTCCGCCGCGTCTGCATGGGCGCGGCACGGACCAGGGAGCAGGAGGAGAAGCCGGTCGCCGACGTCCAGACGTACGAGATCGCCGCCTGGTCGCCGCTCGTCGCCCTCACCGTCCTCGCCGGACTGTGGCCCGCGGTCCTCCTCGGCCTCACCGACCCGGCCGTGCAGAAGCTGCTCGCAGGAGGCAAGTCGTGATCACGACCATCGACGGCGCCATCGCGGGCGCCGCACCCGGTTCCGCCGACGCCGCCGGCCTCGGCAGCGCGTCGGGCGTCACCAGCCTGGTCCAGTCCGTCGACTGGCTCACGATCGCGCCGCCCGTCATCACCGCCGCGGTCGCCCTGCTCTGCCTGGTCGCCGACCTGTTCGTACCGGAGCGGCACAAGCGCCTCCTCGGCCTCGGCGCGGTCGCCGGACTGACCGCCGCGATCCTCAGCCTGGTACCGCTGCGCGGCGGCGAGCGCGAGACGTTCTGTCTCACCACCGACACCGCCACCTGCAGCTACACCGCCGACCACTTCACGCTGGCCATCCAGCTCCTGGTGCTCGGCGGCGCCCTGCTCACCGCGCTGCTCTCGCTGCACCACAGCCGCGACGAGCTGCCGCTGGGCGAGTACTGGTTCCTGCTGCTCTCCTCCGCCGCCGGTGCCGCCCTGCTGCCCGCCGCGCGGGACCTCGCCACCCTGGTCGTCGCCCTCGAAGTCGCCTCCCTGCCCGCCTTCGCGCTGGTCGGCATGCGGCGCGGCGACCGGCTCTCCAGCGAGTCGGCGCTCAAGTTCTTCCTCTCCTCGGTCACCGCGACCGCCGTGACGCTGCTCGGCGTCAGCTTCGTGTACGCCACCACGGGCACCCTCCACCTCACCCGGATCGCCGCCGAGCTGGGCGATGTCCCCGGACAGCTGGACACCCTCGCCAAGACGGGCGTGGCGCTGACCCTCATCGGCTTCGCCTTCAAGACGGCGGCCGTCCCCTTCCACTTCTGGGTCCCCGAGACCTATGTGGGCGCCCCGCTGCCCATCGCGGCCTTCCTCTCCGTGGTCGGCAAGGCCGTCGGCTTCTCCGGGCTGATCCTGGTCACCGTCATCGCCTTCCCCCGCTACGCCGATGTGTGGGGTCCGGCCCTCGCCGTGCTGGCCGCCGTGACCATGACAGCGGGCAATGTGGCGGCCCTGCGCCAGTCCGCCACCCGCGACTGGAGCGCCGTACGCCTCCTCGCCTGGTCGTCCGTGGCGCAGGCCGGCTACATCCTGGTGCCGATCGCCGCCGCCGCGTACTCCAGCGACGACCAGATCGGCGCGACCGTCTCCTACGCCCTGATGTACGCCGTGGTGAACCTCGGCGCCTTCGCGGTGGTCGCCCTCGTGGCCCGTACGAAGCCGCTGAACCGGATCGCCGACTACCGCGGCCTCTACGCCACCCGCCCGCTCGCCGCCCTCACCCTCGGTTTCTTCCTGCTCTGCCTGGCCGGGCTGCCGCCGGGCATCATCGGCCTCTTCGCCAAGGTGATCGTCTTCTCCTCGGCCGTCGACGCGGGCCTGGGCTGGCTGGCGGTGGTCATGGCCGTCAACGTGGTGATCGCGCTGTACTACTACCTGAAGTGGACGGCCGTCCTCTTCCGTGCCCCCGCCGAGGCCCCCGCCGCCGAGGCCGCGGGAACGGACCCGGCGGTCACCGCCCGCCCGCACCGGGCACCCACCGCCGTCACCGTGGCCATCGCCCTGACCGCCGTCGCCGGAGTCGTCCTCTCCGGCTATCCGCAGCTGATCCTCCGCTTCGCGGCGACCAGCCTTTTCTGACCCTTCACCCGAACGGACCGGCCCCGGTCACGGAGCACAAGGGAACTGGCGTCCTTCGCCTGGCGTTGACCAGTACAGAAGGGTCCACTGGAGAGTGGAGATCCACGCAAAAGGGTTCCCCTGCCGCACCACCTGGAGGGCGTACCGTGCACCGCCGGCACAACGGGCTGAAGACCGCCGTACTCCTCGGCGGACTGTCCGCTCTCATCCTCGTCATCGGCAGTTTCTTCGGCCGTACGGGGCTCCTCGTCGCGCTCGTCATCGCGCTCGGCACCAACGCCTACGCGTACTGGAACAGCGACAAGCTGGCGCTGCGGGCCATGCGCGCCCGCCCGGTGAGCGAGTTCGAGGCCCCCGAGCTGTACCGCATCGTCCGCGAGCTCTCCACCTCGGTCCGCCAGCCCATGCCCCGGCTGTACATCTCACCGACCCAGGCCCCCAATGCCTTCGCCACCGGCCGCAACCCGCGCAACGCCGCGGTCTGCTGCACCGAGGGCATCCTCCGGCTGCTCGACGAGCGCGAGCTGCGCGGCGTCCTCGGCCATGAGCTGAGCCATGTGTACAACCGGGACATCCTGATCTCCTCGGTCGCCGGCGCGCTCGCCTCCGTGGTGATGTTCCTGGTGAATTTCGCCTGGCTGATCCCCATCGGCCGCTCCGACGACGACGGCCCCGGCTTCGCCGGCATGATCCTCATCCTGATCCTCGGCCCGGTGGCCGCCTCCATCATCCAGCTCGCCGTCAGCCGCTCCAGGGAGTACGAGGCGGACGCATCGGGCGCCCAGCTCACCGGTGACCCGCTCGCCCTCGCGAGCGCCCTGCGCAAGCTCGAAGCCGGTACGAGACAGCTGCCGCTGCCCGCCGAGCCCCGGCTGGAGACGGCGAGCCACATGATGATCGTCAACCCCTTCCGACCGGGCAAGGCCCTCTCGAAGATGTTCTCCACCCACCCGCCCATGGCCGAACGCATCGCTCGACTCGAACAGATGGCAGGTCCTCGCCCATGAAGACGATCCTGAATGTCATATGGCTGGTTCTGTGCGGTTTCTGGATGTTCCTGGGCTACATGCTCGCGGGCGTGCTGCTCTGCGTCACGATCATCGGGATTCCGTTCGGCCTGGCCGCCTTCCGCATCGGCGTCTACGCCCTCTGGCCCTTCGGCTACACCGTGGTCGACCGCCGGGACGCGGGCGCGCCCTCGTGCGTCGGCAATGTGCTCTGGCTGGTGCTCGCCGGCTGGTGGCTCGCGCTCGGGCACATCGTCACCGGTGTCGTCCTCTGTCTGACGATCATCGGTATCCCCCTGGGCGTGGCGAACTTCAAGCTCATCCCGGTCTCCCTGCTGCCCCTGGGCAAGGAGATCGTCCCCTCGGACCAGCCGTTCGCCACCCGCTGACCCCACCCCCTGACACCGGCCGCCGCCCCTGACCCGGCCGCTCCCGGGCCGGCTGTCAGTGGCGTCGGTCACCCTGGAGACATGTCCCCGCTCCGACGGGACATACGTCAGTCAGAGACATCGCGGAGGCAGCCGCGCGGGTCGGCGGCCCGCTCCGTGCAGGCCCTTCCGCAACCACGGCGGTGACATCCGGCGTCCTCGGTACCGCAGGGGTACAACACCGTCAGAAAGGCAGGTTCAGGGCGTGAGCATCATCAGCTGGATCATCCTCGGTCTGCTCGCCGGGGCCATCGCCAAGCTTCTGCTCCCGGGCCGGGACCCGGGCGGACTGATCGTCACCACCCTCATAGGCGTCGTCGGCGCCTCCCTGGGCGGCTGGATCTCGGCACGCTTCTTCGACCGGCCCTTCACCAAGGAGTTCTACGACGGCACCACCTGGGCCGCCGCGATCGGCGGATCACTGGTGCTGCTGATCGGCTTCCGGCTGCTCTTCGGGCACTCCCGCTCCCGCTGAGCCCCGGCGGCCCGCACCCCCGGGGCGACACGCGACCGCCCCGGCCGCACCCCCGTCCCCCGCCGGCCGGTCCTCCGCCCCTCCGTTCCAGCCCGTCAGCCGGTCAGTCCGGTCTCCCTCAGGGTGATGTTCAACCGCCCGCCACGCATCCCCGTCTCCGGACCCGCCGTCCCGGGAAACACCTTCGGCACCCCGTGGTACGCGAGGCGCGCGGGGCCGCCGAAGACGAAGAGATCGCCCGACACCAGCCTCACATCGGTGTAGGGGCGCCCCCGGGTGCGGGTGTTGCCGAGCCGGAAGAGACAGCTGTCGCCGATGCTCAGCGACACCACCGGGGCACCGGACCGCTCCTCCTTGTCCTGGTGCATCCCCATCCTCGCCGCACCGTCATAGAAATTGATCAGCGCGGTGTCGGGGGTGTACGAGCGGGCCGCCGGGCCCGTGCCTCCGGCCTCCCCGCTCTCCCCGTACGCCGCCACCAGCGCCGCCCGGCCCAGTTCCGTCAGCCATCCCGGGAAATCGGCGACCCGGGCCCCGTTCACATCGTCGGCCGTCCGGCTGTAGCGGTACGGCTGCCAGTGCCAGCCCAGACACACCGTCCGCACCGACATGACGCCACCGTTCGGCAGCGCCGTGTGCCGCAGCGGCACCGGCCCCCGCGCCCAGGCGCGGCAGGCCGTCACCAGTTCCCGCTGCCGCTCGGCCGTCAGCCACCCCGGCACACGCACCGCCCCGGGGGCGATCTCGACCGGCTCCCCGGCCGGCCCGGCGTCCGGGACGAGCACCTCGGGGAAGAGCGCCTCCGGACTCCCCGGCGCGCCGGCCCCGGAGCGGGGCGCTCCGCCGCCCGTCACCCCGCCGTCCAGCCCTCGAGTCCCAGGAGGTGCTCCTTGCGCTCCAGCCCGGCCGCGTAGCCGCGCAGCGCGCCGTCCGAACCGATCACCCGGTGGCACGGCCGCACCACCAGCAGCGGATTCCGCCCGATCGCGGTCCCCACCGCGCGTACCCCCACCCGGGAGGTGCCCACCCGCTGGGCGATCTCCGCGTAGGTGGCCGTCGACCCGTAGGGGATCTCCTCCAGCGCCCGCCAGACCCCGCGCTGGAACTCCGTGCCGCTCTCCGCGAACTCGATATCGAACCGGGTCAGCCCGCCCGCGAAGTACGACTCCAGCTGTGCGGCGATCTCCGCGAAGGCGGCCGGGTCCCGCCGCCACTCCTCCCGGACGGTGGCGGCGCCCTTCTGGCCGGGCAGCGAGAGCGAGACGAGCGCGGTGCCGCCCGGTGCGGTCGGGGACGCCTCGCCGACCAGCAGCATCTCGCCCAGCGGGCTGTCCACGGTCGTGCGGACCGTGGTGCGGACCGGCGCGTGGACCGGCGTACGGGCCGTCGCCGTACCGGTCGTCGTCGTGGGGACCGTGGTGGTGGCCATGGCTCGTTCCTCTCCTCGTGCCGTCCTGCCTCTCGCCCACCAGTCTGCGACGTGCCGGCGGCGGAAGCTGGCGGGAATCGGACATCGCGCAGCCGCAGCCGCAGCCGCAGCCCCGGCCCACGGCACCGCACGCGGACGCCCGGGGGCGGGGCGCGGAAACCTCCCCGCACCCCGCCCCCGGGCGTCCGTCCCCGCGAGCCGCACCGGCGGGCAGCCGTCCCACGGCACCCGCCCGGCCCCGCGGGGGTCAGCGGTAGTTCACGTACTGCAGCGCGAAGTCGAAGTCCTGGGACTTCAGCAGCGCCTGCACGGCCTGGAGGTCGTCACGGCTCTTGGAGCTGACCCTCAGCTCCTCGCCCTGCACCTGCGCCTTGACGCCCTTCGGGCCCTCATCACGAATGATCTTCGCCACCTTCTTCGCGTTCTCCTGGGAGATTCCCTCCACGATCGAGGCGAAGATCTTGTACTCCTTGCCGGAGAGCTGCGGCTCCCCGGCGTCCAGCGCCTTCAGTGAGATCCCGCGCTTGATCAGCTTGGACTGGAAGACGTCGAGGATCGCGTTGACGCGCTCCTCCGAGTTCGCCTGCAGCAGGATCTTCTCGCCGGACCAGGCGATCGAAGCCCCGACGTTCTTGAAGTCGTAGCGCTGGGAGATCTCCTTCGCGGCCTGGTTGAGCGCGTTGTCGACCTCCTGCCGCTCGACCTTCGAGACGATGTCGAAACTGGAGTCGGCCATGTCCTGTGGCTCCTTGTATCGGGGTGCGTGGAGGGCGGCCGGAGTCCCCGAACCGCTCGGCCAAGCCTAGCCACCCCGCACGGCCCCGGCCGCTGATCAATCCGGTGGCGGAGCACCCCTGGGCATCGGGTATCGTTTACGTCGTTGCCAAGGAGCACCGCCACAGAGCGGCCCCCTCCGAGGCGGCAACATCCCATGGCGGTGTGCCCGAGTGGCCAATGGGAGCGGACTGTAAATCCGTCGGCTTAGCCTACCCAGGTTCGAATCCTGGCGCCGCCACGCGATAGAGATGGCCCCTGATCAGCGGAGACGCCGATCAGGGGTCATTTTCGTGGATCGTGTGGATCGCGCGGCCCGTGGATGCGCTCCGAACGGTCAGCCGGTCAGCCGGTCAGCCGGTCAGTCGGTCAGTCGGCCAGCCGGAAGGTCAGCTCGATCTCCCATTTGGCCGGATCGGGCTCCACCCGCGGATCGGTCAGATACGACTCGAGGCGGCACCCCCACCGCTCCACCCCGTCCACCTCGGTCATGTCCCACTCCAGCCCCCGGCGGGCGGCCCAGGACCGCAGCGCGGTGGCCACACCGAAGAGCTGGTCCGGATGGCCGGTGAAGCCGACCGTGGCATAGCGCCCGGCCGGCAGGGCGCCGACCCGGATGTCCCCCTCGGGCTCGGGCATGGAGGTGACCGGGATACCCGCCTCCACCTCCGACTCGCCCGCCATGTCGATGGTGTTGAAGCGGAAGAAGGGCGCGCCGGCGAAGGCGACACCGTGCGCCGTCAGCCAGCCGATCAGCTCGCCGAGGCGGTCGGCGATCACTCCGAAGGCATCCATGCGGACCGAGCCGCGGATGAAGGCGTACACCTGCTCCCCGCGCTCCACGATCACGGGCTGGACATCAGGTGTGTCAGGCGTGTCAGACATGTCATCGCTCATACCAGAGAAGACCCGGCGGCCGGTGCCGACTCATCGGCCACCCGGAGACGATCACTCCACGGCGCCGTTCATCTGCGCCGGATGCGCCCATGCGCCCCATGTGCTCCCCGCGCCGGATGCGCTGGGTGTGTCGGATGAGGCAGGTGTGCTGGTTGCGCCCGATGAGACCGATACCCGTGCCTTCGCCGGGCTCCCGGGCTGTGCCCGTGCCTCCTCCGAGCCCCCGGGCTCTGCCCGTGCCTCCCTCCCCCCGGCCGGGTCCTCCGCCGGCAGGCGACAGCCCGGCGCACGCCCCCCGGGAGGGAAAGCCCGGGTGCGGGCCCTCATCCGAGGGCCCGCACCCTTCGAGGCCACCGGCCACCGGCCACCGGCCACCGGCCACCGGCCGCCCAGGGCCGGTCAGCCAGGGCCACCGAGGCCGCCGGGGCTTCCGAGCCGCCGAAGCCCCGCCGCCTCAGCGGCGACCCGTCAGGAAATCACCTTGATCGCCTGCCAGCCGCCCGTACCGACCACGGTCGGCGTCCCGGCGACCACGACCGGCGCCCCCGCCGGGTCGACGGTCTTGCGGCTGGGGATGAACTCCAGGCCCGCCGTGGCGTTCGCCGTGGTGGTCCACAGGTCGGAGACACCGTCCCCGTTGGAATCGCCGCTCGCCGTGACCAGCGGCCGGGCGGCCGGGGTCCAGCCGGTGGCGTACGCGGCGCGGTTGGCGGAGTTGCCGATGGACGAGGGGTCGGTGCCGCCGTCCGGGGTACCGTCGCCGTCCGCGTCGCCCATGCTCTTGCCCCGGTAGAGCCAGACCGCCCCATTGGTGGTGTCGCGGGCGATCAGATCGGTGAAGGTGTCGCCGTTGACATCACCGGGAGAGGCGAGGGTCATCTTGCCCCACCCGTAGTCGCCGATCGGGTAGCCCGCCCGGATTCTGCCGCCCGGAGCCCCGGGCAGGAACCAGAGCTGGTCGCCGATGACACCCACGAAGTCGGGGTGGTGCCCCTCGCCGTCCGGGGTGAGGTCCCCGACCGAGACGATCTGCTTGAGCGCCTTGACGTCGATGGACGGAAGACCCGTCTCCTCGTCCCCGAAGACATAGAACTCCTGGCGGGTGTCGTCGGTGAACGCGCCCTGGCCGTCGTTCGGGTAGTACCAGAGCCTGCCGTCCTTCGTCCGGGCGACGAGGTCCTCGTAGAAGTCCTCGGTCAGATCGCCCCGGTGGGTCAGCAGCGCGTCCCCCCAGGCCGTGGTCTCGGACAGGACGACCGAGGTGGCGACGGAGCCGTTGCCGGTGCCGCCGTACAGCCGGAGGTTGTTGTAGCCGTCGACCGCGAACATGTCGGGCAGACCGTCACCGTTGACATCACCCGGCTTGTCCACCACACCGGGGCTCTTCACCGTGAACTTGTACGGGTAGCGGGGGCCGGCGTTCCCGGCCGCGTCGAAGGCCTGCACATAGAGGGTGTGCGGGCCGGGGGTCAGCGGGGTCACCGTCGCCTTCGCCGGACCGCCCTTGACGGCGGGCTTGGCGGAGACGTTCGGCGGGGTGCGGTCCAGAGCCCACTTGTACTCGACGATGTCCGAGGTGCCGGGCGTGTTGAACACGAACTCGCCCGGGGTGCGGGGCAGCGCGCCCTCAGGGCTGTCCCCGGTGAGCTGCTCCGGGTAGACGGCGCCGGTGGAGACGACCGTGGGCATCACCGACGGAGCCGTCGGGTCGAACCCGAAGCGGCAGCCGGACGAGCCCTGGCTCGGCGTCCAGTCGGAGGCGAACGCCGGATCGGCCACGTCCTCGGTCTGCGCCTTCCAGGAGAACTGACCGCCGCTCGCGCCCTTGTGGTCGTCCAGCAGCTTCTTGGGCACGGTCACCCGGACCGGTACGCCCTTCGGGTCCTTCGCCGAGACGGTCGCCTTGACCCTCCTCTCGAAGAGGAGACCGGGCGCGACATCGCGCTTGCCCGTCGCCCAGAGATGGAACTCGACGTTGACATCACCGCCGTCGGGGTCCCAGACCTGCGAGACAAGAGTCACATCGGTGTTGCCGACGGTGACGTAGGAAGCGCCGTTGCCGCACTCGGTGCCGACCTTGGTGCTGGGGACGGTGTCCATCGCCCAGGGGGCCTTCGGCGGGCGGTTGAACTCGACGATCAGCTTGGCGTCCGGCTTGAACTTCTTCCAGCTGTACTCGTCCTTGCCGTCCTCGGCGCTCTGCGGCGCGCGCAGACCGAAGGTGAGGTTGGGGTAGTTGTTGGCGGCGGCCTTCTGGGCCGCGTGGTTGGCCTTCAGGTCGATGGCCTTGTCGGGGCAGCCGAAGGTCTCGTTGCCATGGGCGTAGTTGCGGACGTCCTGCCGGGTGTCCCAGGCGGGCTGCTTGCTCCAGGTGGTGGCGGAGCTGATGCCTCCGGTGAGCCAGAGCTCGACCGGCTTGGCGGTGCAGGACCAGGAGTGGGTCTGGGTGATCTGGAACTGCGCGTCGACCACCTTCACACCGGCGAGGAACGCGGAGTCGACCCGGAAGAACGACCGGGCGGTCCCTCCCGAGCTGCTCTCGTAGCCGACGCGGGCCTCGCTGGTTGTGCCGCCGCCCCAGCCCGTCCCGTTCCAGTAGCTGCTGGTCGGATGGGGCTTGTACGCGATGGTCCAGGCCTGGCGGGCGCCGGTGACCCGGGGGTCGATGTAGACCGGGTACGTCGTCTTCGGCGAGTCGAGGAGCGCCTGGTCGGGGGTCAGGATCAGCTTACTCTGCGTGACCTGAACGCCGACCTCGGCGCTGTTGGTCCCGGGGTTCAGATCCGACGGGGGCGCGGCTTTCGCGGTCGTCGGCCTGGCGACGGGGGCCTTGCGGCCCTGGGCGCCGGGCGGGGTGGTCCCGGACGCCGTGTCGGTGCCGGACGAGTCCCACATCCGGGCGGTCGAGGTCGAGAAAACCGACTGTCCGGCGGGGTTGAGGGCGCTGATGGCACCGCTCTCGGGGTCCTTCCTCAGCGTCAGCCCCTCGGCCTTCAGACCGAAGTCGATGGCGGCCAGTTCGGGGTTGTCGGCCGCCTGCGCCGACTTGACGATCAGGGCCTGGCTGAAGCCGTTGACGCTCGCCGCCACGGCGAGGTCGACATCCGGCAGGACGTTACGGTACGTAGCCGTCGAGCCGTCGAGGACCGGCGCGGGCAGCGGCGTGGGCCAGCTCAGCGACAGGGTGCGGCCCTGGTCGGCGAGGACCACCAGCGGGGCGTCGCCACCGGCCGAGAAGGTGACCTTGCCGAGGGCGGCCCGGGGCGCGACGCGCCCCGCCACCGGGGCGAGCGTGGTGTCCACGGGGGTCCAGGAGCCCTCGCGCTTCACCCGGACCGGGGAGGTGTGCTGGGTCTGGCGGAGGTTTCCGTTGGGCAGTGCGTGGGTCTCGCTGATCTCGGTCCGCGCCGAGAGGACCTCGACCGGTTCGCCGGTCCGCCGGGCCTTCTCCAGCGCATGCTCCTCCGAGCCCGCCGGCGCACCGGAGGCACTGGTTCCGGAGGGCTTCCCCTCCGTGGCGGCGGAGGTCGTCGTCCCGAGGGGAGTGAGCCCCAGAGCGCCTCCGACCAGCACTGCGGCCAGGGCGCCTCGTGCGGTGCGGCCCGCTCCCCGTCTCTTCGTGGGTATGTCTGGCATGGACCAAATCCCCTTGATCTCTTCACTTCAAGAGCAACTTTCGGCGGAAGAGTACACGGCGCTCGGATGGGAAATTTCGCCGCTTTAGGGGGAGTAGGTGGGATTTCTTGCGGTCCAACCCTGGTTGCTGGACGGGTTGTTGGCGTCCTAGGTTCCCTCCGGTCATGTGTTTATCCAGCTCAGGATGGGAAGGAAGCGTGCGAGAACAACTACTGCGCCAGTTGCGCTATCTGGGGCACTGGCATAGATCCGTGTCATTTGTCGTCTTCATGGCGCTTATGATCAACTTCGTCCCGGACGACCCGGCCGCCGCGGCGGGAACCGGCCCCGACCTGGACGAAATCAAGCAGGAACGATCCGTCTCCGGACGGGACTTCGACCGGAAGCGGCCCGGGGTCAAGAACGAGGCGGAGACGGACTGGCGCCCGTCCGCCGGCGCGATTCCCGCCGGCGAGTACGTGGTTCCGGTGGCCGACACCCGGGGCCGGGTCCCCGGCAAGGCCGGCCGGTCGGGACTCAACCCCGGTGATCACGGGGTGATTTCCGGCCGAGAGGAAAATCCTTTCTCCGGTGTTCCGGTCCGACTGCGGAAGCCCGGGTCCACCGCCCGCGCGCTGAGCGGAAAGGCCCTGGCGGAGCCGGGCGCCACCGCCCGAGTGCAGGTGAAGGACGCGAAGACGGCCCGTGCGGCGGGCGTTGAGGGCGTACTGTTCACCGCTGCCCCCGCGGCGTCCAGTACCTCTGACGCTGCGTCAGGAACTGTCGAGATCGAGCTGGACTACGCGTCCATCAAGGACAGGTTCGGCGGCGACTGGGGCTCCCGGCTCCGTCTGGTCGAGCTGCCGGCCTGTGCGCTGACCACCCCGCGGAAGTCGGAGTGCCGCACCCCGACCGAGCTGAAGGGCGCCAACGACCCCGAGGGCCGGACGGTCAGCGCCACCGTGGACCTGGGAACCGCGAAGAAGGGCCGTGGTCCGGCCGCCGCGCCGCGGGTGCTGGCGGCGACGGCGTCGGCCTCCGGCCCCGGCGGAAACCACGGGGCGACCTCGCTGTCGCAGTCCGGTTCCTGGATGGCCGGCAGCTCGTCCGGCGGCTTCTCCTGGACGTATCCGATCGAGGCGCAGGAGGTTCCGGGCGGTCCGCAGCCCGAGATCGCGCTCTCGTACTCCTCGCAGGCCGTCGACGGGCGCACCGCGTCCACCAACGGCCAGTCGTCGTGGATCGCCGAGGGCTGGGACTACGAGCCCGGCTTCATCGAGCGCCGCTTCCGCTCCTGTGATGACGACAAGGGCGAGGAGGACGGCAGGAAGCCCAACAACAAGGGCGACAGCGGCGACCTCTGCTACGGCTCCGACCATGTGGTGATGTCGCTCGGCGGCAACAGCACCGAGCTGGTCAAGGGCGCGGGTGACACCTGGCGTCCGGCGGACGACGACGGCACGCGCGTGGAGCGCCGCACCGGCGCGAAGGGCGCCGACAACGGCGCGCACGACCGCGAGTTCTGGGTCGTCACGGGCACCGACGGTGTGCAGTACCACTTCGGGATGAACAAGCTCCCGGGCGCGCCCGCCGACAAGCGGACCAACTCGGTCCAGACCGTCCCGGTCGTCGGCAACCACCCCGATGAGCCGTGTCACGCGACGCTGTTCACGGACTCGGAGTGCACGCAGGCGTACCGCTGGAACCTGGACTATGTCGTCGACCCGCTGGGCGACGCCATGACCCTGTGGTGGAACAAGGACACGAACCACTACGGCCTGAACATGAAGGCCGACCAGCAGGTCGCGTACGACCGCGGCTCCTACCTGGCCCGGATCGACTACGGCCAGCGCTCGGACGCCCTGTTCACCGGGCTGCCGGCGGGCCGGGTGAACTTCACCGTCGCGGAGCGCTGTGTTCCGAGCACGGGCTTCGACTGCGCGGTCGCCAAGCGCACGAAGGAGAACGCCAAGCACTGGCCGGACACCCCGCTGGACCAGGAGTGCCTGGCGGGGGCGAAGTGCACGGACAAGTTCTCGCCGACGTTCTGGTCCACCAAGCGCCTGGTGAAGATCGGCACGCAGGTGCTGGCCGGGTCGGCGCTGAAGAACGTCGACTCGTGGACGCTGGAGAGCTCCTTCCCGGCGACCGGTGACGGCACGTCCCCGGCGCTGTGGCTGGACTCCATCACGCGGACGGGTCATGGCGCCGGCGGTACGGCGTCGATGCCGAAGGTCACCTTCGCCGGTGTGCAGCTCGACAACCGGGTCGACGGCGTCGAGGGTCTGCCGCCGTTCTCCCGCTACCGGATCAACGCGATCGACACGGAGACCGGCGGCCGGATCGGGGTGACGTACTCGCCGCGCGAGTGCTCGGCCCTGGCGCCGAGGAAGATGCCCGCTTCGCCCGAGTCGAACACGATGCGCTGCTTCCCGCAGTACTGGATGCCCAAGGGCGCCCTGAAGATGCAGGAGGACTGGTTCCACAAGTACCTCGTCACCGAGGTCAAGGAGATGGACCTGGTCTCCGACAGTCCGACGAAGGTCACGGGCTATGAGTTCCTCGGCTCCCCGGCGTGGGCGTTCGACGACTCGGAGTTCGCGGAGAAGAAGTACCGCACCTGGTCGCAGTACCGGGGCTACGAGCGGGTCCGCACCCGCCTCGGTTCCGGCACCGATGTCAAGCAGCTGACCGAGCACCGCTACTTCCGCGGCATGCACGGCGACAAGCTGCCCACCGGCACCCGCACCTCGGTCATCGAGGACTCCCGCGGCGGAACCTTCCAGGACCTCGGCCACTACCAGGGGCAGCTCCGGGAGCAGATCACCTACGAGTCGGACGGCGGGGCGGTCGACTCGTCGACCCTGACCACGCCGTGGTCGGTGAAGACCGCGACCCGCGTCCGCCCCGGCACCACGCCGCTGGAGGCGTGGATGACCCGTCCGGAGACGGTGTCGACGCGCGAGCGGGTCAAGGGCGATCTCTGGCGCACTTCGACGGAGACGACGAAGTACGACACGTACGGTCTGCCGACCGAGGTGGACGAGACCACCGCCGGCGGCAAGCGGATGTGCTCGACCACCGAGTACGCCCGCAACACCACGGCCCATCTGCTCGAATCGGAGTCGAGGGAGGTCACCAGGCTCGGTGCCTGTGGCACCACCGGCGGCAAGGTCGTCGAGGACACCCGCACCTACTTCGACAACCTCGCTCTCGGCGCCGCGCCGACGAAGGGGCTGCCGACGAAGGTGGAGGAGCTGAACGCCGCCGGCGACGGCTACCTCACCATCGACCGCACCGAGTACGACATCCACGGCCGCGAGACGATCACCTGGGACGCCGAGAACAAGCGGACCAAGGTCGACTACTTCCCGGCCACGGTCGCCCGTCCCACCAAGCAGGTCTCCACGGACCCGCTGGAGCACACGGAGACCACCGAGTTCGACGACGCCCGCGGTATGCCGCTGGCGGAGATCGACGCCAACAACAAGCGCGCCACGATGGAGTACGACCCGCTGGGCCGGCTCCTGAAGGTGTGGGAGATCGACCGCGACCCGGCGACGCAGACGCCGAACGCGACGTACGACTACACCATCCGCCGTGACAACGAGACGATCGTCACCACGCGCACGCTGAAGGACAACGGCGAGTACGCCGTCTCGTACGAGATCCTCGACGGCCTGCTGCGCGAGCGGCAGACCCAGGACGAGGCCATCGGCGCGGGCCGGATCGTCAACGACACCTTCTACGACACCGCCGGACGGGCGTGGAAGACCAACGACGGCTACTACAACGATCTGGAGCCCAAGGCCGAGCTGCTCCAGGTCGGCGACAACGAGGTGCCGTCGCAGACCCGGATCACCTTCGACGGGATGGGCCAGCCCGTCGCCGACGTCACCTACCACCGGGGTGTGGAGAAGCTCCGGACGACCACGGAACGGGACGGCGACGTCTCCACCACCATCCCGCCCAAGGGCGACACGGTCACGGCCTCGTACGAGAACGCCGAGGGGCAGCTGGAGAAGCTCCGCGAGTACACCAACGAGGCCCGCACCCAGTGGCGGGACACCCTCTACGAGTACGACGACCTGGAGAACCTGGTCAAGGTCTCCGCTCCCGGCGGTGCGGTGACCACCTTCGAGTACGACGGCCGGGGCCGCCAGACGGCCACCGTCGACCCCGACGGCGGCAGGACCACCTACACGTACGACGACACCGACAACGTCGCGACGTCCACCGACTCGCGTGGCAACACGCTGGTCACGACCTATGACGCCGGCGGTCGTCCGACCTCCCTCCGCGAGGGTGGCGAGACCGGCCCGAAGCGCATCGAGTGGACGTACGACACGCTGGGCAAGGGCCTTCCCACGGCGTCGATCCGCTACCACGAGGGCCGTGAGTACCGCGACGAGGTGACGGCCTACGACAACGCCTACCGGGTGAAGTCGACCCAGACCGTCATCCCGGCGGAGGAGAAGGGCCTCAGCGGCACCTACAAGTACCAGTTCTCCTACACTCCCACCGGCAAGACGGCCTGGATGCAGGTTCCCGGCCTCGGCGGGCTGACCACCGAGCAGATCGTCTTCCGCTACAACTCCGACGATCTGCCGATCTCCATCAGCGGCACGTCGACCTATCTCAACAACGTCAGCTACTCCGCGTTCGGCGAGATCCTGCGCACCGAGGCGGGGCCCGCGACGAAGCGGGTGTACGGCACCTACCTCTACGACGAGTTCACCCGTCGGATGACGCAGTCCACGTACGACCGTTCACTGGCCCCGGGCCGGATCAGCGACACCCGCTACACCTATGACGAAGCGGGCAATGTCACCAAGATCTCGGACACCTCCGGCGGCGCGGTGGCGGGTGGCGGTCAGACGGACACCCAGTGCTTCGTGCACAACAAGCTGCGTCAGATGACGTCGGCCTGGACGGCGGCGAAGGACGACTGTTCGGCGGCTCCCTCCAAGGACACCGTCGGCGGTCCGGACGCCTACTGGCAGAGCTACGAGTTCGATCAGGCGGGCAACCGCACCAAGCTGACCGAGCACGACATCACGGGCGACACCACGCAGAACGTCACCCGCGACTACACCTACGGCAAGCCGGGCGTGGGCGGGCCCAACGCCCTCGCCACGATCAAGTCGATCGGTCCCGGGGGTGAGCGGCTCAACGAGTTCACCTACGACAAGGCGGGCAACACGAAGACCCGTCAGCACAACGGCACCACCCAGACGCTCGACTGGGACATGGAGGGCCAGCTCCGCTCGGTCTCCGAGCCCGTCGAGGGAGGCGGCACCAAGACCACGTCCTACCTCACCGACGCCTCCGGTGACCGGCTGATCCGCACCGCTCCCGACGGCAGCAGGACGCTGTACCTGGGGGAGGCGGAACTGACGGTGGGCCCGGACTTCGCGGTCCGGAAGGCGGAGCGCTTCTACGGCCAGCCCGACGGTTCGACCACGGTACGGTCCACGGGCGGCGGCCGTCAGCTTCTGCTGGCGGACCACCACGGAACGTCCAACACGGTGGTCGACATGGTCGCCGCGGACATGGGTGTCACCCGGCGCAAGTCGATGCCGTTCGGTGAGGAGCGCGGCGCCGCGCCGTCCACCTGGCCGGGGGCACGCGGCTTCGTCGGCGGAACAGTCGACAAGGACACCGGTCTGACCAGGCTCGGGGTCCGGGACTACGACCCGGCGACCGGAAGGTTCATCTCCGTCGACCCGGTGGTCGACTTCGAACAGCCGGCCACGATGAACCCGTACGCCTACAGCAACAACGCTCCGGCGACGTTCTCCGACCCGTCCGGGCTCTTCTTCCCGGTGCTGATCGGGTTCGCGGCCCGGATGGCGATCCAGGCGGCGATCCGCGCGGCGGCCCGCCGCGCGGCGCAGATCGCGGCCCGCAAGGCCGCCCAGGCGGCTGCCCGCCGGGCTGCGGCGCTCGCCCGCAAGCGCGCCATCGAGGCGGCGAAGCGTGCGGCGGCCAAGGCCAAGCGCGAGGCCGCGAAGAAGGCGGCGGCGGCCAAGCGGGCCGCAGCCAAGCGGGCCGCCCAGCGCGCGGCGGCCAAGAGGGCGGCCGCGAAGAGGGCGGCGGCTCAGGCACGCGCCAAGGCGCAGCGCGCGGCGGCGAGAAAGGCGGCGGCCAAGCGCGCGGCGGCCCGGAAGGCAGCGGCGCGGGCGAAGCCCAAGCCGAAGCCCCGTGCTCAGCCCAAGCCCAGGCCGAAGCCGTCCCAGGTCAAGAGGCCCGCGGCCAAGCGGGTGATCAAGGAAGCGAGGAGCGAGGCTCAGAGCACAGCCCGAGAGGAGGCGACGAACGCCGCCTGCGAGAGCAACAGCTTCGTCCCCGGCACGCTGGTGGTGATGGCGGACGGGTCGAAGAAGCCGATCGACAAGGTCAGGATCGGCGACAAGGTCATGGCGACCGATCCGGTGACCGGCGAGACCAGGGCCAGGACGGTCTCCGCCACGATCACCGGCGGCGGCTACAAGGAACTCGTCAGGATCACCGTCCGCGACGGGGACCGGGGCCCGGCCACCACGGCTCTGGCGGTCTCGGACCGCGGCGACGGGAAGGGCTCGGGCCCGGCCGCCGCCGCACCGTCGGGCGAGTACGACGGCTCCGGCTCGCCGGGCTCGGTGACGGCCACCGAAGGACACCCCTTCTGGATCGAGGCGCTCGGCAAGTGGGTCAAGGCCGGGGAGCTGCAACCGGGGCAGATGCTCAGAAGCAGCGCCGGCACATGGGTCCAGATCGAGGCCGTGGAATCCTGGACCGCGCAGCAGCGGGTCCACAACCTCACGGTCGACGACATCCACACGTACTACGTGGAGACGGGTTCCGCCGCTGTTCTCGCCCACAACTGCACCCTGAACCTCGGGTCGGGCGACAACCCCATGCCGGGGGCTGTCAATGTGGACATGGAGAACAGGCCCGGCGTCGATGTCCGGGCGGACGCGAGTGCGCTTCCCTTCCGTGACGGGACGTTCAGCACGGTGCACGCCATCAACCCGTTCGGCTTCCAGCCGGTTTCCGCGGAGACCGCCCGTGTCATGCAGCGCGGCGGGATTCTGATGGTGACCGGAGCGAAGTCCAACAAGTGGCGGAAACTCCGTACCGATCTGATAGCCGAAGCCGGATTCGAGCTGGTGTCCGTCGGTGACTTGGCTCCGGAGCACGACTTCGGGAAGATGAAGCGAGCGGACGGCGAACCAATTCCTGATGGCGCGGTATTCGAAACCAGGGTGTATCGAAGGAGGTGATCGCATGGACATCGGGAAACTCATGGAGTTCCTCGCGGACCACAGGGCACCCAACCTGCCGCCCGGGTACCTCTCCGAGCAGCTCCTGTCGATGTCCTGGATCATCACGCCCGAGGACAGCGGAATGATCTTCACAGTCGGAAGGAAATGGTTGGAATCCGGCGATGAGTTCCGCGTGGCCGTCGCACTCGGCCTGAAGGAAGCCTTCCTGGCGGAATCCTGGGACGAGCATGTCGAACTCGCGGATTCGGTGAGGAGCAGGCTTCCGTCGCTCGCCCCCGAGGTCGACCACTGGCTCCGGTATTACAGCCGGTCGTTCGACACCCCCGAGGCGAGAGCCATCAGGGACGAGAAGAAGGAGTAGCACACGGTGTTTCGGCCCCGGGGTGGCGGAGTGGCGGTTCGGAACCGTCACTTCCGCCCCGGGGCGGAAACCGCCGGCGGCCGGGTCCACCACACCGCGGTGGGCCCGCGCCGGTCCTTCCGCCGCGATTCCGCGCCCGGACCGGCGTCGCCCGGGAGCCCACCGGGAATTCTCCCTCCGGCGGGCTCCCGAAGTCTGTCGGGGACCGCGCGGTGGACCTGGTGGCCCGCCGTCCGCGATGGGCGACAATCGAATGCCCGGACCCCTGACGGAAGGCGGGAGCCCACCATGTTCGGCGGTCTCAACGAAATCTTCGCCCCCAGTCGCCGCCACACCGAGGAGGAGCGGCAGCGCCTGGAGATCACCCTCGACGAGGCCGGCGACGCCGACCCCGGGCGGGGGCCGATAGACCTCTCCGGCGGGGTCGTCGTCATACGGATGCCCGGCGCGCGGGCCGAGCCGGCGGAGCCCGGGGCGGACGGGCCCGGGGCCGACGAGAGCGTCGCGCCCGGCAGGGGCCCGGGGCCGGGGAACTGACCCGACCCCCCGGGGCTCAGTTCCCCGCCACGTCCCGCACCGCCACCAGTACCGGCACCGACCCCGAGATCAGCTCCAGCGTCAGCCCCGCCGTCGCCGGGGTCTCCAGGAGTTCCGCCAGGACCGCCGCCACGTCGTCGCGCGGGACCGGGCCCCGGCCCGTGGACGCCTTCAGCTCGACGAGTCCGTTGCCGGCGTCGTTGGTCAGGATGCCGGGGCGCAGGATCGTCCAGTCCAGGCCCGGGCGGGAGCGCACATCGTCGTCCGCGGCCCCCTTGGCGCGCTGATACGCGTCGAAGACCTCATCGCCCTCGCGCCCGGCGTCCGCGCCCATCGAGGAGACGACGAGATACCGCCGCACCCCCGCCCGCTCCGCCGCGTCCGCGAAGAGCACCGCGGCGCCCCGGTCCACCGTGTCCTTGCGCTCGGGGCCGCTCCCCGGTCCCGCGCCCGCCGCGAAGACCGCGGCGTCGGCGCCCCGCAGGGCCTCGGCGACCTCGTCCACGGAGGCCGACTCCAGGTCCAGGACCACCGCTTCGGCGCCCACCTCCCCCAGATCGGCACTCTGCTCCGGGTCGCGGATGATTCCCGCCACCTCGTGCCCGCCCGCCGAGAGCAGCCGCTCCAGGCGGAGGGCGATCTGACCGTGTCCTCCAGCGATGACAATGCGCATGCCCCCGACCGTACGTCCTCGCGCGGGCCGACGCCCGGCAGCGGCCGGACACGCCCTCAGGAACGCCCCTGGCGGGGCAGTTCGAGCGCCACCGCCACCGCCGAGTCGCAGTACTCCCGCACCGCGCTGGTGCGCGCCACCACCCGCCCCCGGTGGATCACGATCCTGCTGTACGCCAGGGACAGCACGGCCGGGAGCCGGTCCCCCCGCACCGCCAGCAGCTCGGCCGGGAAGCCGGCCTCCACCCGCACCTCCGGCAGCCCCATCGCCGCGCGCGCCGCCGCCGCGACGGTGTCGTACGCCTCCACGGCGCGCAGCCCGCTCCGGGAGGCCAGCAGATAGGCCGACTCCAGGGGGTCGCCCCGCCCCACCGGGTTCGACACGTCCCGCAGCGCGCCGCCGCCCGCTGTGACGCGCACCCCGGCGGCCCGCAGCAGCCGGACGGGCGCGCAGCCCCGGTGCTCCACCGCCCCGCAGCCGCCCTGCGGCAGGCAGACCACCGTCACCCCGGCCGCCGCCAGCTGGTCCGCGACCCGCGCGGCCCGCTCGTGGGGCAGCCGGGCGAGCCCGGCGCACGGCCCGATCGCCACCCCGGGCCGCAGCCCGCCCGCCATCGCCGCGAGCCGGGCCAGCCGCGCCGGGTCGTCACCGTGCGTGTGCAGATCGACGGGGCAGCCGTGCTCCGCCGCCACCTCCAGCACCGTCTGGACGTACCCGGTCGGATCGGGGTCGGAGTCGGGGCAGCCGCCCACCACCGAGGCCCCCATCTTCACCGCGTCCCGCAGCATCGCGAGGCCGTCGGCCCCGGCCACCCCGGTCAGCAGCCGGGGCACCGCGACCGCCGTCAGCTCGGTGAGCCCGCGCAGCGAGCGCCGGGCCCGGAGCACCGCCTCCAGCGGTCCGAGGCCCTGGACATCCCCGATCCGCACGTGGGAGCGGAGCGCGGTCGCCCCGTGCCCGAGCTGGAGCAGGGCCGCCTCGGTGGCCCGCCGCTGGACGTCCCGGCCGTCGTACGAGACGGGGCCGGGGCCGTCCGCGGTGAGGGCCGTGTCGCCGTGGCCGTGGGGCTCGGCGGGCGCGGGCAGCAGCAGATAGCCGCTCAGGTCCACCCGGGCGGTGTGGGCGGGGAGACTGCCGGCCGTTCCGACCGCCTCGATGCGCCCGCCGCCGAGCCGTACGTCGACGGTGCGGCCGTCCGTCAGCCGGGCGCCGCTCAGCAGCAGCGCGGTGGTGTCGGCGGTCGCGCCGTCGGGGGGCCGCGGCTGGCTGTCGGGCATCGCGCTCCTGGCGGGGGAGGTCGGCTCGGGCCGCGTACCGGACGGGGGAAGGGTCACGCAGCGTGAGTCGAGCCTAGGGGCGCCGCGCTCCCTCTTCGAGGAAGAGCGAAATAGTCGTACCGGTGGGGTTGCCCGGTCCTCCGCACGGCCGCGCGGGCCGGGCGGCGGGCGGCGCCGGAGGGGCGCGAGGGGCCGCCGGGGAGCTTCGGCGGAGGCCGGCCGGGAGGGAGGGTGCGATGCCGGACAGGGGGCCACGAAACGGATTTGGGCGAACGGCGACCGACCGTGTAATGTCTTCATCGCTCGCCCCAATAGCTCAGTCGGTAGAGCGTCTCCATGGTAAGGAGAAGGTCTACGGTTCGATTCCGTATTGGGGCTCTGATGTCGGTGATCCTCGCCTCCGGGCGAGGAGATCCGGTATCGCAGCGGTGTAGCTCAGTCGGTAGAGCAAGCGGCTCATAATCGCTGTGTCACCGGTTCAAGTCCGGTCACCGCTACACATAGTAGCCGATTGCGGGGTCGGTCCTCGGATCGGCTACTCTTGTTGCGTTTGCGTCAATCCGTCCATCCGTCCGTCCAAGGAGCACTCACGTGGCTGCCACCGACGTCCGCCCGAAGATCACGCTGGCCTGCGTGGAGTGCAAGGAGCGGAACTACATCACCAAGAAGAACCGGCGTAACAACCCGGACCGTCTTGAGATGAAGAAGCACTGCCCGCGCTGCAACTCTCACACGGCGCACCGCGAAACGCGCTGATCAGGCTCGCATGCGAGGCCGTCCCCGTCAGGGGGCGGCCTCGTGTCGTTTGTCCCCGCTCTCAGGGCGGCAGGCCCATCTGTCAGGAGGAGAAGCCAGGCCATGGCACTCGATCAGTCCTTCGTGGGGCGGACCTATCCGCCCACCCCGCCCTATGAGGTCGGCCGGGAGAAGATCCGTGAGTTCGCCGAGGCGGTGGGGGACGCCAACCCCGCGTACACCGACCCCGACGCCGCGAAAGCGCTCGGTCACCCCGAGGTGATCGCCCCGCCGACGTTCGCCTTCGCGATCACCTACCGCGCCGCGGCGCGGGTCGTCCAGGACCCGCAGCTGGGTCTGGACTACAGCCGGGTGGTGCACGGCGATCAGAAGTTCGCCTACAGCCGGCCGGTGCGGGCCGGTGACCGGCTGAGTGTCGTCTCCGTCATCGAGAGCATCAAGTCCCTGGCGGGCAATGATGTCGTGACCGTCCGCGGCGAGGTGCACGACGAGACCGGCGGGCATGTGGTGACCGCGTGGACCAAGCTGGTGGCGCGGGCCGCCGAGGGGGCGTGATGACGGCGAGGATTCTGTACGGGGACGTGACGGTCGGCACCGAGCTGCCGGCGCGGAGCTTCCCGGTGACCCGGGACACGCTGGTGCGGTACGCCGGGGCCTCGGGCGACTTCAACCCGATCCACTGGAACGAGAAGTTCGCGGTCGAGGTCGGGCTCCCCGATGTGATCGCGCACGGCATGCTCACCATGGCCGAGGCGATCCGGGTGGTGACGGACTGGGTCGGCGACCCGGGCGCGGTCGTCGAGTACGGGGTGCGTTTCACCCGCCCGGTCGTGGTGCCGAACGATGGTGAGGGGGCGGTGGTCGAGGTGAGCGGGAAGGTGGCGGAGTTGCTGGGGGACGGGTGTGTGCGGGTGGATCTGACCGCTGCCTGCGGTGGGGTGAAGGTGCTCGGGATGTCCCGTGCCGTGGTCCGCCTGGCCTGACCCCGAGCCCCCTCCCGTGGGGACGCGCCCCTCGTGCCCCGCCGGCGTTGGAGCCCCACCACCCCGGCTTCTCCGACGGTTGAGCCGAGCCCGCTCAGCCCCCGGCGGTTGAGCCGCGCCACCTCGGCCCCTCCGGCGCCGAGCCGCGCCACCTCGGCCCCTCCGGCGTTTGAGGAGCGGGGGTTCGGGGGCTGGCCCCCGACGGTGGCCCGTAGCGTGACGGGGCCCTGTGGCACAGGGTCCGTCCTCAAGCGCCGGACGGGCTGGGTTTGTGCGGGGCCCTGTGGCACAGGGTCCGTCCTCAAGCGCCGGACGGGCTGGGTTTGTGCGGGGTCCTGTGGTGCGGGGTCCGTCCTCAAGCGCCGGACGGGCTGGGTTTGTGCGGGTTGCCTCAGGGCCCCGGGCGCACCGTGCGGGGCCCGGTGTGCGGGGATCGTAGGCTTGGGGGGTGCAGGAAAATCACGACGCGCCCCTCGCCCCCCTGACCACCTTCCGCCTCGGCGGCCCCGCCCCCCGCCTCCTCACCGCCACCACGGACGACGAGATCATCACCGCCGTCCGCGACGCCGACACCACCGGCACCCCCCTCCTCATCATCGGCGGCGGCAGCAACCTCGTCATCGGCGACAAGGGCTTCGACGGAACCGCCCTGCGCATCGCCACCCGGGGCTTCAGCCTCGACGGCACCCGGCTGGAGCTGGCCGCGGGCGAGGTCTGGAGCGACGCCGTCGCGCGGACCGTCGACGCCGGGCTCGCCGGGGTCGAGTGCCTCGCCGGCATCCCCGGCTCCGCCGGCGCGACCCCCATCCAGAACGTCGGGGCGTACGGCCAGGAGGTCTCCACCACCATCACCGAGGTGGTCGCCTACGACCGCCGCACCGGCGGGACCGTCACCCTCACCAATGAGGAGTGCGCCTTCTCCTACCGCCACAGCCGCTTCAAGCAGCACCCCGACCGCTATGTGGTGCTGCGCGTCCGCTTCGGTCTCGACGACGCCGCCGGGCTCTCCGCCCCGGTGAAGTACGCGGAGACCGCGCGGCTCCTCGGCGTCGAGCCCGGCGACCGGGCGGAGCTGTCCGCCGTGCGCCGGGCCGTCCTCGAACTCCGCGCGGGCAAGGGCATGGTCCTGGACCCCGACGACCACGACACCTGGTCGGCCGGCTCCTTCTTCACCAACCCGATCCTGGACGCGGAGCAGTACGCCGCCTTCCTCGACCGCGTCCGCACCCGCCTCGGCAGCGCCGTCACCCCGCCCGCCTACCCGGCCGGCGACGGCCGCACCAAGACCTCGGCGGCGTGGCTGATCGACCGGGCGGGCTTCACCAAGGGGTACGGCGGCGGCCCGGCCCGTATCTCCACCAAGCACACCCTCGCGCTCACCAACCGGGGCGAGGCCACCACCGAGGACCTCCTCGCCCTCGCCCGCGAGGTCGTGGCCGGAGTGCGGGACGCCTTCGGGGTCACCCTGGTCAACGAACCGGTCACCGTCGGCGTCAGCCTCTGACCGTCCGCACCCCCCGCGCGCCTCGCACCCTCAGTACGCCACTCCCACGCCCTGCCGCACCGACGCGGCGTCGCCCACCAGCGCGAGCATGGCGTGGGCCACATCGGCCCGTGCGATGGTGCGGGCGCTGCGCGGGTTCCCGCCGGTCTCCATCCGGTAGACCCCGGTCAGCGGCCCGTCCAGCAGCCGGGGCGGGCGCACCGACGTCCAGTCCGCCGATGAGCGCTCCAGCTCCGCCTCCATGGTCCGCAGGTCCGCGTAGATCCTGCGGTAGACGGCGCCCACCAGGACACCGATGGCGCGGTCGGCCAGCGGCTCGTCCGCCGGGGCGCGGCCGAGCGGCGCGGCGGAGACCACCAGGAGCCGGCGGGTGCCCTCCGCCTCCATGGCGCTCAGCACCGACCGGGTGAGCCGGGTGGTGATCCCGGCTTCCGCGTCCGCGGCCCTGCGCGCCCCGAGCCCGGAGAGCACCGCGTCCCGCCCGGCGACCGCCTCCCGCAGCGCCGCCCCGCTCCGGGACGGATCGGCCCGGGCCACGACGAGCCTCCCCGCGCCCGGCCCCGAGGCGGCCGGCACTCTGAGGCGCGCCGCGTCCCGCACCACCGCCGTCACCTCGTGCCCCGCCGCCAGGGCCTGCCGGACGATCTCCCCGCCGACCCCTCCGGTCGCACCGAACACCGTGATCCTCATCGGTCACACACCTCCCATGGGTGAGTAAGTATTCACTCACCTCTAGAGTGGGTATCCGGCCGCCCACCCGTCAAGGCCGATCGAGACCCGGCCCGGAGGAACCATGCAGAAGCCCACCCGCGCCCGTCTCCTCGACGCGGCCCACGAGCTGATGCTCAGCCTCGGCCTCGCCCGCACCACGACCAAGGAGATCGCCCGGGCGGCCGGCTGCTCGGAGGCGGCGCTCTACAAGAGCTTCGCGAGCAAGGAGGAGCTGTTCATCGCCGTCCTGGACGAACGGCTGCCGAAGCTCGGCCCGCTGCTGAGCGATCTCGCCGCCGGCGGCGGCCGGGGCGGCCTGGAGGGGAACCTCACCGAGGTCGTCCGGCAGGCCGCCCGGTTCTACGCCCAGACCTTCCCGATCCTCGCCTCGCTCTACGCCGACCCCCGGCTCAAGGAGCGCCACGAAGCCGCCCTGCGCGGCCTCGGCACCGGCCCGCACCGGCCCATCCAGGGCCTGGACGCCTATCTCCGCGCCGAACAGCGCGCGGGCCGGGTCGCCGAGGGCGCGGACACCTACGCGGCGGCCTCACTGCTCCTGGGCGCCTGCACCCACCGGGCCTTCGCCTACGACAGCGCGGAGGGCGGCGTGCCCGCGCCGCCGCTGGACGCCTTCGCCACCGGACTCGTCCGCACCGTGCTCAGCGGGATCACCCCCCGCTAGGTCGTCTCTCCCGGATCGGGCCGGGCTCGCGAGCCCTGGCGGAAACTCCCTAGCCGGCCAGCCAGTCGTCGATCCCGGCCAGCAGCTTCCCCCGGACGTCCTCCGGCGCGGCCGACCCCCGCACCGACTGCCGGGCCAGCTCGGCCAGCTCCGTGTCGGTGAAGCCGTGGTGCCGCCGCGCGAACTCGTACTGCGCGGCCAGCCGCGACCCGAAGAGCAGCGGGTCGTCCGCGCCCAGCGCCATCGGCACCCCGGCCTCGTACAGCGTCCGCAGGGGCACGTCCCCGGGCTTCTCGTACACCCCGAGCGCCACATTCGACGCGGGGCACACCTCGCAGGTCACCTGCCGCTCGGCGAGCTTCCGCAGCAGCCGGGGGTCCTCGGCGGCCCGCACGCCGTGACCGATCCGGGAGGCGCGGAGATCGTCCAGACAGTCCCGTACGGACGAGGGGCCGGACAGCTCGCCGCCGTGCGGGGCCGCGAGCAGACCGCCGTCCCGCGCGATGGCGAAGGCGCGGTCGAAGTCCCGCGCCATGCCCCGGCGCTCGTCGTTGGAGAGCCCGAAGCCGACGATGCCGCGGTCCGCGTACCGCACGGCGAGCCGGGCCAGGGTCCGGGCGTCCAGCGGGTGCTTCATCCGGTTCGCCGCGACCAGCACCCGCATCCCGAGCCCGGTCTCCCGCGAGGCGCTGTCCACCGCGTCCAGGATGACCTCCAGCGCGGGGATCAGTCCGCCGAGCATCGGGGCGTACGAGGTGGGGTCGACCTGGATCTCCAGCCAGCCGGAGCCGTCCCGGATGTCCTCCTCGGCGGCCTCCCGGACCAGCCGGCGGATGTCGTCGGGGGTGCGCAGACAGGACCGCGCGATGTCGTACAGCCGCTGGAAGCGGAACCAGCCCCGCTCGTCGGTGGCGCGGAGCTTCGGCGGCTCACCGCCCGCGAGGGCGCCGGTGAGGGCGTCGGGGAGGTGGACGCCGTACTTGTCGGCCAGTTCCAGCAGGGTCGAGGGGCGCATCGAGCCGGTGAAGTGCAGATGCAGATGGGCCTTCGGCAGCCGGCTGACGTTTCGTACGTGCTCCATCCCAGGATCTTGCCGTATGCCCCCGCCGGGAGGTAAGCCGGTTCCCCGATCGGGTTCTTGCCCGAACACAGAAGCGGCGAGCGGCCCCGGACGGTCCGGGGCCGCTCGCCGTCTCCGCGGGAGCCGTCAGTCGGTCGCCTCAGTCGGTCGCCTCGGCCAGCAGCTTCTGGACGCGGGCCACACCCTCCGCCAGGTCCTCGTCGCCCAGCGCGTACGACAGCCGCAGATAGCCCGGCGTGCCGAACGCCTCACCCGGCACTACCGCGACCTCCACCTCGTCGAGGATCAGCGCGGCCAGCTCCACGGAGGTCGCCGGGCGCCTGCCCCGGATCTCCTTGCCCAGGAGCGCCTTCACGGACGGGTACACATAGAACGCGCCCTCCGGCTCCGGGCAGACCACGCCGTCGATCTCGCCGAGCATCCGCACGATCGTCTTCCGGCGGCGGTCGAACGCCTCGCGCATCGCGGCCACCGCCTCCAGGTCCCCGGAGACCGCGGCCAGCGCCGCCGCCTGGGCGACGTTCGACACATTGGAGGTGGCGTGGGACTGGAGGTTGGTGGCCGCCTTCACCACGTCCTTCGGGCCGACGATCCACCCGACCCGCCAGCCGGTCATCGCATAGGTCTTCGCCACGCCGTTGACCACGATGCACTTCTCGCGCAGCTCGGGCACGACCGAGGGGAGCGAGGTGAAGACGGCGTCCCCGTAGACCAGGTGCTCGTAGATCTCGTCGGTGAGCACCCACAGGCCGTGCTCCACGGCCCAGCGGCCGATCGCCTCGGTGTCCTCGCGGCTGTAGACCGCGCCGGTCGGGTTGGAGGGGGAGACGAAGAGCACCACCTTCGTGCGCTCGGTGCGCGCGGCCTCCAGCTGCTCGACCGAGACCCGGTAGCCGGTGGTCTCGTCGGCGGTCACCTCGACCGGGACACCGCCCGCGAGCCGGATCGACTCGGGGTAGGTGGTCCAGTAGGGGGCGGGGACGATGACCTCGTCACCCGGGTCCAGGATCGCCGCGAACGCCTCGTAGATCGCCTGCTTTCCGCCATTGGTGACCAGGATCTGCGCGGGGTCGACCGCGTAGCCGGAGTCCCGCAGGGTCTTCTCGGCGATGGCCTTCTTCAGCTCGGGCAGGCCGCCGGCCGGGGTGTAGCGGTGGTACTTCGGGTTGCGGCAGGCCTCGACCGCGGCGTCGACGATGTAGTCCGGCGTCGGGAAGTCGGGCTCACCCGCGCCGAAGCCGATCACCGGGCGCCCGGCGGCCTTGAGGGCCTTGGCCTTGGCGTCGACGGCGAGGGTCGCGGACTCGGAGATCGCGCCGATGCGGGCGGAGACCCGGCGCTCGGTGGGAGGGGTTGCAGCGCTCATACGGTCCATCGTCCCAGACGCCCCGGCCGTGCGGCACAGGTGTTTCGACCCCCGGACACAGGGCCGGACGGGTGGCGGTCCGCCGCGCCGCCGTCCCGTCCCGCGGGGCTCCCTCCGAGGTCCGGGCGGGGCCCCGGCCGAGGCCCGGGCGGTGGCGGACAAGACCCGCTCGGGAGCTGTCTGTTCGACGCCGGGCCTGCGAGCACGTACACTCACCTGTCGTTGGCCCACAGCGACCACATCTCCGGATGGGGTAGGTTGGGGAAGCCACAAAGGGTCGTAGCTCAATTGGTAGAGCACTGGTCTCCAAAACCAGCGGTTGGGGGTTCAAGTCCCTCCGGCCCTGCTACACACACCTTCGCCAGGCGTGTGCGCATGTACGTACATTCAATGAACCGCCGTGCGGCTCCACCGGGCGCGGCACGGCCACGACCCGGAATCAGGTGAAAGAACGTGACGGACGCCGTGGGCTCCATCGACACGCCTGATGCCGAGGACGAGGCGCCCCAGAAGTCTCGCAGGGGCGGCAAGCGCGGGAAGAAGGGCCCCTTCGGGCGTCTCGCGCTCTTCTACCGGCAGATTGTCGCCGAGCTGCGCAAGGTCGTCTGGCCCACGCGCAACCAGCTGACGACTTACACCACCGTGGTGATTGTTTTCGTCGTCATCATGATCGGTCTGGTGACCGTGATGGACTATGGATTCCAGGAAGCCGTCAAGTACGTCTTTGGCTGATCCCGCGAGGGGTGCCGGCCGGGGACGTATCGGCATGGCGGCAGCCTTTCGCATGTTCCACCCATCTGTATCCAGAAAGAAGCAGCCACCGTGTCTGACCCGAACCTGAACGAGGCCGTTGAGCCCGGCGACGAGAACTTCGAGTCCGCCGAGTCCGCCGAGGACGAGCTCGACATCGTTGAGGCGGCCGACGAAGACCAGGCGGAAGCTGCTGACGCCGAGGCCGGGGCGCCGGCCGAGGAATCCGCTCTGCACATCGACGACGACACCGAGGCCCTGATCGAGGTCGACACCGAGGGTGTCGCCGAGGTCGTCGGCGAGGTCTCCGACGAGGACGCTGAGTCCGTCGAGGCCGGCGAGTCCGACGAGGACGAGGCCGAGTCCGGCGAGGACGAGGCGGAAGAGGCCGGGGAAGCCGAAGAGGCCGAGGCCCCGGTCGACCCGATCGCCGCGCTCCGCGACGAGCTGCGCCTGCTGCCCGGCGAGTGGTACGTGATCCACACCTACGCCGGGTACGAGAAGCGCGTGAAGGCCAACCTGGAGCAGCGCGCCGTCTCGCTGAACGTCGAGGAGTTCATCTACCAGGCCGAAGTGCCCGAGGAAGAGATCGTTCAGATCAAGAACGGCGAGCGCAAGAACGTCCGCCAGAACAAGCTTCCCGGCTACGTCCTGGTCCGTATGGACCTCACCAACGAGTCCTGGGGCGTCGTCCGCAACACGCCCGGCGTCACCGGCTTCGTGGGCAACGCCTACGACCCGTACCCGCTGACCCTGGACGAGATCGTCAAGATGCTCGCCCCGGAGGCAGAGGAGAAGGCCGCCCGCGAGGCCGCCGAGGCCAAGGGCGAGCCGGCTCCGGCCCGCAAGGTCGAGGTCCAGGTGCTGGACTTCGAGGTCGGCGACTCGGTCACCGTCACGGACGGCCCCTTCGCCACCCTCCAGGCCACCATCAACGAGATCAACGCGGACTCGAAGAAGGTCAAGGGCCTGGTCGAGATCTTCGGCCGGGAGACCCCGGTCGAGCTGAGCTTCGACCAGATCCAGAAGAACTAGTCCGGGCGGCCCTCCGGGGCCCGCCGGGACCGACTCTCCGACCAGGTCAGAACCGCCCTCGTGGCTGTTCTGACCTGTCGGTTTTTAACCGGACAGCTATACCCGTTATCGTTGTACGGTATGCCTCCATCCGGATGATCGGGTGGAGCGCTCTGAACTCTCACTAGGACCCGGAGAGAGCAATGCCTCCCAAGAAGAAGAAGGTCACGGGGCTTATCAAGCTCCAGATCCAGGCCGGCGCGGCCAACCCGGCTCCGCCGGTCGGCCCCGCGCTGGGTCAGCACGGCGTCAACATCATGGAGTTCTGCAAGGCCTACAACGCCGCGACCGAGTCGCAGCGTGGCATGGTCGTGCCGGTGGAGATCACGGTCTACGAGGACCGCTCCTTCACCTTCATCACCAAGACTCCGCCGGCCGCCAAGCTGATCCTCAAGGCCGCGGGTGTGGACAAGGGCTCCGGCGAGCCGCACAAGACGAAGGTCGCCAAGCTCACCCGCGACCAGGTCCGCGACATCGCCACCACCAAGATGCCCGACCTGAACGCCAACGACCTGGACGCCGCCGAGAAGATCATCGCCGGCACCGCCCGCTCCATGGGCATCACGGTCGAGGGCTGACAGTCCCCGTCTGACCTCTGTGGCAGGACCACGCGCTGGTCCGCACCACAACTCCACACCTGAACCACGCAGGAGAAGAAGTGAAGCGCAGCAAGAATCTCCGCGCTGCGGACGCCAAGATCGACCGGGAGCGCAACTACGCCCCGCTCGAGGCCGTCCGTCTCGCCAAGGACACCGCGTCCACCAAGTTCGACGGCACCGTCGAGGTCGCCTTCCGCCTGGGTGTAGACCCGCGCAAGGCCGACCAGATGGTCCGTGGCACCGTGAACCTTCCGCACGGCACCGGTAAGACCGCCCGGGTCCTGGTCTTCGCGACCGGTGACCGTGCCGAGGCCGCGCGTGCCGCGGGCGCCGACATCGTCGGCTCCGACGAGCTGATCGACGAGGTGTCGAAGGGCCGTCTGGACTTCGACGCCGTCGTCGCCACCCCGGACCTCATGGGCAAGGTCGGCCGCCTGGGCCGCGTGCTCGGTCCGCGTGGTCTGATGCCGAACCCGAAGACCGGCACCGTCACCCCCGATGTCACCAAGGCTGTGACCGACATCAAGGGCGGCAAGATCGAGTTCCGCGTCGACAAGCACTCGAACCTGCACTTCATCATCGGCAAGGTCTCCTTCGACGAGACGAAGCTGGTCGAGAACTACGCCGCGGCGCTGGAGGAGATCCTCCGTCTGAAGCCGTCCGCCGCCAAGGGCCGCTACATCAAGAAGGCGACCCTGACCACGACGGTGGGCCCCGGCATCCCCCTGGACGCCAACCGCACCCGCAACCTCCTCGTCGAGGAGGACCCGGCCTCCGTCTGATCCTGACGGCGGCCGCGGGCCTTCCCGCGCACTGAGCGCGGGAGCGCAGCAGCTCAGAGGACGGCCCCCACACCTGATCACCAGGTGCGGGGGCCGTTTTCCGTTGTCCCGCTGTCCTCGGTGTGGGTTAGGTTTCAACCAATTCACGGAATGCACCAAGGGGTGGGGAATGAGCAGTACCGCGTGGAAGCGCGCCGGCGTCTCGATGACGGCGGTGGCCGTGGCCGTGGCGATGGCGGGCTGTGGGGGACAGGCCACGACCGAGCGCACGGTGACGCAGGTTCTGACGGCGGCGCACAAGAAGACCAAGGAAGCGAAGACGGCCAGGATCGACTACCGGATCAAGATGTCCGGCCTCGGCGCCGAGGGCGACGGCACCATGAGGATGACCGGCACCATGGGCTGGAATCCCATGGTGATGGACGTGGCGATGGACGGGACCGGGGCCTTCATGGGCGAGGACCCGGGCAGCGGCTCCGGCGAGATGCGGATGAAGTGGGTCGACGAGGTCGTCTACACCAAGCTCGACGCCGAGACCGCCAAGGAGATGGGCAACGGCAAGAGCTGGATGAAGATGGATCTCGGCAAGGCCGCCGAGATGGCCGCCGCGTCGGGGAAGGAGTCGTCCCGGCGTGAGCTGACCGGCGGCATGGAGACGATGGACCAGGACCCGGCCCAGCAGCTGGCGCTCCTGCTCGACTCGCCGAATGTGAAGCGGGTCGGCGAGGAGAAGATCGACGGCGAGAAGGCCCAGCACTACCGGGGCACCCTGACCATCGACGAGATGATGAAGTCCAACAAGTCGCTCAAGGTGCTCACCGAGGCCGAGCGCAAGAAGCTGGTCGCGAACATGAAGAGCGTCGGCATCAAGGGCTACGACACCGACATCTGGGTGAACGAGGACGACTACCCGGTGAAGATGGATGTCGCCATGAAGATGGACAAGGGCCGGATGGAGATGTCCGGCACCTTCACCGACTACGGCGTCAAGGCCGATGTGAAGGCACCGCCGGCCGGCGACACCTTCGACATGATGAAGATGCTCTCCGACCTCGGCAGGACGGCCGAGGAGGATGAGAAGGCGATCAAGCAGTACGAGAAGGCGGCCAAGGCCGACGCGAAGGCGGCCGACGAGGCCACGGCCCGGGCTGACAAGGAGCTGGCGCGGGCCGACAAGGAGCTGGCGCGGGCCGAGAAGGAGCTGAAGGAATCCGAGCGGTTGCTCAGGGAGCTGGGAGACGACAAGGCGGCCGACGAGCTGCGCAAGGAGCTGCGCAAGGAGCTGGAGATGCTCAAGGAGGCCGACCGGGAGCTCAAGAAGCTGAAAACCCAGGGCTAACGCCCGCGGCCGTCACGGCGGGCCCGGACCGGGCCCGCCGCTGAGCCGGGGCGCCGGGGCGCTGCCGTCCCGTCCGTACGGATTTGCCTCACCGCGCCCCGCTCGCGTAGTCTTCCCCGGAAGCCAAAGACCGCTGGTCGTTGCCGTGTGCTCGTCAGAGAGCGCGGCAACCGAAGGATTCGCTTAGCTGCGGACGACCTGCGCAGGTGTCAGTGGAAAGCTCCCGGACTCGTTCCGGTCGAGCTACGCCCCGTGCGCCTGCGCCGGGGCGTTTTGTTTTGCACAGTCCTCCTTCGGGTCCGCGCGGTCATCATCACCCGGAAGGAGGCCGACGCTCATGGCAAGGCCCGACAAGGCTGCCGCGGTAGCCGAGCTGACGGACCAGTTCCGCAGCTCGAACGCCGCCGTGCTGACCGAGTACCGGGGTCTCACCGTGGCTCAGCTCAAGGAGCTGCGCCGTTCCCTCGGTGAGAACGCCCAGTACGCCGTGGTGAAGAACACGCTGACCAAGATTGCGGCCAACGAGGCCGGGATCGACTCGCTCGACGACCTGTTCAACGGTCCGACGGCGGTTGCCTTCGTCACCGGTGACCCGGTGGAGTCGGCGAAGGGTCTCCGTGACTTCGCCAAGGACAACCCCAACCTGATCATCAAGGGCGGTGTCCTTGATGGCAAGGCGATGTCCGCCGATGAGATCAAGAAGCTCGCGGACCTCGAGTCCCGCGAGGTTCTGCTCGCCAAGCTGGCGGGCGCCATGAAGGGCAAGCAGTCCCAGACTGCCGCGCTCTTCCAGGCGCTTCCCTCGAAGTTCGTCCGCACCGCGGAGGCGCTTCGTGCCAAGCAGGCCGAGCAGGGCGGTGCCGAGTAATTCGGCTCGCGCATTGATCAGTGCCGTCTCGTGGCGCTGATCGCAGCGGGCCGTACGCCCGCCGTCACATACACCCGGCACACGCCGATTTAGTGGAAGGATCGCCCATCATGGCGAAGCTCACCCAGGACGACCTGCTCGCCCAGTTCGAGGAGATGACCCTCCTCGAGCTCGCCGGCTTCGTGAAGGCGTTCGAGGAGAAGTTCGACGTCACCGCTGCCGCCCCGGTCGCCGTTGCCGCCGCCGGTGGCGCTGCCGCCGCCGCCGAGGCCGTCGAGGAGCAGGACGAGTTCGACGTCATCCTCACCGCCGCCGGTGACAAGAAGATCCAGGTCATCAAGGTCGTGCGCGAGCTGACCTCCCTGGGTCTCAAGGAGGCCAAGGACCTCGTGGACGGCGCCCCGAAGCCCGTCCTCGAGAAGGTCGCCAAGGACGCCGCCGAGAAGGCCGCCGAGTCCCTCAAGGGCGCCGGCGCCTCCGTCGAGGTCAAGTGACCTCCTGAGTCACCTGTGACTCTCCGGGCCCCGCAGAGGGCTCGCTGAGGGCCCGCGGTACGGCTGAGAGACGCCACCGCGGGTCCCGGTGAAGCGGCTCAGGGCCCCGTGAAAGGCGATCACCCATCCGGGTGGTCGCCTTTTCGCGTTGAGCGAGGGCTGCGTTGCGCTTCCCCGGGCGGGGAGTATCGTGATCATCGCCGTGCCCACCAGGCCCAGGTCAGAGCCCGGTCAGTGACGATCCCGGCGGCCGGTCCGGGATGGGGGGCCTTGACGAACCGCACGCAGCGCGCAATTCTCAGGACGCGTCGTCACAACGATCCGTATCCGAGGCATGGATCGGCGGCCGAACGGGCAGTATCGAGGTGCGCCACACGGCGCGGGGCAAGCGCGGAGTTGAGAACAACGAGGGTCATCAGAACCCGCACTGGACATCAGTGTGCCGAGTGGCTACACTGACCCTTTGCGCTGCCTGTTAGCTGCCCCCTGCCCGTCACCAGGGGCATCCCCTCGCATCAGCACAGTGGATTGAATCATCCCTGACCTGGGACTTCTCTCCCTGTGCCTGGCTTGGGACCGGTACGCGCGTAGTGAGTCCGAGCCCTCGGAAGGACCCCCTCTTGGCCGCCTCGCGCAACGCCTCGACCGCGAATACGAACAACGGCGCCAGCACTGCCCCGCTGCGCATCTCCTTTGCAAAGATCAAGGAGCCTCTTGAGGTTCCGAACCTCCTCGCGCTCCAGACCGAGAGCTTCGACTGGCTGCTCGGCAATGCCGCGTGGAAGGCTCGGGTCGAGGCGGCTCTGGAGAGTGGACAGGACGTCCCCACGAAGTCCGGTCTGGAGGAGATCTTCGAGGAGATCTCCCCGATCGAGGACTTCAGCGGGTCGATGTCCCTGACCTTCCGGGACCACCGCTTCGAGCCTCCCAAGAACTCGATCGACGAGTGCAAGGAGCGCGACTTCACCTTCGCCGCGCCCCTCTTCGTCACGGCCGAGTTCACCAACAACGAGACCGGCGAGATCAAGTCGCAGACGGTCTTCATGGGCGACTTCCCGCTCATGACCAACAAGGGCACCTTCGTCATCAACGGCACCGAGCGTGTCGTGGTGTCCCAACTGGTCCGTTCGCCGGGTGTCTACTTCGACTCCTCCATCGACAAGACGTCCGACAAGGACATCTACACCGCCAAGATCATCCCGTCCCGGGGTGCCTGGCTGGAGATGGAGATCGACAAGCGCGACATGGTCGGTGTCCGCATCGACCGCAAGCGCAAGCAGTCCGTCACCGTGCTGCTCAAGGCCCTCGGCTGGACGACCGAGCAGATCCTTGAGGAGTTCGGCGAGTACGAGTCGATGCGCGCCACCCTGGAGAAGGACCACACCCAGGGCCAGGACGACGCGCTGCTCGACATCTACCGCAAGCTCCGCCCGGGCGAGCCGCCCACCCGCGAGGCCGCTCAGACGCTGCTCGAGAACCTCTACTTCAACCCGAAGCGCTACGACCTCGCCAAGGTCGGCCGCTACAAGGTGAACAAGAAGCTCGGCGCCGACGAGCCGCTGGACGCCGGGGTGCTCACCACCGACGACGTCATCGCCACGATCAAGTACCTGGTCAAGCTGCACGCCGGCGAGACCGAGACGGTCGGCGAGTCCGGCACGCAGATCGTCGTCGAGACCGACGACATCGACCACTTCGGCAACCGCCGTCTGCGCAATGTCGGCGAGCTGATCCAGAACCAGGTCCGTACGGGTCTCGCCCGTATGGAGCGGGTCGTGCGCGAGCGCATGACCACTCAGGACGTCGAGGCGATCACGCCGCAGACCCTGATCAACATCCGGCCGGTCGTCGCCTCCATCAAGGAGTTCTTCGGCACCAGCCAGCTGTCGCAGTTCATGGACCAGAACAACCCGCTCTCGGGTCTCACCCACAAGCGCCGTCTGTCGGCGCTCGGCCCGGGTGGTCTCTCGCGTGAGCGGGCCGGCTTCGAGGTCCGAGACGTGCACCCCTCGCACTACGGCCGCATGTGTCCGATCGAGACCCCCGAAGGCCCGAACATCGGTCTGATCGGCTCGCTCGCCTCCTACGGCCGGGTCAACGCGTTCGGCTTCGTCGAGACCCCGTACCGCAAGGTCACCGACGGCCAGGTCACCGACGAGGTCGACTACCTGACCGCCGACGAGGAGGACCGCTTCGTCATCGCCCAGGCGAACGCGATCGTCTCCGACGAGATGCGCTTCACCGAGCCGCGCGTCCTGGTCCGCCGCCGCGGCGGCGAGGTCGACTACGTGCCGCCGGCCGAGGTCGACTACATGGATGTCTCGCCGCGCCAGATGGTGTCGGTCGCGACCGCCATGATCCCCTTCCTGGAGCACGACGACGCCAACCGTGCCCTCATGGGCGCGAACATGATGCGTCAGGCCGTTCCGCTGATCACGGCCGAGGCGCCGCTGGTCGGCACCGGCATGGAGTACCGCTGCGCGGTCGACGCCGGCGACGTCATCAAGGCGGAGAAGGACGGTGTGGTCCAGGAGGTCTCCGCGGACTACATCACCGTCGCCAACGACGACGGCACCTACACCACCTACCGGGTGGCCAAGTTCTCCCGCTCCAACCAGGGAACCTCGGTCAACCAGAAGGTCATCGTCTCCGAGGGCGACCGGGTCGTCGAGTCCCAGGTCCTCGCCGACGGCCCCGCCACCGAGCAGGGCGAGATGGCGCTCGGCAAGAACCTGCTCGTGGCGTTCATGCCGTGGGAGGGTCACAACTACGAGGACGCGATCATCCTGTCGCAGCGCCTCGTGCAGGACGACGTCCTCTCCTCGATCCACATCGAGGAGCACGAGGTCGACGCCCGTGACACCAAGCTCGGCCCCGAGGAGATCACCCGGGACATCCCGAACGTCTCCGAGGAGGTCCTCGCCGACCTCGACGAGCGCGGCATCATCCGTATCGGTGCCGAGGTCGTCGCCGGGGACATCCTGGTCGGCAAGGTCACGCCCAAGGGCGAGACCGAGCTGACCCCGGAGGAGCGCCTGCTCCGCGCGATCTTCGGTGAGAAGGCCCGTGAGGTCCGCGACACCTCGCTGAAGGTCCCGCACGGCGAGATCGGCAAGGTCATCGGCGTCCGCGTCTTCGACCGCGAGGAGGGCGACGAGCTGCCCCCGGGCGTGAACCAGCTGGTCCGCGTCTATGTCGCCCAGAAGCGCAAGATCACCGATGGTGACAAGCTCGCCGGCCGTCACGGCAACAAGGGCGTCATCTCCAAGATCCTGCCGATCGAGGACATGCCGTTCCTGGAGGACGGCACCCCGGTCGACATCATCCTCAACCCGCTGGGTGTCCCGTCCCGGATGAACCCGGGACAGGTCCTCGAAATCCACCTCGGCTGGCTCGCCAGCCAGGGCTGGAAGGTCGAGGGCAACGAGGAGTGGATGGAGCGGCTGAAGGCGATCGGCGCCGACGATGTCGCCGCCGGCACCAATGTCGCGACGCCGGTCTTCGACGGCGCCCGCGAGGACGAGATCTCCGGTCTCTTCGAGTCCACGATCCCCAACCGCGACGGTGACCGCATGGTCCTCCCGTCCGGCAAGGCCCGGATGTTCGACGGCCGCTCCGGCGAGCCGTTCCCGGACCCGATCTCCATCGGGTACATGTACATCCTCAAGCTCCACCACCTGGTCGACGACAAGCTCCACGCGCGTTCGACCGGACCGTACTCGATGATCACCCAGCAGCCGCTGGGTGGTAAGGCCCAGTTCGGTGGCCAGCGATTCGGTGAGATGGAGGTGTGGGCGCTGGAGGCATATGGCGCCGCGTACGCCCTCCAGGAGCTGCTGACCATCAAGTCCGACGACGTCACCGGCCGCGTGAAGGTCTACGAGGCCATCGTCAAGGGCGAGAACATCCCCGAGCCCGGCATCCCCGAGTCCTTCAAGGTGCTCATCAAGGAGATGCAGTCCCTGTGCCTCAACGTGGAGGTGCTGTCCTCGGACGGCATGTCCATCGAGATGCGCGACACCGACGAGGACGTCTTCCGCGCTGCGGAAGAGCTCGGCATCGACCTGTCCCGGCGCGAGCCGAGCAGCGTCGAAGAGGTCTGACGGGTCCGGCCGGGATCACCTCCAGGTGATCCCGGCCGCTGCCCCGGACCCCGTACAGACCACCTTGAGACACAACCCTGAGAGGGATTGACGCATAGTGCTCGACGTCAACTTCTTCGACGAGCTTCGGATCGGCCTGGCCACCGCTGACGACATTCGCCAGTGGTCCCACGGCGAGGTCAAGAAGCCCGAGACGATCAACTACCGCACGCTCAAGCCCGAGAAGGACGGACTCTTCTGCGAGAAGATCTTCGGCCCCACCCGGGACTGGGAGTGCTACTGCGGCAAGTACAAGCGTGTCCGCTTCAAGGGCATCATCTGCGAGCGCTGTGGCGTCGAGGTCACCCGCGCCAAGGTGCGCCGTGAGCGGATGGGCCACATTGAGCTGGCCGCCCCCGTCACCCACATCTGGTACTTCAAGGGCGTGCCGTCGCGCCTCGGCTACCTGCTGGACCTCGCGCCGAAGGACCTTGAGAAGGTCATCTACTTCGCCGCGTACATGATCACGTTCGTCGACGAGGAGCGCCGCACCCGCGACCTGCCCTCGCTGGAGGCGCATGTCTCCGTCGAGCGCCAGCAGGTCGAGAACCGCCGCGACGCCGACCTCGAGGCCCGCGCCAAGAAGCTCGAGACCGACCTGGCCGAGCTGGAGGCCGAGGGCGCCAAGGCCGATGTGCGCCGCAAGGTGCGCGAGGGCGCCGAGCGCGAGATGAAGCAGCTCCGTGACCGCGCCCAGCGCGAGATCGACCGCCTCGACGAGGTGTGGAACCGCTTCAAGAACCTCAAGGTCCAGGACCTGGAGGGCGACGAGCTGCTCTACCGCGAGCTGCGCGACCGCTTCGGCACCTACTTCGACGGTTCGATGGGCGCCGCCGCGCTCCAGAAGCGCCTGGAGTCCTTCGACCTCGACGAGGAGGCCGAGCGCCTCCGCGAGATCATCCGTACCGGCAAGGGCCAGAAGAAGACCCGTGCGCTCAAGCGCCTCAAGGTCGTCTCCGCGTTCCTCCAGACCAGCAACAGCCCCAAGGGCATGGTGCTGGACTGCGTGCCGGTCATCCCGCCGGACCTCCGTCCGATGGTGCAGCTCGACGGTGGCCGCTTCGCGACCTCCGACCTGAACGACCTGTACCGCCGGGTGATCAACCGGAACAACCGGCTGAAGCGTCTGCTCGACCTCGGTGCCCCCGAGATCATCGTGAACAACGAGAAGCGGATGCTCCAGGAGGCCGTCGACGCGCTGTTCGACAACGGCCGCCGCGGCCGCCCGGTCACGGGCCCCGGCAACCGTCCCC
Organism: Streptomyces sp. NPDC001889; assembly: GCF_053594535.1. NCBI lineage: Bacteria > Bacillati > Actinomycetota > Actinomycetes > Kitasatosporales > Streptomycetaceae > Streptomyces > Streptomyces sp. NPDC001889. The sequence continues at coordinate 51,573 of NZ_JBSFER010000035.1, forward strand.
TGAAGTCCCTGAGCGACATGCTCAAGGGCAAGCAGGGCCGGTTCCGTCAGAACCTCCTCGGCAAGCGAGTCGACTACTCGGCCCGTTCCGTCATCGTCGTCGGCCCGCAGCTGAAGCTGCACCAGTGCGGTCTGCCCAAGGCCATGGCGCTGGAGCTCTTCAAGCCGTTCGTGATGAAGCGCCTGGTCGACCTGAACCACGCGCAGAACATCAAGAGCGCCAAGCGGATGGTCGAGCGCGGCCGCACGGTCGTCTACGACGTCCTCGAAGAGGTCATCGCCGAGCACCCGGTTCTGCTGAACCGTGCGCCCACCCTGCACCGCCTGGGCATCCAGGCCTTCGAGCCGCAGCTCGTCGAGGGCAAGGCCATCCAGATCCACCCGCTCGTCTGCACCGCGTTCAACGCGGACTTCGACGGTGACCAGATGGCCGTCCACCTGCCGCTCTCCGCGGAGGCGCAGGCCGAGGCCCGCATCCTGATGCTGTCCTCGAACAACATCCTGAAGCCGGCCGACGGCCGTCCCGTCACCATGCCGACCCAGGACATGGTGCTGGGCCTCTTCTTCCTCACCACGGACGAGGAGGAGCGCGAGGTCAAGGGCGAGGGCCGGTCCTTCGGCTCCACCGCCGAGGCCATCATGGCCTTCGACGCCCGCGAGCTGTCGCTCCAGGCGAAGGTCGACATCCGCTTCCCGGTGGGCACCATCCCGCCGCGCGGCTGGACCCCGCCGGTCCGCGAAGAGGGCGAGCCCGAGTGGCAGCAGGGGGACAGCTTCCGCCTGCGCACCACCCTGGGCCGCGCGCTCTTCAACGAGCTGCTGCCCGAGGACTACCCCTTCGTCGACTACTCGGTCGGCAAGAAGCAGCTCTCGGAGATCGTCAACGACCTCGCCGAGCGCTACCCCAAGGTCATCGTGGCGGCGACGCTCGACAACCTGAAGGCCTCGGGCTTCTACTGGGCCACCCGCTCCGGCGTCACCGTCGCCATCTCGGACGTGGTCGTCCCGGAGGCGAAGAAGGCGATCGTCGCGCAGTACGAGGCGGCGGACGAGAAGATCCAGAAGCAGTACGAGCGCGGCCTGATCACCAAGCAGGAGCGCACGAACGAGCTCATCGAGACGTGGACCCGCGCGACCAACGAGGTCGCCGAGGCGATGAACGCGAACTTCCCGAAGACCAACCCCATCTTCATGATGGTGGACTCGGGTGCTCGTGGAAACATGATGCAGATGCGTCAGATCGCCGGTATGCGTGGTCTGGTGTCCAACGCCAAGAACGAGACGATCCCCCGTCCCATCAAGGCGTCCTTCCGTGAGGGCCTGTCCGTGCTGGAGTACTTCATCTCCACGCACGGTGCCCGAAAGGGTCTGGCGGACACCGCCCTGCGCACCGCCGACTCGGGTTACCTGACCCGTCGTCTGGTGGATGTCTCGCAGGACGTCATCATCCGCGAGGAGGACTGCGGCACCGACCGCGGCCTCAAGCTGCGGATTGCCGAGAAGAGCGCCGAGGGCGTTCTGCGCAAGACGGACGACGTCGAGACCTCCGTGTACGCACGGATGCTCGCCGAGGACGTCGTGGTCGACGGCAAGGTCATCGCGCCGGCCAATGTCGACCTCGGTGATGTGCTCATCGACGCGCTCGTCGCGGCCGGTGTCGAGGAGGTCAAGACCCGCTCGGTCCTGACCTGTGAGTCCGCGGTCGGCACCTGTGCCTACTGCTACGGCCGCTCGCTGGCCACCGGCAAGCTCGTCGACATCGGTGAGGCGGTCGGCATCATCGCCGCCCAGTCCATCGGTGAGCCCGGCACCCAGCTGACGATGCGTACCTTCCACACCGGTGGTGTGGCCGGTGACGACATCACCCAGGGTCTGCCGCGTGTCGTCGAGCTGTTCGAGGCCCGTACGCCCAAGGGTGTCGCCCCGATCTCGGAGGCGGCCGGCCGCGTCCGGATCGAGGAGACCGAGAAGACCAAGAAGATCGTCGTCACCCCCGACGACGGCAGCGACGAGACCGCTTACCCGATCTCGAAGCGCGCCAAGGTCATGGTCCACGAGGGCGACCACGTGCAGGTGGGCCAGAAGCTCACCTACGGTGCGACCAACCCGCACGACGTGCTGCGCATCCTCGGCCAGCGGGCCGTCCAGGTCCACCTGGTCGGCGAGGTCCAGCGGGTCTACAACTCGCAGGGTGTGTCGATCCACGACAAGCACATCGAGATCATCATCCGGCAGATGCTGCGCCGGGTGACGATCATCGAGTCCGGTGACGCGGAGCTGCTGCCGGGCGAGCTGGTGGAGCGCTCGAAGTTCGAGACCGAGAACCGTCGTGTGGTCACCGAGGGCGGACACCCCGCCTCCGGCCGTCCGCAGCTGATGGGTATCACCAAGGCCTCGCTCGCCACCGAGTCGTGGCTGTCGGCGGCGTCCTTCCAGGAGACGACCAGGGTTCTGACCGACGCGGCGATCAACGCCAAGTCGGACTCCCTGATCGGCCTCAAGGAGAACGTCATCATCGGTAAGCTCATCCCGGCCGGTACGGGTCTGTCCCGCTACCGCAACATCCGGGTGGAGCCCACCGAGGAGGCCAAGGCCGCGATGTACTCGGCCGTCGGCTACGACGACATCGACTACTCGCCGTTCGGCACCGGCTCCGGCCAGGCCGTCCCGCTGGAGGACTACGACTACGGTCCGTACAACCAGTAAGCGGTAGCGACAACAGCGAAAGGGCGGTCACCCCGTATCGGGGTGACCGCCCTTTCGGCGTATCGGACAGGGGCCGGGGGAGTCAGCGCCCGGCCAGCTCCCAGACGGCGAGCATCAGCCCGACACTGGCGGTGAGCGCGGCGATACTGGCCAGCGGCCAGCGGGCGCGCTCCAGCGCGTCGATGCGGGACTCCATGTCCGCGAGGTGTTTGTCGGTCTGGTCGCTCCGCTGCACCAGCAGCGCGAGCGAGCCGTCGACCCGGGCGAACCCGGCCTCCAGCGTGCCGTGCAGCCGTTCCAGCTCCACGGCGACGGTGACGGTGACGGGGGCGCTCTTCGGCTCAGACTCGGCCATCGGCGGCTCCTGTGGACGGTTCGCCGCGGAGCCAGGACGGCAGCAGCCGCTGTACGGAGTCCAGGGCCATCACCCTGGTCACCGCGGCGGCCACGGCCAGGGCTCCGGCCACCCAGGGCAGGGCGGCCGGCAGCCCGGAGGCGTCCACGATCGCGGGGAGCGCGACGGCGATGCCGATGGCGCTCTGGAGGACGGTGCGCGCCGTGCGCTTGGCGGCTTCGGACACTTCTCCGGTCTCCTCTGGTCGGCGGGGGTTGGTGGGTTGCGGTGGCGTCAGTGCTCCCGGGTGCTCCCGGGTGCTCCCGGCGCCTCCCGGCGGTCCCTCAGCGCTTCCCGGTGTACGGGACCCTCAGGGCGGTCCAGGAGGCGTGGCCCGGCAGCCCGTCCGCGTCGGCGCCCCGGAAGCCCAGCTTCCGCTGCCACTTCGCGTAGGAGCGCCGGTCGGCCTCGCTCCAGCGCGGGCCGGGGCCCGAGGTGTAGGCGGAGCACCCCTCGGCGACCAGCCGCCGCCCCATCGCGGTGATCACGGGGGAGCTGGTCCGGGCGGTGAAGAAGCCCGCCCCGGGGAAGGGCTGGAGACGGGGCTTCCCCGGTTTCCCCGGCTCCGGTTTCCCCGGCTCCGGTTTCCCCGGCTCCGGGTTCCCCGGCTCCGGGTTCTCCTGCGCGGGGGGCTTCTCCTGCGCCGGCGGCCCGCCGAGCCGCCCGGCTATCCGCCGGCGCAGCTCCGGCATGGTGAATCCGCGCGGGTCGACCTTCCGGTCGGACCACTCCCGGTGCCCGATGACGCTCCTGGCGCCCCAGCCGTGGGCCCGGCAGAGCGCGGCCGACGCCCGCTCGGCGGCGTCGAGCTGGGCGGCGGGCCAGGGGTCGGCGCCGTCGCCCAGGTTGACGCACTCGAAGCCGTAGAAGCGGGCGTTGCCGTCGACGGCTCCCGCGCTGCCCTGGTGTTCCGCCGGGGCGGGCGGCCGGTCGCCGTACTCCTCGGCGATCACCGCCGCGAGGACGGCGGGGTCGCCCCCGCCGGCGTGGTTGGCGCGCCCGGCGCCGACGAGATGGACGGTGCCGTCCTTGGCGATCACCCCGTGGCAGAGCGGCCCGGGCAGCGCGGCGTACCCGTCGTAGCAGAGCCGTACGGAGGAGTCGGTGCCCCGGGTGACGGTGTGGTGGATCATCACCCCGTTCACGGGACCCCAGGCGCCGGCGTGGTTGCGGTGGTGGGTGCGCCAGCCGCCGTGCTCGACGACGGTCACACCCTCGGCCCGGAGCGCGGCGAGCAGCCGGGCGGGGGTGAGGGGGGTGGCCATGGAGGTCGTCCTTCCGTCAGACGGGCGGGGGCGGGGCGGCATGGGGCTCGCTGGGCGGCTGGGCCGGGGGTTCGGAAGGCGGGCCCGGAGGGGGGATGTTCGGTTCGGGGGCCGGCGGGAGCAGCAGCTCGCCGCCGGGGGAGACGATCACGTCGTTGGACACGCGGGGGCTCCTTCTCGGGTACGGGAGGTCAGGACTGGCGGCCCTCGGCGTGGATCACGCCCACGGCGCCTCCACCGGTCCCGGCCACCACCCGGCCCTCGACATAGAGGTTGCTCCAGGTGTAGGAGGCCTGGCCGTGCGGGGCGGAGACCTCCTGGGCGAATCCGGCGGGCACCGTGGTCCCCGTCGCCGCGACACTGTCGCCGATCTCCACGGCCGTGCCGTCCGCGGTGAGGTAGCGGACCCTGGCCTCGACCGTGGTGCCGGCGTCGGCCTGGACCCACACGCCGACCGCGATCCTCGGCTGCTGGAGGTACATGCCCCCCTGGAGCACCCGGGTCCAGGTGGTGGAGGTGATCCTGATCGGGGACGGGTAGAGGGGGATGGGGATGTAGGGGCGGGCGAGGCCGCCCGACCGGGTGTCGTCGGCGAGGACGACCTTGTTGAAGCGGTCCCAGATGTTCACGGCCTGGGTGGGCTTCCCCGAGACGGTCAGGGCGAGCGACCCGTCCGCGCGGAGGACGCGTACGCCCTGTTCCCGGGGGTTCTCCCCGACGGCCCCGATGGCGCCGATGTGCAGCAGGACACCCTTGTCGGGCTTGGTCACCAGCAGACTGCCGCCGCCGCTGATGGTGACGTCCCCGTTGGTGATCTCGTTGAGCGCGGGGCGGGCGGCGACGGCGGTGGAGAGCCGCTGCACCTTGCGCTGGAGCTCCCGGATCAGATCGATGAGGTCCTCGGGCAGAGCGGTCATCAGCCGGCCTCCAGAAACAGTTCGGCGGTCTCCGGGCGTCCGCGCTGGGGCGGGGCGACCTTGATCCCGATGATCCGGAAGCGGGCGTCGAGCCCGTCCGGGTGCCATTCGTCGGTGATCCGCAGCCGCACGGTGCGGCCCAGGAGCATCGGGGGCACCAGGTCGCGGTCGTCGAGCCGGACGGTCACCTCGGGGATGACCACGGCCCCCCTGGCCTCGGCGAGCTGCGCCGCGGCCAGGGAGTCCAGCGCCTTCACGGAGGTGACGGACGAGTGGTCCGAGGAGAGGTCCACGCGCGGGTACCCGTTGTCGATCAGGTCCTGGGCGACATGCTCCCGGGACAGCGCGGGCCGGCTCTCCTGGCTCTGGTCGCTGTTGGCGGCGGCGCCCCGGGTCCGTGCGGTGCTGCCGCCCCGGGTCGCGTCCCGGGGGAAGGAGTAGCGCAGCACCGCCCCCGGCCGGTCCAGCACGAGATCGGTGGAGCCGGTGCGCAGCTTGGGGTGGCCGAGCCGCAGCAGCTTCACCCGGTCGCCGGTGACCGGGTCGCGGTGGACGGAGATGTGGTGCTCGAAGCCGTTCTCCGCCTCGGCGAGCTGCTTGACCGCCTCGTCCAGCGGGGTCTCGTCGCCGTCCCGCCATGTCATGTCGCGCGGCACACCGGACAGTTCGAGGCCGAAGCTGACACCGATGCTCCCGCCCTGGCGGGACTGGATGTGCTGCCAGAGCCTCCGGGCGATCTCCAGCTGGTCCTGCTGGAGATAGGCGAGATCGGCCCGGATACGGCGCCGGGCGGCGTAGGAGTCGAAGGTCGCGGCCTGGACGGCGAGCGAGAGCCCGCCTTTCTCGTCGGCGCTGAGGGTGGTGGTCCACACGATGCCGCCCCACCACAGATCGCCGTCGCGCTCCAGATAGACGGCGGTCCTGCCCTCCTCGATCTGCCGGACCCGGTCGGCCAGCTCGGCGTTGGGCACGGGCAGGGTTCCGGAGAGGGAGCCGGGGCGGCCGATGTAGTCGTCGATCGTCACATCCCGCAGGGGGAGGATGTCGATGGGGCGGTCGGTGCGCAGATCGCAGAAGAGCGCGCGGTAGGGGCTGACCGCGGTCATGCGGCGAAGGCCGACCAGGAGATGGGCATGTTCGACCACGACCAGGAACCGCTCGGGTTGTAGACGTAGAGCCGGAAGCCGGTGGTCGTGACGGTGTGGGCGCGGCTGCTCCAGAGCTCGGCCGCCGCGTGGCCCGAGTCGATGTTGGTGAAGACCTTCGGCGCGGTGGCGAAGGGCGTTCCGAAGGTGACGGTCACCGTGTGCTGCCGGCCGGTGGTGAAGCTGACGTACGTGGTTCCGCTCTCGCCGTAGTGCGCCTTGTGGGAGCGGACCACCAGGTCGCCATTGGTCTTCAGGACGCCGGGCGCGGAGCGCTGCAGAAAGGTCTCCAGGCTCCCGGTGCCGCCTCCCCAGTTGACGGTGCCGTCACCGCTGATCATGATCCGGGAGAAGCTCTCCCCCGGGACCCGGGAGGAGTAGGCGTTCGCGGTCGGCTGCCGGTAGGTGCGCAGAATGGAGTTGGTGGACACGATCGGGCCGGCCTCGCGGTAGAGGTGGGCGTCGCCGAGTTGGATCTGGCCGTTGTTGCCGAGCCGCAGGATCGGCTCCCAGACGGTGCCGTTCCACCGCTCCAGTACGCCGTCGTTGTCCCGGTACTGCCCGTTGTGGCTGCCGCTGAAGGCGACACCCGAGCCGGGCGGCACGATGCCGCCGAGCGCGGCGGTGTAGCGGCGCCGGTCCAGGACCCCCGTGACCCAGTCCAGTCCGACGCTCTCCTTCCCCACCACGACGTCGTACAGCTTCTGGCTGTTGGGAGGGAGCGTGGGGGGTGTGGGGGTGCCGGCCGCGGAGCCCTGGACGACCAGGACCTCGCCGCCGAAGACGGTCACCGTGCTGTCGTGGGACGGGTCGGCGACCCTGACGACCACGGAGTCGATCCTGCTGTAGGTCGCGTGTCCCGCGCCGAAGGTCAGCGGCACCGGGGCGTCGATGGTGACGGAGTATCCGCCCTGCGCCGCTCCGCTCGTGCCCTGCACCCACAGCCGGCCCGCCGACAGCGTCGCCTGGAGGGCCGAGCCGGGGACCGGGGCCAGGTCGAGGCCGCCGGGCAGGCAGCCGCCGGTGGTGGCGAGGGCGCCCGCCGGTGCCATGGCGGTGGAGGCGGCCAGCCGGTGGTCCTCGGGGGTCATTCCGCTGGTGAGTCGTCCAACACGTACGGTCATGGTCTTCTTCTCCTCAGAGCTGTCAGAGGTGGGCCGCGCGCCAGGTGAGCTGGGCGGATGTGGTGGGGTCGCCGTCCAGGGCGCGGAAGTCGAGCCGGTTCTCACCGGGCGGGAGGACGAAGGACTGCTCCGGGCTGCTGACGGCCGTGGCCGTGTGGAGCCGGGAGGCGCGCGGCCCGATCAGCACCGTGCCCTCGCGGGTGTCGACGGTCAGCCGTTCACCGGGGCCGAGGACGATGTCGTACTCCAGGGAGCGCCCGGTGGTGTGGTTGAGCAGATGGGGCCGCCGCACCGGGCCGGTGAACTCGACCACCGGGCAGGTCTCCGTCGTCCCGCTGTTGACGGCGGAGCCCGAGCCGCCGGAGCTGGGGGTTCCGTAGTCCACCGGGTAGGTGAACGGATAGGTCGTGCCGCTGCCCCGGCGGGGGAGCCCCAGCGAGACCGTCCGGGCCTCGGGCTCGTAGCGGCGCGGATCGGTCGCGGTCCACTGGACGGAGACCCTGGTGGCACCGCCGGTCGCGAAACGCCGGTCGGTGGGGACGGTGCGCTGGGTGACCCGGGCGCGGACGGCGGTGGTACGGCCGTGCAGCCGTACGGCCAGCCACTGTTCACTGTCGACGGAGCCGGTGCCGAAGGCGCGGATGAAGGTGTCGAGCAGGTCCGCCGGGGCGCCGGGCGCGGCGCCGGCGCCGGCCTCCGGCAGCAGCCAGATCCCGGCGGAGACGGACCGGGGCCTGGCCCAGCGGGCGCCGGGCCAGGCGCCGTGGGCGGTGGGCCGGTCGGCGTCGGAGGTGTCGAGGGCGGGGAGGTCGGCCCAGCCGGTGAGGCCTTCCCGGTCGATCTGGAAGGGGGTGCCGGGGCCGAGCAGCAGTCCGGCCCACTGGATCTGGCCGTCGAGGCCGATCAGTGAGCCGGGTGGTGAGGTGGTGTCGGTCATGGGGTCGCCTTTCTCGGGCGGGGGCGGTACGAGCCGTGGGGCGCGGGCTCACGGCGCGGCGCGCGCACGGGGCGCGGGGCACGAGGCGGGCACGGGGCGCGGGGCGCGGGGCACGAGGCGGGCACGGAGCACGCGGCACGTGCCGTGGGCGCGCGCCATGCGGCACGGCGCGCGCGGGGCACGGCGCGCGGGCTCAGGCGGCGCGGGCGAGGAAGAGGAGATCCTCGGCGACCGCGTACGCGCTGCTTCCGGCCGGCTCCCGGAAGGTTTCGAGCCGCACCCGGCGCGGCTCCGGCACCCGGCTGCCGCGCTCGGCGGCGCGCAGTGCGCCGACGGCGCCCAGCGGGGTGACCGAACCGGGCCGTGAGCCGCTGGGCGGCATCACCACACCGCCCTCGGCGAGCATCGGGATCTTGTCGAAGTGGATGCCGAACTTCTTGCCGAGGATGTTGAAGCTGAGGCTGTTGAGCCCGTCGATGACCCAGTTGGCGAAGGAGATCAGTCCCTCGATCGGGCCCTTGAGCACCGAGACGATGGCCTGGAGTCCGGTGGTGACGAACTGGCCGATGCCGCCGAGGGTGTCGGTGGTGGCCTTCTTCACCCGGGTGAAGGCGGACGGGATGTCCTTGGTGATCCAGTCGACCACCGGCCTGACCGCGCCCTTCAGCCCGTCCCAGGCGCGCCGGATGATCCCGCTCACCGCGTCGGTCGCCTTCCGGACACCGTCGCGGACGGCGGGGAAGGCCTTGCCGATGTTCCGGCCGATGCCGCTCACATCGCCGGTCAGGACGCTGCGGACGACGCCGAACGCCGTGGCGACGAGAGTCCCGTAGATCCTGACCACCGGGAGGAGGTGGGAGGCGATCTGCTTGACGATCCTCAGCGCGTGGTCGAAGACCTGCTTGATGATCCGCTGCCCGGTCTCGGAGTTGACGGCCAGCTCGATGAGATAGGCGATGATCGGCACCAGCAGCCCGACGACAAAGCCGATCGGGTTGGCCCGCATGGCGACGTTGATGCCGGTGACGGCGACGGCCCCGACCATCAGGCCGCCGCCGAGCACGGTCATCAGCGGGCCGATGGTGACGCCCGCCGCGCCGAGCAGTTCGGTGATGGAGACGAGACCGCCCAGCCCGCCGGCCAGCGCCGCCGCAGCGCCGCTGGACGACCTGGCCGAGCGCCCCTGGGTACGGAGCCCGGGCGCGGCCCTGGTGGCGCTGGTGCCGACGGCACCGACCGGGCGCACGGAGGCGGTGGCCCCGGCCCGCAGCCCGCTGACCGCGCCCCGGGCGGAGTCGGCCGCGCTCTTGATCCGCTCCACGCTCCCGGAGGCCGTACGGATGCCGTTCACCGCCGACCGGGCGCCCTGGGCCGCCTGTTTCACCTGGTCGCGGATCTGGTTCAGCGGCCGGACCATCCCGGCGAGCAGATCCCGCACCGGGTCGACCGGACGCAGGGCGAGGGCGCTCATCCGCGCGCCTTCGCGAGGAACATCAGGGCCTTCGCCGTGTCCCTCACATCGGTGGAGGGGGCGGCGTAGTAGTGCTCGATATGGAATCCGGCGGTACCGGTGGCGACGGTCCGGGCCCGGGAGCGGGCGGCGGTGTGCCGCAGCAGCCGGTCCAGCTTGGAGAGCGGGAGCACGGCCTCGGCCTCGCCGGCCTCCGCGATGATCGCCGGGACACCGCCGGTACGGGGGGTGACGACGCCGCCCTCGGCGAGCCGGGGAATCCGCGGGAGGCTGACCCCGAAGGTCTTCCCGCCGACGCCCGGGACCCAGCCGGGGATCTTCACCTTGATGCCGTTGAGCTTACCGATCGCGGAGTTGATCAGGTCGATGACGCCGTTGATCGGGGTCCTGACCGCGCCCTTGACGGCGTCGAACGCCTTGGACGCGATGGTCTTGAGGCCGCTCCAGATGGAGGAGAGCTTCTCCTTGACGTGGGTGAACGCCTTGGGGATGTCCTTGCGGACCCAGTCGATGACCGGGTTGATGATCTTCTTGATCCCGCCCCACACCTTGGAGATCACGGACTTGACGGTGTCCATGACGCCGGAGATGACCTTCTTGATGCCGTTGAAGGTCTTCGAGACGACCTTGGAGACGGCGTCGACGACGGTGGAGACCGCCTTCTTGATGCCGTTCCAGACGTTCTTGAAGAGCGTGCCGATGCCCTTCATGATCGGGCCGATGGCCTTGATGACGGTCTCGATGACCTTCTTGACCGCGTCGAAGGCGGTTTTGAGCACCTTCTGCATGGTCTTCGACTGGGTCGCCATGCTGACGACCTTCTCGATGAGCGGGGCGAACAGCTCCAGGAGCCGGGCGATGATATTGCCCTTCATGGAGGTGTTGAGGCCGTTCATCCCCTTGGCGGCGTTGTCGGCGCCGCCCTTGAACTTCCCGATCTGGGTGCCACCGGTCTGCCCGGCCCGGCCGGCCCTGGCGACGGACTTCTCGGCGCGGTCGGCGTTCTGCTGAAGGGTTTTGAGTTCCCGGGCGGAGGACTGCGCGGAGGAGCGGAGCTTGTCGAGCCCGGTCTTTCCGGTGGTGGCGGCGCGGCCGACGCTCTGGGTGGAGGTGGCGGCGGTGTCGGCCTGGGTTTTGAGATTGCGCAGGGAGCCGGAGGCCCGCCCTGCGGCTGAGGCGAGGGTCATGGGACTCCTTAGGCAAGGATGGTGATGAGCTGGTTCAGGGTGTCGCGCAGGACTCTGACATCGGCGGCGACGCCTCGGGCCTGAGGCTGCGCATGGTCGACTCCCTGAATGACTCGGGTGGTTCCCGATCTATTGACGGGTGCATTGGCCACCTGCTGCTGTTGCGATCTTCCCTGTGCGTTTCTGAGGGCGTCCGAAGCTCCTCGGATCTTATTGATCTCCCTTGCCCAATTGCGGTCGGTGAGAAGTCCGAGCTGCATGTTGTAGTGCAGGACTGCTTTATCGATTTGATCAGCGACCCAGGCGTCGCGTCGGCGCTTCCTTTTCTGGGCTTTTGAGGCCCACTTCTCCTCGACCTTGTCCAGAGCTCTCTTCCATAGCCTTCCGAGCGGACCGCCCCACTCCCGAGTGGCGCCCAGAATGGTGATGCCTTTTTCGTCCACCTTGAAGAGGGCGATTGTTGCGGTCAGGAGGGCGAGAGTGCCACCCAGTCCCACCAGGGCGGTGTTGTACTGAGTCTTGCTGTGGCTCCATTCCGCGTAGGTCTGGGTGATTCTGGCGTCGGTCCTTGATATGTCAACCTCGGTGAGGGCGATATCCGCTTTGGTCTTGGATATGCTGACCTCGGTGAGGGCGATGTCTGCTTTGGTTTGGGTGATGTCCGCATCGGTGAGGGCAATGCCGACCTTGGTCTCGGTGATGAGTGCTTCGGTCCGGGCTATGGAGACCTTGGTGTCAGTCATGTACGCCTTGGTCTTGGCGATCTCTTCGATGACTGTTTCGGATCTCCTCGCAAAAGACTTGGAGATCTCCGCCACATGGGTCTCGGAATTTTTCAGCCTGGTTACCGTCGAGCGGGTTTCATCCTTTCCCTCCTTCAGCTCCTTCTCGACTTTGACCAGGGCTTCGTCGATTGCCTTGATGTCTCGTGCCATGGGTGCACCTCACTGGGGCTCTGTGGCCGAGCCTCTCCGGGGCGGCGGACCTGCCTGCGAGCCCCGCCGGCCGGCGGTCAGCCCATACCGAAGAAACGGGCCAGGTCCGCGCTCGCGGGCGGGGAGTCCGGGTCGGCCCCGGGCTCTTCGGAGGGGGCGGAGCCCGGCCTCGGGACCGGGTCCGGGGGGTCGGGCGGGTCGTCGGAGTGGACGCTGGTGAAGAGCCAGTTCGCGGCGGCCAGATGATCCACCACCGCCGCCAGCAAGTGATCGGTCACCGACCACTCCGCCGCCTCCCCGTGCAGCGCACGGTTCACCGAGCTGTCCCGCGGCAGGTGCTCGATCAGCACCGACAGCCGGCGGGAGGACAGCCGGCCGCGGTGCCAGTCGAGGAGGTCCACGCCGTAGTGGCGCAGCAGATCGGCTTCGAGGGCCTCGGCGTGTTCATCGGTGAACTCGACGAGGCTCAGTCTTCCCCCAGGCCGAGCCCGGTCTCCTTGCCGTAGGCGTCCAGGATCGCCGCGATGTCCTGCATGGTGATGTCGTGCTTCTCGAAGCGCGCGAACTGCTTCTCGCCCATGAGCAGCGACAGCAGCCCGTCCACATCGTTGTCGTCCAGCTCGCGCAGCGCCCTCGCGGTCGCGCGGCTCAGCTCGGTGGGCAGTTCGAAGGTGTCCTTGTCCAGGTCGAACGACCAGGTCGTGCCGACGGCCTCCAGGCGCTGGGCGCGAGCGGCGTTGACGTCGAAGCGGGCCATGGGTGTGCCTCCAGGTGGTGGTAGCGGGGGAGCGGGCGGGGGCGGGGCCGGCCCGTGGAGAGGGCCGGCCCCGGTCCGGCGGGTGTTACGGGGTGACGGAGTACGCCGGGTCCTTCATCAGGAAGGTCGCCAGCGGCGCCGTCGCGCCCTGGGACAGCGCGGTGAAGGTGACACCGAGCGAGGCCGCCGACTTGCGGGCCAGCTTCACGTCGTCGGCGGAGGTCACCTGGCCGCGCGGGATCACAAAGCGGTAGGTGATGTCCTTGCCGTCGGTGAACTCCAGGCCGAGCGCCCGCTCGTCGAAGGTCGGGCCGTCCGGGATGTCCAGGCTGTAGACGCCGGAGGTGCCGGCGCCCACGGGCTTCACATCCGACTTGGACCCGCCGATGAAGAAGGGCAGCGTGTCCTCGTTGAACTGGAGCATCGCGAACTTCAGCGTCAGATCGCGGTCCGAGTAGACGAACCGCGCCGGGCTGATGGCCTGCCAGGTCTCCACCGGGTCGAGCTTGTCCTTCTTGGCGAAGGTCACACCGTCGGTGGTGGTGTAGCCGAGGTCCGTCCAGGCGGCGCCCCAGTCGGCCGCCGGGTTGGCGGAGAAGGCGCTGGGCGCGGCGGCGCCGACCGCCGCGACCAGGACACGGCCGGTGCCGGCGACGCGGATCTCGGAAGAGTTGTTGCCTGCCATGGGAACTCCTTGGGTGTTGGGTGGGCTGCCGCGGGTACGGCAAAGGCCCCGCCGGATCGGCGAGGCCTGGTCTGTGGGTGGTGAGAGCGCGGCCGGTCAGTCGGTGCGCAGGAACAGGCGCAGGATGCAGAGGTAGCGGTTGGCCGCCGTGTAGACGTAGTCCGGCAGCCAGCGCGGGCCGTCCGCCTCGCTGACATCGGTGATCGTCGTCTTCGGCACGGAGGTGTCGATGACCCTGCCGGCCATGCCGAGGAGCGCGGCTCGCGCGTCGTTGGCCAGGACGTGGGCGTCGGACTTGGTGGGCCCGTACACCTCCAGCTCGATCAGCGGCTGGTCGAGGTGGAGGTCGTCGATCCAGGCCCCGCCCCGGCGGGAGACGACGACCGTCTTCGTGGTGCCGTTGAAGCCGACCGGCGGGGACTCCACCACCGTCACGCCCGCCGTCGCCGACAGGCTCTGGGTGAGGAGATCCACGACGATCTTCTGCACATCGGGAAACTTGTTCGGGACTTGGTTCATGACGAGGCGTCACTCCTGTTCCTCGGGACATTCGTCCTGGACATGCGGGCGGCGGAGCCGGGCCCTGGAGGGAGGGGGGCACAGCTCCGCCGCTGCACCAACTGTGACGCAGATCGTGCGGACGCGCAACCAGTTCGTGCGCGCGCGCAGCAAATAACGCGGAGAGGCGGCCACCCGGGGAGGGGTGACCGCCTCTTCTCTGCTCGGTGTCCGGCCGTCGGCCTGGGGAGTTTCTTTCGGATCTTGCCGGATCGGCGAGGCGCGGTGCCGGGGCTCGCGCCACGAGCGGGCACCGGTCGCCGTCTTCGGCCCCGGGGACCGCTTCCTGGCACTGGTGGAGGAGCAGAAGGGCAAGGCCAAGAGCCTCGCCGTCT
>NZ_JBSFER010000036.1:0-62072 GCF_053594535.1 Streptomyces sp. NPDC001889
GGATCGGTGAGCGGGGTCCGGTGCCGTGGATCGCGAGGCGGAGGAGGGAGCCCACGCGGAGCGCCGGCGACCGACGACAACGCGGCGAGGCGCGGCACCGGGGCTCGCGAGCCCGGCACGATCCGAAAGAGACGACCCAGCGGGCCCCGGGCCCCCGGCACGGGTGTGCCGGGGGCCGGAGGGCCGGGAGGCGGGTCCCCGGGGGTTACGGGCGCAGTGCCCGCTCCGCCCTCAGGTCCACCTTGTCCAGCTTCGCGTCGTACTTCGCCAGCGGCTTCGCCGGACCGTCGCTCCGCTTGGCCGCGGCCGGGGCGACGCCCGCCCACTTCTGGATGGTGGTGATGGCCGCGGCGTTCTGCGCGGCGGGCAGCCCGGCCACATTGGCGCCGTGGTTGGCGCCGGGCACGGTGTAGACATAGCTGTCACGGCTGCCCTTGCCCAGCCGGAACGGCTCGGCGCTCCACGGGTCGTTCTGGCCGTTGACGAACATCATCCCGCGGCTGTTGTTCCGCACCCAGCCGTCGATGTCCTTCATGGCGCTGTCCTTGAAGCGCATCGGGATGTCGCGCGGGACGAAGTTCCGCGGCGGCTGGTAGCCGTAGCGGGTGAGCCCCTTGAGGTGCGGCAGCGCGATGTCGGGCGAGCCCAGCTCCGTACCGGCCTGGTAGTAGTACGGCGTGTACGGGGTGAGGCCCTGGTCGGTGTAGAAGGAGAAGCCGGCGATGTCGTCGATCAGCTTGAAGAGATCCTGGTCGGCGAGGTTCTTGGCGACCGGGATCGAGGCGCAGTCGGCGGCCAGGCTGTACTGCCAGAAGCCCCAGGTGAAGTCGAGGACGACGGCCTCGTACGCCCTGTCGAGCGAGCCGACGGTCTTGAAGGTGTACGCGTTGTCGGCCGCGTACTGCTGGTAGATCTTCTGCATCGGTCCGCGCCGGATCAGGGCCTCGCGCTGGACGTTGTCGAGCTTGGTGCGGCACTCCTTGGTGCCGACCTTGGAGAGGAAGCGGTCGTACGCCTTGTCCTCGTCGTTGTCGACGTCGTTCGGGGCGACGTAGGCGACGACACCGTCCATGTCGCGCGGGTAGAACCGCTCGAAGTAGGTGGCGGTCATGCCGCCCTTGGAGCCGCCGGTGGCGATCCAGTTCTCGCTGTAGATCTGCTTCAGCGCGGTGTGGACGCGGTGCTGGTCGCTGGCGGCCTGCCAGATGTCGAGCTTGGACCAGTCGGCGGGGTTGGGCCGGGACGGCGTGAAGAACCGGTACTCCATGGAGACCTGGTTGCCGTCGATGATGGCCGTGGGCTCGCTGCGGCGCGGTGTGGTGCTCAGACCGTAGCCGGAGGTGAAGAAGACGGTGGGCCGGCTGGTGTCCTTGTGCAGCAGGGTGATCCGCTGCTGGAAGGTGCCCTTGGCGGGGTTCCGGTGGTCCACCGGCTGGGTGTAGTTGAGGACGAAGTACCGGTAGCCCGGGTGGGGCTTCTCCTCGATCAGGCTCATGCCCGGTATCGCGAGAACGCGGTCCTTGATGTCCTGAGCGGCGGCCTTCTGGGCCGCCTTGGTGCCTGTCGCGGTCTCCGCGGCGGTGGCCGCTCCCGCGGTCGCTCCGGCCGCGGTCGCGGTGCCGACGAGCATCGCGAACGACAGCACGCCTGTGAGCGCCTTGCGCATGAACCCTCCCCTGACTTCTTCATGTGGGTCGCGGTGAACCTAGCGGTGGTCACACCCGCCCCGCCAGCCCCCACAAGCTGTAACGCACATGAATCCAGTGACAGCCGTGTGACAGAAGGGATCAAAGTGATCAAGGTGGTCAGCAGAGAATCCATCCGGTGGAGCGTCCCACTCCGGACACCTGGCCGGAGGCCCGTACGCAGCGGTTGTGGGCGTGCACCGTGACGGGTCCCGCCTTGCGGGTGAACCGCCCCTTGTCGATCTTGGCGCGTCCGCCGCGCGCCTGGAGGGAGACGCTCATCGACCGGCGCGGTCCGGGCCGTTTGGCGAGGGTGACGGCGCAGGCGGAGCCGCGCTTCTTGTAGACGCGCAGCTCACCGGTGGCGAACTTGACCGTCTTGTCCGGCCGTCCCGAGCAGCCGGCGGGGGCGGGCGGGGCGGCGTACGCGCTGCCGGGGCCGGCGGCGGTGAGGCCGGCCACCGTCATCAGCACGGCGGCGAAGTGCGCGAGCAGCCGTCTCCCGAGGCCCCGTCCCCCGGTCCCCCGGCCCCACGGCCGGCGGCTGCGCGCGGGCTCCTGTCCCCCGAACCGGCGCCCGCGCGCGGGCGCCGTCCCCCTGAGCGTCATCGTCTCTCCCCTCCATGTGATCCTCCGTACTTGCGTACGACGTGCCGACGGCCCCTTTTGGTTGTCGCGAGCGGGCCGAAGTCATCCGGGAGGGGTACCGGGCGCACCCGGTGCTTGCCTTCTCTGCGCATCATGCATCAGGGCGGCGTACGCAGTGGGTCGGAGCCGTCCACGCGCCGGAATCGCGCCGGGAGCCCACCGGGCCGGAATCGCACCGGGCCGGAATCGCGCCGGAATCGCGCCGGGCCCGCCCGGCTCACGACCCGGCCGCTGATCCTGCCCCCGGCTCAGCCGACCACCGCGACCGGCTCGCCCTCCGGCGGCGGCGCGGTGTCCTCGCCGGTGAAGGTCCGCCACAGGGTGGCGTACTGCCCGCCCCTGGCCAGCAGCTCCGCGTGGGTGCCGTCCTCGGCGACCCGTCCATCGGCCATCACCACCACCCGGTCGGCGCGCGCGGCCGTGGTGAGCCGGTGGGCGACGACCAGGGTGGTGCGGCGGCCGGTGAGCCGTTCGGTGGCCTGGCTGACCTGGGCCTCGGTGGCGAGATCGAGGGCGGCGGTCGCCTCGTCGAGCAGGAGTATGTCCGGGTCGACCAGCTCGGCCCGGGCCAGCGCGATGAGCTGGCGCTGACCGGCCGAGAGATTGCGCCCGCGCTCGGAGACCTCGTGCAGATAGCCGCCGTCCAGGGTGGCGATCATGTCGTGGGCGCCGACCGCGCGGGCCGCGGCCTCCACCTCGGCGTCGCTCGCGCCGGACCGCCCGTAGGCGATGGCGTCCCGGACGGTGCCCGCGAAGAGATACGACTCCTGCGGTACGACCCCGAGCCGGTGCCGGTAGGCCGTCATGTCCAGCTCCCGCAGGTCCCGGCCGTCGGCCGTCACCCGTCCCCGGGTGGGGTCGTAGAACCGGGCGACCAGCTTCACCAGCGTGGACTTGCCGGCGCCGGTCTCGCCGACGAAGGCGACGGTCTGCCCTGCGGGTATCCGCAGATCGATCCCGTGCAGGGCGGCCTCGTCGTCCCCGTAGGCGAAGTCGACGCCCTCGAAGGCGAGGTCACCGCTGAGCGAGCGGACCCCGGCGGGTTCCCCGGCGCTCTCGGTGGAGGTCTTCTCCGCCAGCAGCTCCTGGATGCGCCGCACGGACACGGCCGCCTGCTGATAGCCGTCGAAGACCTGCGAGAGCTGCTGCACGGGCGCGAAGAACAGCTCGATGTAGAGGAGATAGGCCACCAGCGCACCGGTGGTGAGGGTGCCGGCCTCGATCCGGCCCGCGCCGACGATCAGCACCGCGGCGGCGGCGACCGACGACAGCAGCTGCACGAAGGGGAAGTAGACGGAGATCAGCCACTGGCCCCTGACCCGGGCCTGCCGGTAGCTGTCGCTGCCGGCCACATAGCGCTCGTTGCCCGCGCGCTCGCGGCGGAACGCCTGCACGATCCGCAGCCCGGAGACGGACTCCTGGAGATCGGCGTTGACGACGCTGACCCGGTCGCGGGCGAGTTCGTACGCCTTCACGGACTGCTTGCGGAAGAAGTACGTACCGAAGATCAGCACCGGCAGGGTCGCGAAGACCACCAGCGCCAGCGAGACATCGATGACGACCAGCGCCACCATGATCCCGAAGAAGGTGACCACCGAGACGAAGGCGGTGACCAGGCCCGTCTGGAGGAAGGTGGAGAGCGCGTCCACATCGGTGGTCATCCGGGTCATGATCCGACCGGTCAGTTCGCGCTCGTAGTAGTCGAGCCCGAGCCGCTGGAGCTGGGCGAAGATCCGCAGGCGTACGGAGTACAGCACCCGCTCGCCGGTGCGGCCGGTCATCCGGATCTCGCCGGTCTGGGCGATCCACTGCACCAGCACGGTGAGCAGCGCCAGCAGGGAGGCCGTCCACACGGCGGCGAGGGCGGCCTGCTCCACGCCCTGGTCGATGCCGTGCCGGATCAGCACGGGCAGCAGCAGTCCCATCCCCGCGTCCACGGTGACCAGCAGCAGGCTCAGCAGCAGCGGCAGCCCGAAGCCGCGCAGCAGCATCCGGATGCCCCGGCCCTCGCCGTGCGACCGCTCGGTTCCGGTGGCCCGCCCCTCGTCGACGGCGGGGGTGTCATCGGCCGGCGGCAGGGCCGCGACCTGGGCGAGCAGCTCGGGTGTCGCACCGGGTTCGGTCCTCTCCCCGGGGCTCTCGTCGCGCACCCAGAGGCGGGGGGTGATGCCGCGCTCGGCGTCGAACTCGGCGTCCAGCTCCTCCCGTACGGTCCGCTCGCGGTCCGGCGCCGGCTCCGCGTCCAGGGGCGGGGCGTGGCCCGGGGAGACCGCGCCCAGCTCGTGCGGGTCGGTCAGCAGCTTGCGGTAGAGGGCCGAGCGGGCGGTCAGCTCGTCATGGGTGCCGATGTCGGTGAGGCGTCCGCCGTCCAGGACGGCGATCCGGTCGGCGAGGCCCAGGGTGGAGCGGCGGTGGGCGATCAGCAGGGTGGTGCGGCCCGCCATGACCGCGCGCAGGGCCTCGTGGATCTCGTGCTCGACGCGGGCGTCCACGGCGGAGGTGGCGTCGTCGAGGAGGAGGAGCCGGGGGTCGGTGAGGATGGCGCGGGCGAGCGCGACGCGCTGCCGCTGGCCGCCGGAGAGGGTGAGGCCGTGCTCGCCGACCCTGGTCTCGTACCCGTCGGGCAGTTCGCCGATGAAGCGGTCGGCCTGGGCGGCGCGGGCGGCGGCCTCGATCTCGGCGGGGGTCGCGTCGGGCTTTCCGTAGGCGATGTTGGCGCCCACGGTGTCGGAGAAGAGGAAGCTGTCCTCGGGGACGAGGCCGATGGCGGCGCGCAGCGAGTCGAGGGTCAGCTCGCGCACATCGTGGCCGCCGACGAGGACGGCGCCGTGGGTGACGTCGTAGAACCGGGGCAGCAGCAGCGAGACGGTGGACTTGCCGCTGCCGGAGGCGCCGACGACGGCGACGGTCTCGCCCTCGCGGATCTCCAGCGAGAAGCCGTCGAGGACCGGCCGGTCCGGGTCGTAGCCGAAGGTCACCCCGTCGAACTCCACGGTCGCGGGCGCGTCGGCGGGCAGCTCCCTGGTGCCGTCCTGGAGGGTCGGCTCGGTGTCGATCAGCTCCAGGACGCGCTCCGCGCCCGCCCGGGCCTGCTGGCCCACGGTGAGGACCAGGGCGAGCATCCGCACCGGGCCGACGAGCTGGGCGAGATAGGCGGAGAAGGCGACGAAGGTGCCCAGGGTGATCTGGCCCCGGGTGGCGAGCCAGCCGCCGGTGGCGAGCATGGCGACCTGGCCGAGGGCGGGCACGGCCTGGAGGGCCGGGGTGTAGCGGGAGTTGAGCCGGATGGTGCGCAGCCGGCCGGCGAAGAGCCTGCGGCTCGCGGCGCGCAGCTTGCCGGCCTCCTGCTGCTCCTGGCCGAAGCCCTTCACGACCCGGACGCCGGAGACCGCGCCGTCCACGACTCCGGCGACGGTGGCGGCCTGGCTCTGCGCGTACCAGGTGGCGGGGTGCAGCCGGACGCGGCTGCGCTTGGCGATCCACCAGATGGCGGGGGCGACGGCGAGGGCGATCAGGGTCAGCGGCAGGGAGAGCCACGCCATGATCACGAGGGAGATCAGAAAGAGGAGGAAGTTCCCGATGGTCATCGGGAGCATGAAGAGCAGACCCTGGATGAGCTGGAGGTCGCTGGTGGCGCGGCCGACGACCTGGCCGGTGGAGAGTTCGTCCTGACGGCGGCCGTCGAGCCGGGTGATCGTCGCGTACATGTCGGTGCGCAGATCGTGCTGGACGTCGAGGGCGAGCCGGCCGCCGTAGTAGCGGCGGATGTAGGTCATGACGTAGACCACGAGGGCCGCGCATATGAGCAGACCGGTCCAGACGGCGAGGGAGCGGCTCCCGTCGCCGATGACATCGTCGATGACCACCTTGGTGATCAGCGGCACCAGCGCCATGACGCCCATGCCCGCGAGGGACGAGCCGAGGGCGAGGATCACATTGCGCCGGTATCTCCAGGCGTATCCGGTGAGCCGCCGGGCCCAGCCGCGCCCGCCCCCGGGTGTGCGGCCATCGGCGCTCCCCGCGCCCTCCGCCTGTCCCGCCGCTGCCTTCGCCGCCGCCACGTGGTGCCTCCCGTCGGATCTGTCCCGCCGGAAGGCACCAACGCCCCGGACAGCGGATTTCATCCCGCTGTAACAAATCCCCGGGGTCAGCGAGGAGCGGAGACGGCGTCCCGCGCGGGGCTCTCGGGCGTCGCCGGGAGCGCCTCGCGCGCCACAGTGGGCGGTACGAAGGCCGTGCGCGCCGGAGCCTTCGGGTTGAGGCCCTTGTGGATGGCGCGGGAGACGGCCTGGACGCTGTTGATCCCGTCGTTCATGGACTTGTTGCCGTGGGTGAGGACGGTGATCGTGTAGTGGTGGCCCTTGCCGGTGAAGGCGCCGATGGAGTGGACCCGCCAGCCGTGGGTCTTCCGGGGCAGCCAGCCGTTCTTGACCTGGACGGTCGCGGTGGCGGGGGCGCCGGCCGGGGTGCCCCAGCGCTGGTCCCTGACGACCTCGCGCATCAGCTTGAGGGCGTAGGCGCGCGAGGCGTCGGTGAGGACCGGGTTCCTGGTGGTCAGCCGGGCGAGGAACCGCTGCTCGTCACGGGCGGTGATCTGGGTGAGGCCCCAGTAGCCGCCGGCGCCGGGGACGGTCTGGGTCATCTCGGCCGCGGTGAGGAAGCGCTTGATCTTGGTCATGCCGAGCTGCTTCCACAGGGTGGTGGTGGAGGCGTTGTCCGACTTGGTGATCATGGCCTTGGCGAGGGACTGCTCGCGCGAGGTCAGCTTGCGCTTGGAGCGCTGGGCGTCGTGCAGCAGCGCGCCCAGGACGGTGGCCTTGACGACGCTGGCCGAGTCGAACTTCGTGGACGCCCGCAGGGAGCAGCTCGTCCCGGTGACGGCGTCGTCGACCTGGAAGGCGATGGTGCCCTTGCGGTTCTTGAGGGCGGCGGTGATGTCCTTCTTGAGCTTGGCGGCGAGCCCGGACTTCTTGGAGACGCAGCTGACCTGCGGGGCAGCCGCTGCCGCGGGGGTGGCGGTCGCGGTGACCGGTATGAGCACGGCGGCGGCGAGCAGGACGGCGAGGACCCGGCCGCGCGGGGCCGTTCGGTGGTGAGTCATGGAGGTTCCCCATCCCCTGGTGCATGGTGGCGGGTGCCCCACTGCGGGCACCCGCCACTCATGACCAACGGGAAACGGGATGGTTGTACGACAATCCTCGGCCCGGCCGAACGGTTACGGACCGGTGACACGCGTGGACGCGCGGGTCAGAGATTGCGGTGCACGGCGCGGGAGACGGCCTCTATCGTCCGGACGCCCTGGCTCATGTCCGCGTTGTCCTGGGTGAGGACGGTGATCGTGTAGTCGCGCCCCGGGCCGGTGAAGGCGCCGATGGAGTGCACCCGCCAGCCGCGGGTGGCGCGGGGCAGCCAGCCGTTCTTGAGGTGCGCGGTGGTGTGCGCGGGGACGCCGGCGGGGGTGCCCCAGCGCTGGTCCGGGGTGACCTCGCGCATCAGCGTGAGCGCGTAGGCCCGCGAGCGCCCGCTCAGCGGCCCGCCGTCGCCGGTCAGCAGCGCCAGGAGTCTGCCCTGGTCACGGGCGGTGATCCGGGTGAGCCCCCAGTAGTCGCCGGCGCCGGGGACGGTGCTCTTCATCCCGGCGGCCCTCAGGAACCGTTCGACCTTCGCGACCCCGAGCTGCCGCCAGAGCGCGGTGGTGGAGGCGTTGTCCGAAGCGGTGATCATCGCCCGCGCGAGCCCCCGCTCCCGCTCGCTCAGCCGCCGCCCCTGCCGCTGCGCGTCCAGCAGCAGCGCCCCGAGGACCGTCACCTTCACGACACTCGCCGAGTCGAAGGCCCGATCGGCGCCCAGCTCGCAGCTGGTGTCGGTGACCCGGTCGTGCACATACACGGCGGTGGACGCGTCGCGGGCGCCGACGGCGTCGAGTATGTCCCGCCCGAGGCGGTAGGCGAGTTCCACATCCATGGAGGTACAGGCGACTTCCGGCTCGGCCGGGGCCGCGGCCGCGGCGGCGGCGGCGGGTAAGGGAAGGAGCATCGGGGTGAGGAGCAGGGCGGAGGTGCGGAGTCTTCTGCGTATGCCTGAGCGGCTTGCCATGGGGCCCCCTTGGTGAGGGGTCCATTGACGCATGGGTGGCTGTGAAGGGGAGGGGGGTTCGGGGCGGTTCAGGGGGTGAAGTCGTACTCCAGGATGTAGGCGGAGGAGTCGAGGACCATGTCGTTCACCTCGACGGCCCACCCCTCCCCGGTGAAGGCGGTCCGGCAGATCAGCACCACGGGCGTGCCCGTCGGCAGGGAGAGCCAGTCGGCCTCCGCCGGGGAGGGCATCCGGGAGCGGATCTCCTCGCGGAAGCGGACCGGTGTGTGGCCGAGTTCAGCGAGCCGGGCGTAGATACCGCCGGGTCCGGTATTGGTCTCGGTGATGGCGGTGCCCGCCACGAGTTCGGCATCGAGATACGAGGTGGCGAGCATGACGGGCCGCCCGTCGAGCGCGAACCGCCGTCTGCGCACACACGCGGACGCGCCTTCGTCGAGCCCCAACAGACGGCGGACCGAATCCGGCGGCTCCTCCTCGGTCACCGAGACCGAATCGACCTCCAGGTCCCAGCCCTTGGCGTCGACCGCCCAGACCGAACGGCCCTCGCCCCACAGCCCCGCCGAGAGCCGCTGGACGCCCCGGCGCCGGATCGGCCGGTACTCGCGCACGAAAACGCCCGCGCCTTTTCTCGCCTCGGCGAGACCCTCCGTCTGGAGCACGCCGAGAGCCTGCCTGGCCGTCATCCGGGCGACGGTGTGGGTGGCCATCAGATCGTTCTCACCCGGCAGCCGGTCTCCGGGGCCGTACTGGCCGGTCTCGATGGCGGCCTTCAGTTCGAGGGCGATGCGCTGGTACTTGGGCTGTCGGCCGCTGCCCTGGCTTGCCACGTGGAGCCCTCCCTGATCATCTCTACGAATCCTATGAAGACCCCCTTGAATTCGCCGCCGCTTACCCGAACGACACACGTCCGGATTCGAACGTCTCTAGAGATGACTTGACTCCGGAGTGTGCATCGCTGTTCACTCAGCGCATCTCTAGAGATGCGTCGGTCCGTACTGCGATCCTGCGGAGGCTCCCGTGTCCAGCACCAACACCACCGAAGCCGGTAGGCAATTCCCTCGCACCCCGCGCAGCGCCCCCCGCGCCCGCGCCTTCCTGCGGGAGCGGCTCACCGCCTGGGGCATCACCGGCGAAGCCGTCTGCACCGCCGAGCTGTTGCTCTCCGAACTGGTCTCCAACGCCGTCCGGCACGCCCCCGTCCCGCCCGGCCGGGAGATCGGCGTACGGCTCGCTCTCGATGACGGCATCCTCCGACTGGAGGTCGCCGACACCGACGACCGCCGCCCCGAGCCCCGGCCGGCGGAGGCCCATGCCGAGGACGGGCGGGGGCTCGCGATCGTGAGTGCGCTCGCGGAGGGGTGGGGGTGGGTGCCCCGGGCGCACGGGATCGGGAAGACCGTGTGGGCGGAGCTGAAGATCCGGTAGCCGGGCCCCCGCTCAGAGGTGCGTCGGGGCGAACATCCGCAGCAGCGCCGGCAGCACCACCACCGACGGGCCCGGTTCCGCGAGGGCCTTCGTGAGGTCGTCCGTCAGGGTCTCGGGGGTGGTGCGCACCGCCGGGACGCCGAAGGATTCGGCGAGGGACACGAAGTCCGGGCGGGACAGTTCCGTGGCCGTCGCCTCGCCGAAGGCCTCGGTCATGTACTCGCGGAGGATGCCGTAGCCGCCGTCGTCGACGATCAGCCAGGTCACCGGGGAGCCGTACTGCTTCGCGGTGGCCAGTTCGGCGATCGAGTACATCGCGCCGCCGTCGCCGGAGACCGCCAGTACCGGGCGGGTGGGGTCGGCCGCCGCCGCGCCGAGGGCGGCCGGGAAGCCGTAGCCGAGGCCGCCCGCGCCCTGGGCGGAGTGCATGGTGTTGGGGCGGCGGGCGTCGAAGGCGGACCAGGCCCAGTAGGCGAGGATCGTCATGTCCCAGAAGCTGGGGGCGTCGTCGGGCAGCGCCCGGCGGACCGAGTCGAGGACGCTCCGCTCCAGGGTGAGCCCCTGGGCGCCGATCCGCTCCCGCACCCGGGCGAGGACCGCGCTCACCCGCTCGGGCGCCGTGGGGTCCGGCCGCTCGTCCACCGTCTCCAGGAGGGCGGAGAGCGCGAGCCGGGCGTCCGCGTGGATGCCGATGCCCGCGTGGTTGGACTCCAGCTTCCCCGCGTCGGCCTCGATCTGGATCACCCGGCCGCGCGGGGCGAAGGTGTGGTAGTTCGAGGAGAGTTCGCCGAGGCCGGAGCCGACCACCAGCAGGACGTCCGCGTCCTCCAGGAAGTCCGTGGTGTGCCGGTCCTCCAGCCAGGACTGGAGCGAGAGCGGGTGCTCCCAGGGGAAGGCGCCCTTGCCGCCGAAGGTGGTGACCACGGGCGCGGCGATCCGTTCGGCGAGCGCGCGCAGCTTCCCGGAGGCGTCCGAGCGCACCACCCCGCCGCCCGC
Organism: Streptomyces sp. NPDC001889; assembly: GCF_053594535.1. Taxonomy (NCBI): domain Bacteria; kingdom Bacillati; phylum Actinomycetota; class Actinomycetes; order Kitasatosporales; family Streptomycetaceae; genus Streptomyces; species Streptomyces sp. NPDC001889. The sequence continues at coordinate 10,851 of NZ_JBSFER010000036.1, forward strand.
GATGATCGCGGGCCGCTCGGCCCCGGAGAGCAGATGCGCGGCGAGCGCGGTCAGCTCGGGGCGCGGCAGCACGTCCTCGGGAGTGGCGTCCATCGCGGTGACGACCGGCAGCACGGTCTCGGCGAGCAGCACGTCCTGCGGGATCTCCACCCACACCGGCCCGTGCGGGGCGGTGAGCGCCGACTGCCAGGCTGCGGCGATCGCCGACGGGATCTGGGAGGCGGTACGGGCGGTGTGGACGGACTTGACGACGTCCCGGAACGACGCCTGCTGGTCGCGGAGTTCATGGAGATAGCCGTGGCGTCCGCCGCCGAGCCCGGCGGCGGGGATCTGGCTGCCGATGGCGAGCACGGGCGCCGACCCCGCCGCCGCCTCCTGGAGCGCGGCGAGCGACATCAGCGCGCCGGGGCCGGTGGAGAGCAGCAGCGGCGCGACCTCGCCGGTGATCCGGCCGTACGCGTCGGCGGCGAAGCCCGCGTTGTTCTCGACCCGGAGCCCGACATAGGTGAGCGAGGAGCGGCGCAGCGCGTCGAACATCCCCAGCGCGTGCTGCCCGGGGAGGCCGAAGACCGTGGTCGCGCCGAGACCCTGGAGGGTCTCGATCACCAGGTCGCCGCCGTTGCGCCCGGGGGGCGGGTTGAGGGCGGCCTCGGTCTGCGCGGCCGTGGGCCGCAGCTCCACATCGTGGTCGTGGGTCACCGGCCCGCCCTCCCGGCGGCGATCTGGCGGGACATGATCGTGGTCAGTTCGTACGCGGTGTGGGAGGCGGCCACGGCGGTGATCTCGGCGTGGTCGTAGGCGGGCGCGACCTCCACCACATCGGCCGAGACCAGGTTGCAGGAGGCCAGCCCGCGCAGGATCTCCAGCAGCTCGCGGGAGGTCATTCCGCCGGCCTCGGGGGTGCCGGTGCCGGGCGCGTGCGCCGGGTCGAGGCAGTCGATGTCGATGGAGATGTAGAGCGGGCGGTCCCCGATGCGCTGGCGGAGCTGGTCGGCGACCTCGTCGGCGCCCCGGCGATAGACATCGGCGGAGGTGACGATGCCGAAGCCGAGCTTCTCGTCCTCGGTCAGGTCCCCCTTGCCGTAGAGGGGGCCCCGGATGCCGACGTGGGAGAGGGCGGAGGTGTCGAGGATGCCCTCCTCGACGGCCCGGCGGAAGGGGGTGCCGTGGGTGTACTCGGCGCCGAAGTAGGTGTCCCAGGTGTCGAGGTGGGCGTCGAAGTGGAGCAGCGCGACCGGGCCGTGCCTCTTGGCGACGGAGCGCAGCAGCGGCAGGGCGATGGTGTGGTCGCCGCCGAGGGTCATCAGCCGGGCGCCGGTGGAGAGCAGGTCGTCGGCGGCGGACTCGACGGTCTCCACCGCCTCGTTGATGTTGAAGGGGTTGGCCGCTATGTCCCCGGCGTCGGCGACCTGGGCGAGCGCGAAGGGCGAGGCGTCCTGCGCGGGGTTGTAGGGGCGCAGCAGCCGGGAGGCCTCGCGGATGGCGTTGCCGCCGAAGCGGGCGCCGGGCCGGTAGGAGACCCCGGCGTCGAAGGGCACGCCGACGACGGCGACATCGGCGCTGCCGACCTCGTCGAGCCGGGGCAGCCGGGCGAACGTGGCGGGCCCGGCGTACCGGGGGACACGGGACGAGTCGACGGGGCCGCGCGGCTGCTCGGTGCTGCTCATGGTCTGCCTTCTTTCCAACGCTTCGCTGCGTTTTCCGACTCTAGTCAGGGAGGTGGTTCGGGGCGACGGCGGCCGGGGGCACGGCCCGCGGTTCCTCGCCCTCCGGCTCCTCGCCGCCCCGGCCGGCGAGCCGCTCCCGCCAGCGGGCGAGGACGGCCGCGTCGGTGGGCTCGGTGAGGAGGGAGACGGCGACATAGACGGCGAGGGAGGCGAGGAGCCCGTACATCACGGGTTCGGTGGCGAGGATTCCGTACCCCGCCATCAGCCCGATCACGGCGGCGCCGCCGACGGCGACGGCGGCCAGCGCGCCCTGGACGGTGCCGCGCTTCCACAGCAGTCCGCCGAGGATGGGGACGAGGAGTCCGCCGACGAGGAGGTTGTACGCCACGGTCAGCGCCTCGACGACATCGTTGAGGGCGATGGCGATGGCGATCACGGCGACACCCATGACGAGGATGAAGACGCGGTTGCCCCGGACCTCGTCGTGGTCGGCGGCGGGCGCGTCGCGGGAGGTGAGGCCGCGCAGCCGGGACCAGATGTCGTTGTTGGCGACGGTGGCGCAGGCGATCAGCGCGCCGGACGAGGTGGACATCACGGCGGCGAGCGCGGCGGCCAGCACCAGCCCGCGCACCCCCATGGGCAGCTCGTCCCTGACGATCAGCGCGAAGGCGTCATCGGGGTTGTCGAGGTCGGGGTAGAGCACCTTGGCGGCGGTGCCGATCATCGCTCCGGCGATGGCGTAGACGAGACAGTAGGTGCCGGCGGCGGCGCCGCCCCAGCGGGCGACCTTGTCGCCGCGCGCGGTGAAGACCCGCTGCCAGATGTCCTGTCCGATGAGCATGCCGAAGGTGTAGATCAGGACATAGGTGAAGATCGTCTCGCCGCCGATGCCGAGCGGCGCGAAGTACTCGGCGGGCAGCTCCGACCTCATCTCGCTGAAGCCGCCGGCCTTGACGACCGCGATCGGCAGCAGGAGCAGCAGGATGCCGACCGTCTTCACGACGAACTGCACCATGTCGGTGAGGGTGATCGACCACATGCCGCCGAGGGTGGAGTAGGCGACGACGACGGCCCCGCCGAGGATGATGGAGAGGGTCCGGTTCAGGTCGAAGATGACATCGAAGATCGTGGCGTAGGCGATGGTCGAGGTGACCGCGAGCATCAGGGTGTACGCCCACATCACCACGCCCGAGATCACCCCGGCCCGGCCGCCGTACCGCAGATCGAGCATCTCGGAGACGGTGTAGACCTTCAGCCGGGCGATCCGGGCGGAGAAGAAGACGGAGAGGGCGAGGAGTCCGAGGCCGATGGTGAAGACCATCCAGGCGCCGGAGAGGCCGTGCTTGTAGCCGAGGCCGACGCCGCCGATGGTGGAGGCGCCGCCGAGGACGATGGCGGCGATCGTGCCCGAGTACATCCAGGGGCCGAGGCGGCGTCCGGCGACGAGGAACTCGCTCTTGGACCGGGCTCGGCGCATGCCCCACCAGCCCATGCCGAGCATGGCGGCCAGATAGACGACGATCACCGCGTAGTCGACAGCCATCGGATTCCCTCCCTCTCTCGCGTCGCCCGGGCCGGCCGGGTGGGCCGGATCGGGCCGGGCCGATCGGCCGGGGGCGGCCCGGGTCTCGTTGCCCCCTGACGGTAGGTGGCCGGAAAGCGGCGTTGAAGTGTACGTTTCCTCCATATTCGATGACGCCGATGGATGGACTGTCCATGCCGGATGCCACAGCGCTCCCTCCGACCCCGCCGGTCCCGCTGACCGCGCTGCTCGCCCATGAGGAGCTGGGGCTGCGGCAGATCGCCGGCCCCCGGGCGGCGGAGGCGGGCACGGGGGCGGCGGTGCACTGGGTGCACACCTCGGAGATGGCGGACCCGTATCCGTATCTCCTCGGCGGGGAGCTGCTGCTGAGCGCGGGGGTGCTGCTGGCCGACCCGGAGCTGTACGTCCGCCGGATCACCGCCGCGCGGGCGGCGGCGCTCGGGTTCGGGGTGGCGCCGGTGCACGACACGGTCCCGGCGGGGCTGATCGAGGCGTGCGACCGGTACGGGCTGCCGCTGCTCGAAGTGCCGCCGAGGACGACCTTCACGGCGGTGGCGCGGGCGGTGTGGCGGCTGATGGCCGAGGAGCGCCACCGGGAGCTGCGCCGGGTGACGCGGGCGCAGCAGGGTCTGGCGACGGCGGCGGCCCGCCCGGACCCGGTCCCCGCGGTCCTCGCCCAGCTCGCGGCGCACCTGGGCGGCCGGGCGGTGCTGCTGAGCCGCGCGGGCGCCGAACTCGCCACGGCCGGCCGCGCCCCCGGCCCCGCCGCCCGCGCGGCCCTGCTCGCCCTGGCCCGGGTGGTGAGCCCCGCCCGGGAGGCGGCCCCCGGCCGGGAAGCGGCCCCCGGCCGGGAAGCGGCCTCCGGCCGGGAGAGCGGGCCCGCGCCGGGTTCGCCGGGCGCCCGCGCCACGGGTCTCCCGGCGCCGGGGAGCGCCGGCGGTCCCGGCGCGGAACGCGCGCGGCGGGCGGCGCCCCCGCACACGTCTCCCGGTCGCCCCGGGCGGGAGGGCGGCCCCGAGGCGGGCAGCGCCCCGGCACCCGGCACCCCCGGGGACGGCACCCCGCCGGACGGCACCCGCCCCGGGAGCGGCCCGGCCGCCGGCGCGCCGGCGGCCCGCGCCCCCGGGAGCGGCGGCGAGGCCCGGCACGCCCCCGGCAGGGGGTCCACCGGGCCCGTGCCCGCGTCCGCCAGCGACACCGTCGACGGGGTCCATCTCAGCGCCTACGCCCTCGCGGGCGGCGAGGGCCTGGTGCTCGGGCTGGCGAGCCCCGGGCGGGAGGCCGGGGACCACACGGTCGCCGGGGTCGCCGTCGTCCTGCTCTCGCTGCTCACGGCCGAGCACCAGGGGCTCGACAGCGCCGGTCGCGGTGCGGCGCTGGTACGGCTGATGCTGGGGGCCGGGGCCGTGGAGGCGGCCCGGCTGCTGGGGTCGGAGCGGTGGACGGTGGTGCACGCGCGCGGCGGCGGCCCCGCCCCGCTGGCCGCGCCCGCGCTGGGGGCGGCGCTCGGGAGCGCGCTGGTGGACACGGGCGAGGACGGGACCGTACGCGTACTGCTGCCGTCGCCTGCCGCCCCCGAACCGGCGGCGCGGCCCGGCTGGGTCCTCGGGGTCAGCGACCCGGTGGAAGCGGAGCATCTCGCGGCGGCCGACGCCCAGGCGGCGCAGGCCCTGCGCCGGGCGCTGGCCACCGGCCGCGGCCTGGTCCGCCACCGGGGCACGGGGCCGGCGGCGCTGCTGACCTGGCAGGAGGCATCGGCCCACGCCCGGCTGCGCCTCGCCCCGCTCACCGGCTCCCCCGCGCTCGTCGAGACCCTGCGCGGCTGGCTCTCCCTGCACGGGAGCTGGGACCGGACGGCCGCGGCGCTGGGTGTGCACCGCAACACGGTCCGCCAGCGCGTCGCGCGCTGCGCGGCGCTCCTGGGCGAGGACCTGGACGACGCGGACGTACGGATGGAGCTGTGGTTCGCCCTGCGCTCGCTCCCCTGAGCCCGGCCCGCCGCCCCGGGACCCCCGTGAACCCCCGGAGCCCCCGGACAGCGAAACAGCGGTGCCCGCCGGCCCGGCCCTCGCGGACCGGCCCGGCGGGCACCCCGGGTGTGGTTCTACGCCTCCGGCAGCCGCTGTTCGGCCTTGGGCCCCGGCTTGGTCTTGACGAACTTCAGGCCGATGACGCACAGGATGATCCCGCCGAGGAACAGCCCCTTGAGCACGGAGGCGGGCTCCTCACCGGTGAGCATGGCGTAGAGGACCGTCAGGGCGGCCCCGACCCCGATCCAGACCGAGTAGGCCACGCTGATCGGAATCCGGCTCATGGCATAGGCGAGACCCGCCATGCTGAGCGCCAGCCCGACGAAGAAGACGACGGCGGGACCCGTTTTGCTCAGTCCGTCGGAGAGACCGAGGGCCGTGGCCCAGACGGCCTCGAACACGGCACTGATGAGAAGAATCGCCCAGGGCATCAGCTGACCGCCTTCAGTCCGACGACACAGCCGATGAGGCCCAGCAGCAGGACCACCCGCCCGGTGGAGGCGCGCTCCTGGCCGGTCACCATGGCCCAGACGGCCGTGAGCACCGCTCCGATGCCGACCCAGACGGCGTACGCGGTCCCGGTGGGAAGGCTCTTCATGGCGAAGGCCAGACCCGTCATGCTCGCCGCGAGGGCGACACCGAAGACGACGGTCGGAATGGGGCGCTTGAAGTTCTTGGACGCGGACAGCGCTGTGGCCCAGACGGCCTCCAGCACTCCTGATACGACGAGAATGAACCACGCCATGACGGAACCGACCTCCCAGTGGCCAGTCTTGTCGCTGAGCGGGTACTGATCCGTCGTCCGCAGGCCCCATCGGGGGCCTCACCTCCTTGTATAGCACAGCGGACCGGCGCTCCGGCCGTCCGCCCGCGGCGCCGGCGGGTGCCTCCGGTCACTGTGATGTGCGCGGCTTTCCCTGGACAGGGGCGGTAACCGCCCGGTAACTTCACTCTCCAGCCTGAGCAAGCGCTTAGTCGTGCGCCCGCTCACCCCAATCCGCCCAGGGAGGCGTCCGTGCGCCGCAGCGTCTACAACGAGGACCACGAGGCATTCCGGGAGACCGTCCGCGCCTTCATCGAGGCCGAGGTCGTGCCCGTGTACGACGAGTGGTACGCGGCGGGCCAGGCGCCCCGCGACTTCTACACCAAACTCGGCGAGCTGGGCATATTCGGCATCGAGGTGCCGGAGGAGCACGGCGGCGCGGGCCAGGAGTCCTTCAAGTTCCAGGCGATCATCTCCGAGGAGACCGCCCGCGCGGGCGTCTCCTTCGGCGGCTCCGGGGTGCATGTCGCGCTCTGCCTCCCCTACCTCCTCGCGTACGGGACACAGGAGCAGAAGAAGCGCTGGCTCCCCGACTTCGTCTCCGGCGCGGCGATGTACGCCATCGCCATGACCGAGCCCGGCACCGGCTCGGACCTGGCGGGCATGAAGACCACCGCCCGGCTCTCGGACGACGGCTCGCACTACCTCCTCAACGGCTCGAAGACCTTCATCACCGGAGGCGTCCACGCGGACCGCGTCATCGTCTGCGCGCGCACCGCCGCCCCCACGGAGGAGGACCGCCGCCACGGCATCTCGCTCTTCGTCGTGGACACCGCGCTGGAGGGGTACGCGGTCGGCCGCCGGCTCGACAAGCTCGGCCTGAAGACCTCCGACACCGCCGAACTCTCCTTCACCGATGTCAGGGTCCCGGCGCGGGACCTGCTCGGCGAGGAGAACCAGGGCTTCTCCTACCTCGGCCAGAACCTCCCGCAGGAGCGGCTGGCCATCGCGGTCGGCGCGTACGCCCAGGCGTCCGCCGCGATCCGCTTCACCCAGGCGTACGTCCAGGACCGCACGGTCTTCGGACAGCCGGTGGCCGCCTTCCAGAACACCAAGTTCGAACTGGCCGCCTGCAAGGCCGAGGTGGACGCGGCGGAGGCCGTCGTCGACCGGGCCCTGGAGGCGCACGACACGGGCGAGCTGTCGGCGGCGGAGGCGGCGTCCGCGAAGCTCTTCTGCACCGAGGTGGCCCACCGGGTCATCGACCGCTGCCTCCAGCTGCACGGCGGCTACGGCTATATGAACGAGTACCCGATCGCGCGGCTGTACGCGGACAACCGGGTCAACCGGATCTACGGCGGGACCAGCGAGGTCATGAAGTCGATCATCGCCAAGTCCATGGGGCTCTAACCCCTTGGCCGGCCCTCGGAACAACCTCCCGGACAACCTCCCGGACAACCCCCCGAACAGCGCCCTGGACGAGCTGCTCGATCTGCTGGACGTGGAGCGGATCGAGCGGGACATCTTCCGGGGCCAGTCGCGCATGGCGCTCGTGCCCCGGGTGTTCGGCGGCCAGGTCGCCGCCCAGGCCCTGGTCGCCGCGGGCCGCACCGTCCCCGGGGAGCGCCCGCCGCACTCCCTGCACGCGTACTTCCTGCGCGCCGGCGACCCGGGCGCGCCCATCGTCTACACCGTCGACCGCATCCGCGACGGCCGCTCCTTCACCACCCGGCGGGTGGTCGCGGTCCAGCACGGCCGGCCGGTCTTCCATCTGTCGGCGTCGTTCCAGGTGTACGAGGAGGGCCTGGAGCACCAGTCGGCGATGCCGGCCGCGCCCGACCCGGAGTCCCTGCCGACGGCCGCCGAGATCCTGCCGTCGTACGCGGCCAACTTCACCGGTCCGGACGTGGTGGAGAAGCTGCTCAGGGCGCGGGCCGCGGTCGATCTGCGCTATGCCCAGCCGCCCCCGTACGGACAGGTCGGCGAGGAGCGCGAACCGCGCTCCCAGGTCTGGTTCCGCACCACCGGGAAGCTGGTGGACGATCCGCTGCTCCATGTCTGTCTGGCCACCTATGTCTCGGACATGACGCTGCTCGACTCGGTGCTCCTGGCGCACGGGCGCGGCGGCTGGGCGGTGGGCGATGTGGTGGGCGCGTCGCTGGACCACGCGATGTGGTTCCACCGGCCGTTCCGGGCGGACGAGTGGCTGCTGTACGACCAGGAGTCCCCGACCTCCTCGGGCGGGCGGGGGCTCGGCCAGGCGCGGATCTGGACCCGGGAGGGGCGGCTGGCGGTGTCGGTGATCCAGGAAGGGGTCGTCCGGGTGCCGCGCCCGGACCGGGGGGACTGAACCACCGCCCGGACCGGAAGGGCCGGTTGGGGGCGGGCGGGCCGTTGGGGGCGGGCGGCGCTCAGGGCAGCCGGTGCCCGTGGGTGACCCGTTCCACGCCGTAGTAGTCGGCGACACAGCCGGCGGGCCAGCTCCCGTGCTTCCCGAACGGCTCGCCCATCGCGGCGACCGAGGTCGGTGTGTACGGAAGGGTCTCCGCGCCGCCCGCCGCCTGGACCCGCATCCACCGGTCCTGACGGTCCCAGGCGCGGGCCCGCGCCTCCATCTCCCCGCCGAGCTGCCCGAGGGGGACGGCGAGCCCCAGACAGCAGACGGCGCCGGCCGCCACCCCGGCCGCTCCCACCGCCCGGGGCGTCCGGGCGGACCGGGCGCGGGCGCGCACCGCCCGTCCCAGCAGGGTCCCGGCGCCGACGAGCAGGACGACGTACAGCAGCAGGTAGTCGTTCCAGGCCCGTGAGACGGTCGCCGTCCCCGCGCCGAAGACGGGGTAGGCGATCACGGTGCAGAGGTAGCCGGAGACGAGGAAGGCCGCCGCCCCGGCGGCGGCGAGCGTCCGGCGGTGGACGAGGACCACCGACGGCCCCGCCCCGCCGCCCCGGCAGACCAGCCCCAGCACCACCCCGGCGGCGACGGCGCCCAGGTACTGCCAGGTGGTGAGGAGGGTGGCGAGGATCTGCCCGAAGGCGTCGAGCGCACCGGTGAGGGACTCGGGGGCGAACATCGAGGCGTTGGCGCCGTACCGCTCCCGGCGGTTGCGGGAGCCGGGCGAGGCGAGCAGCACCACCGTCCCGGTGGCGGTCCCCGCGAGACCGGCCAGACACCAGGCCCGCGCGTATCCCCGCCGGACCCCGGTGACGAGCCGGCGGCCCAGCGGCAGCACCGTGCCGAGCACCACGAACCCGACGACGGCCGCCGCCTCCGAGAGGGTGGCCAGCAGGGCCCCCGCCAGGAACACGGCGGCGAGCGCGGCCCGCCGGCCGGAGCGCGTCCGGGCGAGCAGCAGCGGCAGGACGGCGGCGCAGGCGAGCACGGGCGCCAGGGTGTGCGAGACCGCCGAGGCGGGCCAGTAGAACGTCTTGTACGTGTTGGGGCTGGCGAGCAGGAAGACCGCCGCCACCGTCGACGCCACCAGCAGGGGGACACCGCGCGGCGTCCGCAGACCGGCCCGGCGCAGCGCGAGAGAGGTCACCGACCAGAGCACCGCGAGCACGAGCACCCCGCTGACCGGGGCGAACCACCGGTGTCCCGCGACGTCGTGGACGGCGTAGGCCCCGACCAGGACGGCGTTCACGATCCGGCCGTTGTCCTTGGACCAGAACTTCTCCACCATGCCGGTGACCCCGGACTCCCGGGCGGCGGGCAGAAAGCACCAGTCGTCGGCGCCGGGGCGCACATGCTGTCCGTACCAGAGCGCCGTGGCGAGCAGGGCGAGCGGCAGCAGGGCGAGCAGGAGCGGCCGGCACGCCGCCGGGGTCCCGCGCGGGCGGGTGCCCGTCGCGCCGGCGGCGCGGGCGGGCCGGGGGCGCTCGCCCGGCGGCGGGGAAAGGACCGTGCCCGACGAGCCCTCGGTCATGGGGAGCTCCACCCTTCGTTCGCTCTCGCAGTCGTGGTCGTGGTGGTGATCGCTGTCGTGGTGGCGATCGCTGTCGTGGTCGTGATCGCTGTCGTGGTCGTGGTCGTGCGGGGCCGGCCGCCCCCGGGTGCGGCGGCGGGACGGGAGGGGTCAGGCCGGGTCGGACTCGTCCGCCGGGCGGGCCCGGGGCAGCTCGCCCGCCGGGGCGGGGGCCCGGGGGGCGACCGCGCCGGCGGTGATGGCCCACCGGGCGAGCAGGAAGGAGAGGGGTGTCACCAGGACACCGGCGGCCAGGGCGGCGATGTTCTTGTCCATGCCGAGCAGTTCGACGGCGAGGAAGAGCAGCGCGCCGCCGCCCACCAGACCGGCCAGGCTGGAGAGCGGATAGCGGACGAAGGCCCGCCAGGTCGGTCTGGTCCTCAGGGTGACCGAGGAGTTCAGCAGAAAGGAGACCACCACGCTGACCGTGTAGCCGAGGACATGCGCGGCCAGATAGGGAATCCAGCGGTTGGCCGTGGCGTAGACGGCGAGATAGACCGCCGTGTTGACGAAGCCGATCGCCGAGAAGACCGCGAACTGGCGGACGGTGCGGGCCTTTCGCCGCTCACCGGTCCCGGGCGCGGCGGGCGGCGTTTCCTCCTGGGGAGGGGCCGGGGGCGCCACCCGGGTCTCGCTGGTCTCCCGGACCACGTAGTGGGGCCTCCTCTTGGCCTCGTGGTAAATACGGCCCACATATTCACCGATGACCCCGAGAGTCATCAGCTGGATTCCGCTGAGGGCCACAACGGCGGTGAGCAGCGAGGTGTACCCGGGAACTCCGACACCGTGCAGAGCGGCCTGGAGAATGACCCAGACGGCGTATCCCAGTGCCGCGAGAAAGAGGGTGAGACCGGTGTGAATGGCCAGCCGCAGCGGGCGGCTGTTGAACGAGATGACACCGTCGATTCCATAGTTGAGCAGATTCCGGATGCCCCATTTCGATGTTCCGGCCGCGCGCTGGACATTCCGGTAGGTGAAGCTGACGGTGTCGAAGCCGATCCAGGAGAAGATTCCCTTGGAGAAGCGGTTGCTCTCGGGCAGCGCGAGCACGCCGTCGACCGCGCGGCGGGAGAGCAGCCGGAAATCGCCCGCGCCGTCGACCACGTCCACATCCATGAAGTGGCCCATCGCCCGGTAGTAACCGGAGCTGAGGGCGGAGCGGAGCAGCCCCTCGCCCACCCGGTCCCGGCGCGCGATGACCTGATCGAAGCCCTGGCGGCGCAATTCCAGTATGCGGGGGACGAGTTCGGGCGGGTGCTGGAGGTCCGCGTCCATGAGGATCACCGCATCGCCCCGGGCCATCCGCAATCCGGCGAGCAGGGCGGCCTCCTTGCCGAAATTGCGGCTGAAGGAGGTGTAGCGGACGCGGCCGTCGGTGGCGGAGAGGGTGCTCAACTGCCCCCGGGTGCCGTCGCGGCTGCCGTCGTCCACATAACAGATCTCAAAGGTTCGCCGGGTGGACGCGAGCACTTCCGCCAGCGCCGTGTGAAAGGCCCCGATCACCTCGGATTCATTGAAGCACGGAACGACAACGGACACCTGGCATTCCGCCATGCACGCCAACTCTCCCCTCGGATTCGTCGAGAGCCGTGTGCCGGATGCGTGCCGGTCCGCACGGGAGCGCGGACCGGCCGGACCGCAACAGCCGCCCTCCCGGACATTGTCCTTCCGCCGGTAATCGGGCCGGTCGTTCGCAGCGCCCGGGAAATGCGCCGTTGGGGTGAAATTCACCGCCTCCGGCACCCGGTTCCGGTTTCGGCGCACCGCCCGGGGCCGTATTCCCGCCGTGAGCGCGTGGCGCGGCGCCCGCCCCGGCCCGCCCGCATACCGTCCGGCGTATGACCGAAACGGATGCCCCGCCCGCCGAGAGCACCTTCACGGTGCTGGTCGCCGCCTTCGCGAATCTCGGTATCGCCGTGGCGAAGGCCGTCGCGGGGGTCGTCAGCGGCTCCAGCGCGATGCTCTCGGAGGCGGCGCACTCGGTCGCCGACACCGTCACCGAACTGCTGCTGCTCACCGCGCTGAAGCGGGGCGAGCGGCCCGCCGACGAGGACCATCCGCTGGGCCACGGCCCCGAGCGCTACATCTGGGCGCTGCTGGCCTCGGTGGCGACCTTCGTCGGCGGCGCGGTCTTCGCCGTGTACGACGGTGTCCACACCCTCACCCACGGCGAGGAGTTGGGCGATCCGCTGCTCTCGTACATCGTGCTGGGGGTGGCGTTCGTGCTGGAGGGGTTCTCGCTGCGGACCGGGCTGCGGCAGGTGCGGGCCGAGGCGGCCCGGATCGGCGCGCCGGCCGCGCACTATCTGCGGGTCACCCCGGACACGGCGGTCAAGGCGGTGGTGCTGGAGGACTCGGCGGCGCTGGTGGGTCTGGTGCTGGCGGCCGGTGGTCTGGTGGGCGCGCGGCTCACGGGGTCGGGGGTGTTCGACGGGGTGGCGTCGATCCTGATCGGGCTGCTGCTGGTGTACGTGGCGTGGGTGCTGGGCCGCAGCAACGCCCGGCTGCTGATCGGCCGCCCGCTGCCGCCGGCGATGCGGGAGGCGGTGCGGGAGGAGATTCTCACGGTGCCGCACATCGTGGCCGTACTGGAGCTGACGACGCTGATCCAGGGGCCGCGCGAGCTGCTGATCGCCGCGAAGGTGGACTTCCGGGACGCTTCGAGCGCCCGGCAGGTGGAGTGGGCGTGCGAGGAGGCGGAGGAGCAGCTGCGGGAGCGTTTCCCGTCGGTCCGGCGGGTGTATCTGGACCCGACGCCGGGGCTGGGGGCGGAGCGGGAGCCGGAGGGGCCGCCCGGCGGCCGGGGGCCCGGGGCCTGAGGAGCCGGGGCCCCGGCCCGTGGCCGGGGGTCCGGCGTCAGGCCAGCTCGGCGGGGACGGTCAGACCGGCCGCCTCCAGCAGATAGGCGGTCATCGGGTCGTAGAAGCGGGGGTCGGTCACATGGTCGTCCAGCGGGATCGTCACCTGGAGGGTGCCCTCGGCCTCGCCGAGGAAGAGCGCCGGGTCGTTGCAGTCGGCGTACCCCACCGCGTCCAGTCCGCGCTGTGCCGCGCACCCCGCCCAGCCGTGGTCGGCCACCACCAGGTCGGGCCGGGGTCTGCCGTCGCGCTCCAGGCCGTCGAGGACGGCGGCCATCGGCGCCGGGGAGTGGGTGTGCCAGAGGGTGGCGCCGCGCTCCAGCACCGCGACCCCGGCGAACTGGAAGACCATGCCCTCGTCCGCCATCAGCCCGCCCGGGATGCGGACGATCTCGCAGCCGGCGGTGCGCAGCGCCTCGGCGGTCTGCCGGTGGACATCGAGGAGGCCCCCGGGGTGCCCGGTGGCGAAGAGCACCCGCTCGCGCCCGGCGGCGGCCTTGCGCAGCCGGGCGGCGAGCCGCTCCAGGGCGTCGACCGTCAGCTCCGGGTCGATGGTGTCCTGGCCGGCCCGGTGCCCGGGGTCGTCGATGACCCCGCACCGCTCGGCCATCACCGCCAGCACGTCCTGCTCGTCGGTCCAGCGCTCCCCCAGCTCCAGGCCCAGCCAGTAGTGGCGGTCGCCGTTGGCGAGCTTGCGGTAGTGGGAGAGGTTGTTGTCGCGCGGGGTGGCGACGTTCCCGGCGATACGTGTGCGGACGAGGTGGTCGACGAGGGCGGCACGGCTCGGTATCGGCATGGGCCCATTGTGCCGTCAGCGGGCCCGGCGCGCGGGGAGGGCGTCCGGATCGTGGCCGGGCGCCTCCGCCCCCGCTCCGGCCTCCGCCCCCGCCCCGGCCTCCGGCCCGGACGCCCCGCCCCCGACGCCCCGCCCGCCTGCGCCCCGCCCCGGCTCAGGCCCTCCGCTCACCCGGCCCGGCGGCCAGCGCGGCGAAGGCGCCGTGGGCCAGCCTGCGCAGCAACGTTTCCGTGTCGGCGCGGTCCATCGGGGCGCCGTCCCCCGACCCCAGGTGCGGGGTCGAGTTCAGCAGCCCGAAGACGGCGTGCACCGCCGCCCTGGCCTCCGGCTCCGGCACCGCCGGGTGCACCCGGCGCACCGCCGTCACCCACAGCTCCGCGTACTGCCGCTGGAGCCTGCGCACCCGTTTGCGGTCGGCCTCCCGCAGCCGGTCCAGCTCGCGGTCGTGGAGGGTGATCAGCGGGCGGTCGTCGAGGGCGAAGTCGACATGGCCGTCGATCAGCGAGGCGAGCAGCGCGCCGGGGTCGGCGGCCGACTCCTCGACCCGCAGCCGGCCGCCGCTCAGCAGCCGCTCGCTGATCCCCACCAGCAGCTCCGCCAGCATCGCGTCCTTGCCCGCGAAGTGGCGGTAGAGACCGGGGCCGCTGATTCCGACGGCGGCCCCTATCTCGTCGACCCCGACGCCGTGGAAGCCGCGCTCCGCGAAGAGCCGGGCGGCCTCCCTGAGGATCTGCTCCCGGCGCGTGGGCGCATCCGTCCTGGTGTTCATGGAACCCGATTCTAGACAAGGCTGTTAGCGGTCGTTAACCTGAAAGCACGCGTTAACGCTCATTAACAGGCATTAACAGGAGTGACACGATGCAGCAGGCACCCGTGCTCACCGGCACGGCCGACCCCGCGTCCCCGGCCTGGCAGGCCAATGAGGCGGCGCACCGGGAGCTGGCCGGCACCCTGCGCGCCACCCTCGCGCGGGCCCGGCTCGGCGGCGGCGAGGAGGCCCGCGCCCGGCACACCGCCCGGGGCAAGCTGCTGCCGCGCGACCGGGTGGACACCCTGCTGGACCCCGGCTCCCCCTTCCTGGAGCTGGCCCCCCTCGCCGCCCACGGGATGTACGAGGACCAGGCCCCGGCGGCCGGAGTGATCGCGGGAATCGGCCGGGTGAGCGGGCGCGAGGTGGTGATCGTCGCCAACGACGCCACCGTCAAGGGCGGCACCTACTACCCGATGACGGTGAAGAAGCATCTCCGCGCCCAGGAGATCGCCCTGGAGAACCGGCTCCCCTGCGTCTATCTGGTGGACTCCGGCGGCGCCTTCCTGCCGATGCAGGACGAGGTCTTCCCCGACCGGGACCACTTCGGCCGGATCTTCTACAACCAGGCCCGGCTCTCCGGCGCCCGCGTCCCGCAGATCGCCGCCGTCCTCGGCTCCTGCACCGCCGGCGGCGCCTATGTCCCGGCGATGAGCGACGAGGCGGTGATCGTGCGGAACCAGGGCACGATCTTCCTCGGCGGCCCGCCCCTGGTGAAGGCCGCGACCGGCGAGGTCGTCACGGCCGAGGAACTGGGCGGCGGCGAGGTCCACTCCCGGGTCTCCGGCGTCACCGACCACCTCGCCGAGAACGACGCCCACGCCCTGCGGATCGTGCGGAACATCGTCGCCACGCTCCCCGCCCGCGCCCCGCTCCCCTGGACGGTCACCCCGCCCGAGGAGCCGGCGGCCGACCCCGCCGGGCTGTACGGCGCGGTGCCGGTGGACTCCCGTACGCCCTACGACGTGCGGGAGGTGATCGCCCGGATCACCGACGGGTCCCGGTTCGCCGAGTTCAAGGCCGAGTTCGGGCAGACCCTGGTCACCGGTTTCGCCCGGGTCCACGGCCACCCGGTCGGCATCGTCGCCAACAACGGCATCCTGTTCTCCGAGTCCGCCCAGAAGGGCGCCCACTTCATCGAGCTGTGCGACCAGCGCGGCATCCCGCTGCTCTTCCTCCAGAACATCTCCGGCTTCATGGTGGGCCGCGCCTACGAGGCGGGCGGCATCGCCAAGCACGGGGCGAAGATGGTCACGGCCGTGGCCTGCGCCCGGGTGCCCAAGCTGACCGTCGTCATCGGCGGCTCCTACGGCGCGGGGAACTACTCGATGTGCGGCCGGGCCTACTCCCCCCGCTTCCTGTGGATGTGGCCCAACGCCAAGATCTCCGTCATGGGCGGCGAGCAGGCCGCCTCCGTGCTCGCCACCGTCAAGCGGGACCAGCTCGCGGCGCGCGGCGAGGAGTGGCCGGCGGCGGACGAGGAGGCGTTCAAGTCCCCCATCCGCGACCGGTACGAGGAGCAGGGCAGCGCCTACTACGCCACCGCCCGGCTCTGGGACGACGGGGTGATCGACCCGCTGGAGACCCGCCAGGTGCTGGGCCTCGCCCTGACCGCCTGCGGCAACGCCCCGCTGGGGGAACCCGGCTTCGGCGTCTTCCGGATGTGACCCCCGGGACGCGGACCCCCTGGACGCGGGCCCCCGATGCGGCCCTTCGAGACGCGGACCTCTGAGATGACGGTGACGATGTTCGACACAGTCCTTGTGGCCAACCGGGGCGAGATCGCCGTGCGGGTCATCCGCACCCTGCGGGCGATGGGGGTGCGCTCGGTCGCGGTCTTCTCCGACGCGGACGCGGGCGCCCGCCATGTCCGGGAGGCCGACACGGCGGTCCGGATCGGCCCGCCGCCCGCCGGGGAGAGCTATCTGAGCGCCGAGCGCCTGCTGGAGGCCGCCGCCCGGACGGGCGCGCGGGCCGTCCACCCCGGCTACGGCTTCCTCGCGGAGAACGCGGCCTTCGCCCGCGCCTGCGCGGACGCGGGCCTGGTCTTCATCGGCCCGCCCGCCGCCGCCATCGCCCTCATGGGCGACAAGATCCGCGCCAAGGAGACCGTGCGCGCCGCCGGGGTCCCGGTGGTGCCCGGCTCCTCCGGATCGGGGCTGGGCGACGAGGAGCTGGCCGCCGCAGCCCGGGAGATCGGGATGCCGGTGCTGCTCAAGCCCTCGGCGGGCGGCGGCGGCAAGGGCATGCGGCTGACCCGGACGGAGTCCGCGCTCGCGGAGGACATCGCCACCGCCCGGCGCGAGGCCCGCGCCTCCTTCGGGGACGACACCCTGCTGGTGGAGCGGTGGATCGAGCGGCCCCGGCACATCGAGATCCAGGTGCTCGCCGACGCCCACGGCCGGGTGATCCATCTGGGTGAGCGCGAGTGCTCGCTCCAGCGCCGGCACCAGAAGGTGATCGAGGAGGCCCCCTCGGTCCTGCTGGACGAGCGGACCCGCGCGGCGATGGGCGAGGCGGCGGTGCAGGCGGCCCGGTCCTGCGGCTACACCGGCGCGGGGACGGTGGAGTTCATCGTCCCGGGCGGCGACCCCGGCTCGTACTACTTCATGGAGATGAACACCCGGCTCCAGGTCGAGCACCCCGTCACCGAGCTGATCACCGGTCTCGACCTGGTGGAGTGGCAGCTGCGGGTCGCGGCCGGTGAACCCCTGCCGTACGCGCAGGAGGACATCGCGCTCACCGGCCACGCGATCGAGGCCCGGATCTGCGCCGAGGACCCCGCCCGGGGTTTCCTCCCCTCCGGCGGACGGGTGCTGGCGCTGCGCGAGCCACGGGGCGAGGGCGTGCGCACCGACTCGGGGCTGAGCGAGGGCACCGAGGTCTCCAGCCTGTACGACCCGATGCTCGCCAAGGTCGTCGCGCACGGCCCGGACCGCCCCACCGCGCTGCGCCGGCTGCGCGCGGCCCTCGCGGAGACGGTCACCCTCGGCGTACCGACCAACGCCGGTTTCCTGCGCCGGCTGCTGGCCCACCCCGATGTCGTCGCCGGGCGGCTGGACACCGGTCTGGTGGAGCGGGAGGGCGCCGGGCTGCTCCCGGAGGGGGTACCGGACGAGGTGTACGCGGCGGCGGCGGCCGTACGGCTGGCGGCGCTGGCGCCCGTGCCCGACGCGGCGGGGTGGACCGACCCGTTCTCGGTGCCCAGCGGCTGGCGCGCCGGGGGGAGTCCGGCGCCGCTCGTCTTCCCGGTGCGGCTGCCGGGCGGTGAGCCGGCGACCGCCTCGGCGCCCGCGGCCTTCGAGGTCGCGCCGGAGACGGTCGCGGTCACCGTCGACGGTCTCACCCACACCTTCCACCGCGCCGGTGACTGGCTCGGCCGGGACGGCGACTCCTGGCAGGTCCGGGACCACGACCCGGTCGCCGCGTCCCTGGGCGGCGCGGCCCGCTCCGGGGCGGACACCCTCGCGGCGCCGATGCCCGGGACGGTCACCGTCGTCAAGGTGGCCGCCGGGGACGAGGTGGCCGCCGGGCAGGGTCTGCTGGTGGTGGAGGCGATGAAGATGGAGCACGTCATCACCGCGCCGCACGCCGGGACCGTCACCGAGCTGGAGGTGACCCCGGGGACCACGGTCGCCATGGACCAGGTCCTCGCGGTGGTCACCCCCGCGGCGGAACCGGCGAACCCCATGACCGGGTCCGGGGGCGCGGTCACCGGCCGACCGGCGCCGGCGGGCTCCCCCGTCCGGGAGGAGGGTGCGCGCCATGGCTGACGGGCTCCCCATGCGCGTCCCCGCGCCCGGCCTCCCGGCGCGGGTCCGCATCCACGAGGTCGGCCCGCGCGACGGCCTCCAGAACGAGAAGACGACCGTCCCCACCGAGGTCAAGGCCGAGTTCATCCACCGGCTCGCCGCCGCCGGGCTGACCACGATCGAGGCCACCAGCCTCGTCCGCCCCGACTGGGTGCCCCAGCTCGCCGACGCCGAGGCGCTCTACCCCCGGCTGGCCGGTCTCGAAGGGGTCGACCTCCCCGTCCTCGTGCCCAACGAACGGGGACTGGGGCGCGCGCTCGCGCTCGGGGTCCGCCGGATCGCCGTCTTCGGCTCGGCGACCGAGACCTTCGCCCGCCGCAACCTCAACCGCACCGTCGACGAGTCCCTCGCCATGTTCGAGCCGGTCGTCGCCCGCGCCCGGGCGGAGCGGGTCCACGTGCGCGGCTATCTCTCCATGTGCTTCGGCGACCCGTGGGAGGGCCCGGTGCCCGTCCGCCGGGTCGTCGGGGTCGCCCGGCGGCTGCTGGACCTCGGCTGTGACGAGCTGTCGCTCGGCGACACCATCGGCACCGCCACCCCCGGCCATGTCAGGGCCCTGCTCACCGCGCTGAACGAGGAGGGTGTGCCCACCTCCGCGCTCGGGGTGCACTTCCACGACACCTACGGCCAGGCGCTCGCCAACACCTTCGCCGCGCTGGAGCACGGCGTGACGACGGTGGACGCGTCGGCGGGCGGCCTCGGCGGCTGCCCGTACGCGAAGAGCGCCACCGGGAACCTCGCCACCGAGGACCTGGTGTGGATGCTCCACGGCCTCGGCATCGAGACCGGTGTCGATCTGGCCCGCCTCACCGAGGCCAGCCTCCGGCTCGCCGCGCAGTTGGGCCGCCCCAGCCCCTCCCGTACCGTCCGCGCACTCTCCCCGGAGGAATGACGCCATGTCCCTGGACCACCGGCTCGCCCCCGAGCACGAGGAACTCCGCCGTACCGTCGAGCGGTTCGCCCACGATGTGGTGGCCCCGAGGATCGGCGGGTTCTACGAGCGCCATGAGTTCCCGTACGAGATCGTCGCCGAGATGGGCGCCATGGGTCTGTTCGGGCTGCCCTTCCCCGAGGAGTACGGCGGGATGGGCGGCGACTATCTCGCCCTCGGGATCGTCCTGGAGGAGCTGGCCCGGGTGGACTCCTCCGTGGCGATCACCCTGGAGGCGGGGGTCTCGCTGGGCGCGATGCCGATCCACCGGTTCGGCACCCCGGAGCAGAAGCGGGAGTGGCTGCCGAAGCTCTGCTCGGGCGAGATGCTCGGCGCGTTCGGCCTGACCGAGCCGGGCGCGGGCAGCGACGCGGGCGGCACCCGGACCACGGCGGTACGGGACGAGCGGGCCGGCGAGTGGGTGATCAACGGGTCCAAGTGCTTCATCACCAACGCGGGGACGGACATCACCGGGCTGGTCACGGTGACCGCGGTCACCGGCCGCGCGCCCGACGGCAAGCCCCTGATCTCCTCGATCATCGTCCCCTCCGGCACCCCCGGTTTCACCGTCGCCCCCGCCTACTCCAAGGTCGGCTGGAACGCCTCGGACACCCGGGAGCTGTCCTTCGACGGGGTGCGGGTGCCGCTGGCGAACCTGGTGGGCGAGGAGGGCCGGGGGTACGCCCAGTTCCTGCGCATCCTGGACGAGGGCAGGATCGCCATCTCCGCGCTGGCGACCGGGCTCGCCCAGGGGTGTGTGGACGAGTCCGTGAAGTACGCCGGGGAGCGGCACGCCTTCGGGCGCCCGATCGGCGAGAACCAGGCGATCCAGTTCAAGATCGCGGACATGGAGATGCGGGCGCACATGGCCCGGATCGGCTGGCGGGACGCGGCGTCCCGGCTGGTGCGGGGGGAGCGGTTCAAGAAGGAGGCGGCGCTGGCGAAGCTGTACTCGTCGACGGTGGCGGTGGACAACGCGCGGGAGGCGACGCAGATCCATGGGGGGTATGGGTTCATGAACGAGTATCCGGTGGCGCGGATGTGGCGGGACTCCAAGATTCTGGAGATCGGGGAGGGGACGAGTGAGGTGCAGCGCATGCTGATCGCCCGCGAACTGGGCCTCCCCACCTGACGCCACGCCCCTCCCCCCGGCCCGCCACTCGAGCCGCCCCCGCGGACTCCCACCGGCCTCCCCTTGAGCCCGGTCCCCGCGGATTCCCAGCCCGTCCTCCACTTGAGCCCGCCCCGCGGACTCCCACCGGCCTCCCCTTGAGCCCGGACCCGGCGGACTCCCAGCCCGTCCGGCGCTTGAGGACGGACCCCGCACCACAGGAAACCCGAGCAATTTTCAGCCCGTCCGGCGCTTGAGGACGGACCCTGTGCGACAGGTCGCCGCATCCTGCGGGCCTCGGGTCGGGGGCCAGCCCCCGAACCCCCGCTCCTCAAACGCCGGAGGGGCTGAGGTGTGCGGCTCACACTCCGAAGGGGCTGAGGTGTGCGGCTCACCCTCCGAAGGGGCTGAGGTGTGCGGCTCACACTCCGGAGAGGCTGGGGTGCGCGGCTCACACTCCGAAGGAGCTGGGGTGCGCGGCTCACACTCCGAGAGGCTGAGGGGCGCGGCTCACACTCCGGAGGAGCTGAGGTGGTGCGTCTCGCCCGCCGGAGGGGCCGAGTGGGTGCACCCTGCCCCGCTGGCGAGACCGGGTGGACGCGCCTCGAACACCGACGAGCACGGGTGAACGCACCCCAAACACCAACAAGGCCAGGCGGGTCCACCCCAACCACCAACGAGGCCAGACGGGTCCACCCCAACCACCGGCGGGGCCGGACGGGTGCCGGCGAAGCTCAGTGGACACACCCCGAACACCGGGTGAACAACTTCACAACTCCCACCCCCAAGGGGACGAGCCCTCCGACCAACGGAAAAAGTTAGGTTAGGCTAACCTCACCCAGTCGCCCTCTCGTCCCCTTTGCGCTGTCCCCGAGCGGCGACCAATCCCCCCCCCCACACCCAGAAGGGCCCTCGCATGCGCTCGCATCTGCTCAATGACGGAACGGCGGACGCCTACCGGCTCGCCGTGACGGAGGGAGTCGAGCGGGTGGCACACCGCCTCGCCACAGTCCGGCGGCCGTTCACCGGGGTCACCCCCCGGGAACTCGCCCCGCAGGTCTCCGCCGTCGATCTGGCGGAGCCCCTCGGCTCCACCGGGGCCGCCCTCGACGAGCTGGAGCGGCTCTACCTCCGGGACGCGGTCAACTTCCACCACCCCCGCTACCTCGGCCACCTCAACTGCCCGGTGGTCATCCCCGCCGTCGTCGGCGAGGCCGTGCTCTCCGCCGTCAACTCCTCCCTGGACACCTGGGACCAGAGCGCCGGCGCCACCCTCATCGAGCGCCGGCTCATCGACTGGACCGCCGAGCGGATCGGCCTCGGCCCCGCCGCCGATGGCGTCTTCACCAGCGGCGGGAGCCAGTCCAACCTCCAGGCGCTGCTGCTGGCCCGGGAGGAGGCGAAGACGACCGACCCCACCCGGCTCCGCGTCTTCACCTCCGAGTGCGGGCACTTCAGCGTCCAGAAGTCCGCCGCCCTGCTCGGCCTCGGTCCCGATGCCGTGGTCGGCGTCCCGGCCGACCGCGACAAGCGGATGCGCGCGGTCTCGCTCGCCGCCGAGCTGGAGCGGTGCGTACGCGGCGGACTGGTCCCGATGGCCGTCGTCGCCACCGCCGGAACCACCGACTTCGGCTCCATCGACCCGCTGCCGGAGATCGCCGCGCTGGCCCGGCAGTACGGGGCGTGGACGCATGTGGACGCGGCGTACGGCTGCGGCCTGCTCGCCTCCCCCACCCGCCGCCATCTGCTGGACGGCGTCGAGCAAGCCGACTCGGTCACCGTCGACTACCACAAGTCCTTCTTCCAGCCGGTCAGCTCATCGGCCGTGCTGGTCAGGGACGGTGCCACGCTCCGCCATGTCACCTACCACGCGGACTATCTCAACCCCCGGCGGGCCACCGAGGAGAGAATCCCCAACCAGGTCGACAAATCCCTCCAGACCACCCGCCGCTTCGACGCCCTCAAGCTGTGGATGACACTGCGGGTGATGGGCGCCGACGGGGTGGGCGGCCTCTTCGACGAGGTCTGCGAGCTGGCCGGGGCCGGCTGGGAGCTGCTCGACGCCGACCCGCGCTTCGAGGTCCTCGTGCGGCCCAGCCTCTCCACCCTGGTCTACCGCTATGTCCCCGGGGCGGTCACCAGCCCCGCCCTCATCGACCGGGCCAACCTCTACGCCCGCAAGGCGCTGTTCGCCTCCGGTGCGGCGGTGGTCGCCGGGACGAAGGTGGCGGGCCGCCAGTATCTGAAGTTCACCCTACTCAACCCCGAGACGACGACCGCCGACATCACCGCCGTACTCGATCTGATCGCCGGCCACGCCGAGCAGTACCTGGGAGAGAACCGCCTTGTCCACGCCTCGTGAGCCCCTCGACTTCCTCGGGATCGGCCTGGGCCCGTTCAACCTCGGCCTCGCCGCCCTCACCGAGCCCCTCGACGGGCTGAACGGTCTCTTCCTGGAGTCCAAGCCGGACTTCGAGTGGCACTCGGGGATGTTCCTCGACGGCGCCCACCTCCAGACCCCGTTCCTGTCGGACCTGGTCACCCTCGCCGATCCGACCTCGCCGTACTCCTTCCTCAGCTATCTCAAGGAGTCGGGACGGCTGTACGCGTTCTACATCCGCGAGAACTTCTATCCGCTGCGGACCGAGTACAACGACTACTGCCGCTGGGCCGCCGCCCGGCTCGGCTCCATCCGCTTCGGCACCACCGTCACCCGCGTCGACCACGACGGCGAGCTGTACCGGGTCCGCACGGCGGCCGGGGAGACCTTCCGGGCCCGCCGGCTGGTGCTGGGCACCGGCACCCCGCCGTACATCCCCGAGCCCTGCCGGGACCTCGGCGGCGACCTCCTCCACACCTCGCGCTATCTGGAGCACCGGGAGGCGCTCCGGCGCAAGAAGTCGATCACGATCGTCGGCAGCGGCCAGAGCGCGGCGGAGATCTACCAGGACCTGCTCTCCGGGATCGACACCCACGGCTACCGGCTCAACTGGGTCACCCGGTCGCCTCGGTTCTTCCCGCTGGAGTACACCAAGCTGACACTGGAGATGACCTCCCCGGAGTACATCGACTACTTCCACGCGCTGCCCGAGCGGACCCGCTACCGCCTCGAAGCGCAGCAGAAGGGCCTCTTCAAGGGCATCGACGGGGACCTCGTCAACGCGATCTTCGACCTGCTCTACCAGAAGAACCTGGACGGCCCGGTCCCCACCCGGCTCCTCACCAACTCCCGCCTCAACGGGGCGCGGTACGAGAACGGCACGTACACCCTCTCCCTGTGCCAGGAGGAGCAGGGCAAGGAGTACGAGCTGCACACCGAGGGCCTGATCCTCGCCACCGGCTACCGCTACACCGTCCCGGCGTTCCTGGAGCCGGTGCACGACCGGCTCCGCTTCGACGGTCGGGGCCGCTTCGACATCGCCCGCAACTACTCCATCGACACCACCGGCCGGGAGGTCTTCCTCCAGAACTCGGGTGTGCACACGCACTCGATCACCTCGCCCGACCTGGGGATGGGCGCGTACCGCAACGCCTACATCATCGGTGAGCTGCTCGGATACCAGCCCTACCCCGTCGAGAAGTCCATCGCGTTCCAGGAGTTCGCCGTATGAGCCCCGCCACGACAGCGCCCACGGCCATAGTCCGCGGTTTCACCGTGCGCCCCCTCGACCCGCTGAGCGACGCCGAACTGGTGCACCGGTGGGTGACCCACCCCAAGTCCGCGTTCTGGATGATGCAGGACGCCCGGCTCCAGGACATCGAGCGCGAGTACATGGCGGTGGCGGCCCATGAGCACCACCACGCCTTCATCGGCGAGCTGGACGGGGAGCCGGTCTTCCTGATGGAGCGGTACGACCCCCGGTATGTGGAGCTGGTGGGGCTGTACGAGCCCGAGCCGGGCGATGTCGGGATGCACTTCCTCGTCGCACCGGCCGGCACACCCGTGCACGGCTTCACCCGGGCCGTGATCACCGCCGTCATGGCGGAGCTGTTCGCGGACGCCACGACCCGGCGGGTCGTGGTCGAGCCCGATGTGCGCAATGACGCCGTCCACGCACTCAACACCTACGTGGGGTTCGAGATCGTCGAGAAACTGGAGAAGCCGGAGAAGGACGCGGTGCTGTGCGTCTGCACCCGCGAGGGCTTCGCGGGGAGCGAGGCGTACGCGGCGCTTCAGGGCGCCGGGCCGCGGGAGGCGGGCCGATGACCCCCACCGGCGCCGTGGCACATCTGACCCCCGGGCCCTGGGAGCGGGCCAACCGGCTGCTGGTGCGGAAGGCGCTCGCCGAGTTCGCCCATGAGCGGCTGCTGACCCCGGAGCCGCTCGGCGCGGACACCTACCGGGTGCTGAGCGACGACTGCGGCGCCGAGTACCGCTTCGGCGCGCGGCTCTTCGCGCTCGACCACTGGCAGGTCTCCCCCGACTCCATCACCCGGCACCGCGACGGCGCCCAGCGGCCCGTCGACGCGCTCGACTTCTTCCTGGAGCTGCGCGGCGCCCTCGGCCTGAGCGAGAAGATCCTCCCGGTTTATCTGGAGGAGATCTCCTCCACCCTCGCCGGGACCGCCTACAAGCTCACCGGGAAGCCGGTGACCTCCGCCGGGCTGGCCCGGGCCGGCTTCCAGGCCATCGAGACCGGGATGACCGAGGGCCACCCGTGTTTCGTCGCCAACAACGGCCGGCTCGGCTTCGGGGTGCACGAGTACCACGCGTACGCCCCCGAGGCCGCCAGCGAGATCCGGCTCATCTGGCTGGCCGCCCACCGCGACCACGCGACCTTCACCTCCGGTGAGGATCTGGCGTACGACTCCCTGATCGCGACGGAGCTCGGAGAGACGGCCCTGGCCCGGTTCGACGCCCGGCTCCGCGCGCTGGGACTCGACCCCGCCCAGTATCTGCTGCTGCCGGTCCACCCCTGGCAGTGGTGGAACAAACTCTCCGTCACCTTCGCGGCGGAGATCGCCCAGCAGCGGCTGGTCTGCCTCGGCGAGGGCGACGACACGTATCTGGCCCAGCAGTCGATCCGTACCTTCTTCAACACCGCCGCGCCGGAGAAGCACTACGTCAAGACCTCGCTGTCGGTCCTCAACATGGGCTTCACGCGCGGGCTCTCCGCCGCGTACATGGAGGCCACCCCGGCGATCAACGACTGGGTGGCCCGGCTGATCGACGCGGACGACATCCTGCGGGCCGCCCGCTTCTCGATCATCCGCGAGCGGGCGGCGATCGGCTACCGCCACCGCCAGTACGAGGCGGCGACCGACCGCCACTCCCCGTACCGCAAGATGCTCGCCGCCCTCTGGCGCGAGAGCCCCGTCCCCGCGCTCCGGCCCGGCGAACGCCTCGCCACCATGGCGTCCCTGCTCCATGTCGACCAGGAGGGCGCGTCCTTCGCGGGCGCCCTGATCGACGAGTCGGGGCTCGCCCCCGAGGAGTGGCTGCGCGGCTATCTGCACGCCTATCTCACCCCGGTGCTGCACTGCTTCTACGCCTACGACCTGGTCTTCATGCCGCACGGCGAGAATGTGATCCTGGTCCTCGGGGACGACGGCACGGTCCGGCGGGCGATCTTCAAGGACATCGCCGAGGAGATCGCGGTGATGGACCCGCACGCGGTGCTGCCCCCGGCGGTGGAGCGCGTCCGGGTGGAGGTCCCGGAGGAGATGAAGCCGCTCTCCGTCTTCACCGATGTCCTGGACTGCTTCCTCCGCTTCCTGGCCCCCGCCCTGATCACCGAGGGCCGCCTCGGCGAGGCGGCGTTCTGGCGCACGGTGGCGGAGTGCGTCCGCGCCTACCAGTCCTCGGCCCCCCACCTGGCGGACCGCTTCGAGCGGTACGACCTCTTCACGGAGGAGTTCGCCCTCTCCTGCCTCAACCGCCTCCAGCTCCGCGACAACGAACAGATGGTGGACCTGACGGACCCGTCGGGGGCCCTCCAGCTGATCGGCACCCTGAAGAACCCCCTGGCCGGGTTCTCCTCCTGACGGGACGGGCGCGCCCGACACGGTCCCTCGTGCGCGCCCGTCCTCTCCCTCTCCCTCAGGGCTGCCGGGCGAGGAGCCGCGCGGGCACCACCGTACGAGCGCGCTCGTACAGGTCGCGGGCTGCGTGCTGCCTCAGGTGCGGCCGAATCCGGCGGCACATGGCGGCCATGCGCTGGTCGGTACGGCCCGACTGGACCAGGGGGTAGTCGTCCAGCGCCAGATTCCAGGTGTGGCAGGCCGCTTCCAGGTGACCGATTTCGAGCTGCCGCTCGGCGAGCATGGCGCGATAGCGGACGCGTGTGCGGCGGAACACGTCGTAGCGGAGTTGGTCCGAGCGCTCCAGGGCGGAGACCGAACCGGCGATGTCCCCGAGTTCGTAGCAGACCTGGCCGAGGTGGTAGTTGAGCGCCGACGGGTCGTAGGACCCGAAGGGCTTGGACCGGGACTCGGCCTTCTCCATCGCCGTCTCGGCATCCCTGAGGTGCGTCAACGCCCGGCCCCGATCGCCGGTCGACGCCGCCGCATGCGCCTGCTGTCCCGCCAGGAAGGCCCGCATGCGCGGTCCG
The DNA here is from genome assembly GCF_053594535.1 of Streptomyces sp. NPDC001889. Lineage (NCBI taxonomy): Bacteria > Bacillati > Actinomycetota > Actinomycetes > Kitasatosporales > Streptomycetaceae > Streptomyces > Streptomyces sp. NPDC001889. The sequence goes on from NZ_JBSFER010000036.1 coordinate 37,683, forward strand.
GCCTGCGGCGCGGCTGCGGCGGCGGCGTCCCCGAGCCGCAGCGCCGTCCTCCCATGCCCCAGGTCGACGGCCTGGACGCTCATCCCCCGCAGGGTTGTGCAGTACGTCAGATGGTCCTCAGCCGCGCCGGCCAGCTGTAATGCCTTGAGGTAGTACTGCTGCGCCAGCCCGTGATGGCCCTCGTCCACCGCCATGTAGCCGGTGAGGTAGCACAGGTCCGCGGTGGCCGACAGCATCGCCTTCCGCACGGACTCCGGGGCCTCCGCCCGCAGATACGGTGCCACGGTGTTCACCAGGAACGCGGCGGCCATCGGCCGCGCGTGGCGACCACCGAATTGGTCGTCCAGCTCCGAGAGCCGCTCGGTCATGGCGACGACCATGTCCACTTCGGCGCTTCCCATCCGGAGCGCCCTACCGGACTGGACGGCTTCCATCCGCCCCAGAACGTCGGGCCAGTTGGGGACCGTCAGGGCGACGGAGAAGAGTCCCGCACCCACGATGCCGCGGCGGGAGGGGTCCATGTCGTGCCTCCCCAGGTCGACGAGCCCGTCCACCATACTCGGGCAGGTATTCGACCGCTGGGACGGTGGAGGGAATCCGGCCTCGGCGTGTGTCACCGGCCGGTGGAGCCGGCGCGCGAGCGCCTCAAGGATCACCGGGCGCACGGCTTCTCTCGGCACATGGCCCTTGAGCCACTGGCAGACCGACGGCTCGCGGTACTTCAGCCCCATCCCACGCTCGGTCCCGACACGATTCACCGCCTGGACGAACTGACGCAGCGTCCACCCGGTCGCGCCGAACACTCGGCGGAGGTCCTCATTCGGGTTCAGCGCTCCCACTGGTCATCAACTCCCCCCGCCGGTTCGTCTTCTTAAAGCTCTACAGGCCCGGCGGCGCCACCACGGTACCGCTCTGCGTAGTCGGAGGGTTGCCTAGAGCGAGGAGACGACACCGAGGGCACCGCCCGCAGAAGGGATGGCAACGGAGCATGCGCGACCCGGCCCGCCAGCGAACCCACCCCATGGAAGCCCGCGAGACCGATCCGACCCGCCCCATAGCGGTCGGTGACCTCAGCTCCATCGCCCCGGAGTGGGTCCCGCGCGACGGGTACGCCGAGCCGACCCGGGAGATCCTGCTCCACCTGGAAGCGGGGCTGAAGCAACTCGCCGCCAACGCAAGGACCCACGGGTGACCCCCATGCACACCCCCGAGACCCCCCCTCCCCCCTACACCCCCGACCTCGGCGAGGTCGCCAAGGACACCTCCCTCAAGAAGGTCGGCCGGGTCATGGGCCAGGTCGGAGGCCGCTACCAGCTGCGCCCCCTCGCGGGCGGCCGGGAGTGGGACGTGCGCCCCGAGCACCTGGCCCCGGCAGCCCGGTCCGATGTCCTCAGCGCCTGGGTCGCCGAGATCAACTCCCGCAGCCGGAGGGGTCTCTGAGATGCCCGGACCGTCACACCTCATATGCGGCGCGGGCTCCCTTCTCGCCCTGAGCGGCCCGCTCATTCTCCGGTGCGTCCTGGAGCAGCACCGGTCCGGAGCGCACTGGGGCCCGGTGGGGCCCGGGCCCTGCGAGACCTGGGCGTCCTGGGAGACCGGACACCTGCCCACGTCCGCACTCTCCCTCCCCCGGTGCGGCGAGCCCCCCGCCTGCACCCTCTTCCACCACCATCCCGGCGCCCACAGCCCCGCCCTCTCCGACCCGCTCCGGCATCTCTCGGACAGACCACGGGTGCCGCTGCTCTGACTCCGTCCCCGCCGGGCCTTCCGCATCCATGCTCCCCCACGGCGGAATCCCCGGCGGGGGCGGGTGGATTCTGTCCAAGCGGTAGCCTCCCGGCAGCCGCATATCGCAAGGGAAGGACCCTCGCGTGGCAACGCCTGCACCTTCAGATCAGGTTCCATGGGCAATGCGGTTGGTCACCGACCGGCTGCCAATCGGACCTCCCTCCTACGTATCCGTGACGCTCGACCCGAGCACGCAGACCGCCGTCTACACCGACAACACCGGCCAGGCGACGGACAGGGGCAAGCACGGCACCAGCAAGACCACTGGCACCGCATCGATGTCCGGGGGCGGCGACGGACAGGGCCCGCAGCCCCAGACCCACGACGACCACACCACCGACTACCAGTCGGACTGACTCGCGATGGCCTCCACCGTCCTGGTCATCACCGCGCTGGAGGACGTCACCGCGGACTGGGTGATCTCCGAGCTGAACGAGCGCGAGGTGGCGGTCGCCCGCGTCGACCCGGCCGACATCGGATCGGGCCTGACTTTCGGCGCCCGGATCGGCGCCGGGACACCGACCTGGAGCGGGCGGTTGGTCACGAGCAGCCGGGTGGTGGAGCTGGAGGACGTGGCGGCGGTGTACTACCGCCGCCCCGGCCCCTGGCGATACGCCCACCTACCCGCTCAGCAAAGCGACTTCGCCACGGCCGAGGCACGGCACGGACTCGGCGGCGTCCTGAACAATCTGCACGACGCCATCTATGTCAACCATCCGTCGGCCGTCACCCGAGCAGATTTCAAACCCGCTCAGCTCCAGCTCGCCACGCGGTTGGGACTGGCCATCCCGCCGACGCTCATCACCAACGACGCGGACGAGGCAGCCGGTTTCGCCGCCGAGTACGGGCCCGTCATCTACAAGACGTTCCGCGGTCTGCCCCGGGACGACGACGGACACGCCGGTGCGATCTGGGCCCAGCGGGTCGACCCCGGTACCTTCGACGATTCCCTGAAGGTCACGGCGCACTTGTTCCAGGCCGAGATCCCGAAGTCCGGAGATGTGAGGGTGACCGTGGTCGGCCGCCGCGTCTTCGCCCAACAGATCATCCATCCCGACGGTGCGCTCGACTGGCGCCGCGGCGACTGGGACGAGCTGAAGCACGCTTCCGTCACCGTCCCGGCCGGTGTCGAAGCAGCGCTGCACGGCTACCTGGCCGCATGCGGCCTGGTCTTCGGCTGCTTCGACTTCGCTCTCACCGGCACCGCCCGATCGGCGGAGAACTGGACCTTCATCGAGTGCAACCCCAACGGCCAGTGGGGCTGGCGCCCGGACGCCTGCGACATCACCACCGCATTCGCCGACCTTCTGCAGAACGGAGCACACCGTGGACCCCATGAGTGACATCGAGGCCGACGCGGCCGGTCTGCGCGCCGGCCTGGCGCGCTCCCTCACCGGGGATCGTCCGGGTGAGGGAAGCTGGAGGGCGGCGGTAGCCACGGTGCCACGGCACCGGTTCGTGCCGGGCTTCTACCTGGCATCAGGCAGGGTCGACGGGCGGGGGCTGCCCGTGTGGGAGCCGGTCACCGCAGAGCTCGACCACGGCCGGTGGCTGGCAGCCGCGTACGCGGACACGACACTGATCACACAGTTCGACGGCGACGAGGCGGACTGGAAGAACCCGGCAGCCCGTCATGGCGGAGCTCCAACCTCCTCCTCCACTCTGCCGTCACTCGTGGTCCGGATGTGGTCCGACGCGGACATCGAGGAAGGGCACAGTTTGCTGGAGATCGGCACCGGTACCGGCTACTCGACCGCGCTCGCATGCGAACGCCTCGGCTCGGCGGCCGTCACCTCGGTCGAGGTCGACGGCCGACGGCTGGAGCAGGCCGCCGGAGCACTGTACGGGCTGGGCTACACCCCCACCTTGGCCGTGGCGGACGGGCTGTACGGGTACTGGCCCGAAGCACAGTTCGACCGGATCGTGGCCGCCTGCTCCTTCCGCGCCGTGCCGCCGGTGCTGCCGGCGCAGACCCGACCGGGTGGGAAGATCCTTCTCACTCTCTCGGGCTGGCTCCACGGATACGCCCGTGTCCTGCTCACCGTCGCCAAGGACGGGACCGCCGAGGGGCCGTTGCTGAGCGGCACGGTGTCGTTCATGCCGGCGCGCACCCATGCGGCGCCGGAGTTCGGCAACCCCGCCCACTGGGCCGCCGGCCTTCCCGGGGAAGGCCGCAGCGCGAAGCACAGCCCGGAGCGCATCACCGCCGCCACCGAGGAGGCGTTCCATCTTCGGTTCCTCGCCCAGTGCGCGGTGCCTGGCGCCCAGATGACGACGGTCGGCGATGTGGTGCACCTGGCCGACGTGGTCACCGGCTCCGCCGCCACCCTCACGCCGTGCGAAGGCGGCTGGGTGGTGCGCGAGGGCGGGCCGGTCGGGCTGTGGGACCGCGTCGAGGCAGTCCTCAGCTCATACGACGCGGCCGACCGCCCCGGCCCGGAGACCTTCCGGCTGCACGTCCACCACGGCGGGCAACACCTGCGGCACCCGCGAATGCCACCCCTGTCCCTGCCAAAGCCCTGAGACGGCGTCTCACCGCACACGGACTGGCGGGTGCCCGCGTTCGGATCACCCCTGACGGGGTCGTCCACCTCTCCCGTGGCCGCTAGGCGGCGACCCTGGGCGCGCCTTGAAGCGGGTTCCCGGCGGCCGGGAGAGCGGGCAGGCACCCATGACGACGGCCCCAGCGATGAGCGCTCGGGGGGCCGTGGGCCCATGTGGGATGTTCCCGCTCATGGCCGGAGGCCGTGCCCCCGGGGCGCGGGTCGAGCCGTCCCGCTCCGGGCGCGGGGGCCCGGGCACGGGACGGCCCGGTACGGGAGGGGGCGCCCGATGGTGTCAGGCCCCGGAGCCGGCCTCGCCCCACGGCACCGTCGGCGACTTGTAGTACGCGATCCCCAGCGCCTCCCACCTCGGCGCCTGCGCCGCCAGCCGGTGGCGGAACTCGGACCACTCGCCGCCGGCGGACCAGCCGCGCTCGGCGGTACTCAGCAGGCGGGGGAAGGCCATGTACTCCAGCTGCTCGGTCGTCTCGACCGTCTCCGTCCAGATCGCGGCCTCCACACCCAGGACCGCGTCCTGCGGGACACCCTCCAGATAGGTGGCGGGGTCCCAGTCGTAGGAGTGGTCGACCTCCACCAGGCCGGCCCACTTCAGGCCCAGCTCGTCCTCGGCCGTGTACTTGTGGTCGAGGTAGGTGCGGTCGGCCGGGGAGAGGATCAGCCGGACGCCCTGGGCGGCCAGCCCGGCCACCCCGGCGCGCTCCTCGGCCGAGGTGCCGTCCCACCCCCAGTACTGCGCCACCGCGCCCGGCGCGGGCTCGGCGCCCGCGAGCTGGTGCCAGGCGACCACGGTCTTGCCGTACTTGGCGACCACGGCCTGGGCGCGCTTCATGAAGACGGCGTAGTCCTCCGCGCTGGTGGCGTCGGCCTCGTCGCCGCCGATGTGGAGGTACCGGCCCGGGGTGATCTCCGCGACCTCGCGGAGCACATCGTCCACGAAGTCGTAGGTGATCTCCTTGCCCACGGTCAGCGAGCTGAAGCCGACCTCCGTCCCGGTGTGCACCTCGACCGTGACCCCGTCGGGGTTCAGCTCGGGGTACGCGGCGAGCGCGGCGGCGGTGTGGCCGGGGAAGTCGATCTCGGGGATGACCTCCAGATGGCGGGAGGCCGCGTACTCGACGATCTCCGTGTACTGGGCCTTGGTGTAGTGGCCGCCGGAGCCGCCGCCGACGGCCGTGGCCGCGCCGGCGACGGTCAGCTCGGGCCAGGAGTCGATGGCGAGCCGCCAGCCCTGGTCGTCGGTGAGGTGCAGATGCAGCTTGTTGATCTTGTAGAGGGCGAGCTGGTCGATATAGCGCTTGAGCTGCCCGACGGTGAAGAAGTGGCGTGCCACATCGACCATCGCGCCCCGGTAGGCGAAGCGCGGGGTGTCGGTGACGACCCCGCCGGGCACCGTCCACGGACCGGGCTGCGCGGTGTCCCGCTCCACGGCGGGCGGCAGCAGCTGGCGCAGGGTCTGTACGGCGTGGAAGAGCCCGGCGGGCTCGCGGGCGGTGAGGGTGAGCGCGCCGTCCGCCGACTCCAGCCGGTAGCCCTCGTCCCCGAGGGCGCTCTCGGCCGGGTCGAGCCGCAGCCGGATGCCGTCCTCGCCGTCCTCGGAGGTCAGCGGGAGGAGCAGACCGGTGGAGGGGCGCAGCACCCCGGCGAGGTAGTCGCCGACGGTGCGCGCTTCGCCAGTGGCCCCGACGCGGATGGCCGTCTCGGAGGTGAGGGTGTACGCGCCGTCCCCCGGCAGCACCGACGCCGGGGCCGGTACGACCCGGCCGAGGGCGGTGGGAAGAGGGGGCGTTCCGGGCGGTGTCACAGCAGAGTCCCTTCGCCGGGCGCCGCGCCTGAGGACGCCCACCGTGCCCATGGTGCCCCGTGACCGGGTTCCAGGTATAGACCATCTAGTTTGAACGGCTCCGCCCGGAGCCGCTCCGCGCCCGCCCGAACCCACCCGGGCGCCGCCCTTCCGGGTGAAAGAATCGCCGCATGGCGGAAATCATCCAGAAGGACGGGACCTGGACCTTCGACGGGGACACCGTGCGCGTCGTGCCCGGCTCCGACAAGGGCGTGAGCCCGCTGCGCAGATCGCTGGGCGAGCTGGCCGTGCCACTGGCCGCGCTCGTCGGGATCTCCTTCGAGCCGGGCCGGAAGTCGGGCCGGCTGCGGCTGCGGCTGCGCGACGGCGCCGACCCGCTGCTCCAGATCACCGGCGGCAAGCTCTCCGAGGGGTCGGACCCCTATCTGCTGACCGTGGAGAACGACCGAGGCGGAGTCGCCGGGTACTTCGTCGACGCGGTGCGCACCGCACTGCTCCTGGAGCAGATCCCCGCCGATCCGGTGGACCGCTATCTGCTGCCGGGGCCCGCCGTGCCGATCACGGTGAGCGCGGGCGACGGCACCGCCGCCTTCGACGGGGAGCGAATCCGGCTGTCGTGGAACTGGAAGACGGAGGAGTCCAAGACATCCGGCGGGCCGCGCACGATCGCCCTGGATGAGGTGGCGGCGGTGGAGTGGCTGCCGACCTCCGGTCTGGAGAACGGATACCTCCGCTTCACCGTGGGCCGGTCGCCGGCCACCACCCCGCCCAAGTACGACCCGCACGCCGTGGAGCTGTGGGGCTTCCGCAAGGACCCGCTGATGGCGCTGGTCGCGGCGGCGGTGGTGGCACGGATGCCGCATCCGTACGCCACGGCGGCCCCCTTCCTCTCTTCCCCCTCCCCGGCCTCCCCGGCCGAAGCCCCGCCGGCGGCGCCCGCCGCGCCCGCCGCGCTCCCCGGCGGCGGCGACCATGACGCGCTGCTGCGCCGGCTGCGGGAGCTGGGCGATCTGCGGCAGAGCGGGGTACTGACCGAGGAGGAGTTCAGCACGGCCAAACAGGCGATCCTCCGACAGCTTTAACACCACTCCTGCCCGGAATCGGGCAGGATTCTTGCAATGGTGGCGATCTACCCTTCAGTATCGACGGGTGCTCGAACATCATCAGCCCGGTCGTCCGCCGTCCGCCCCACCCTCGACACCCTCGACACCCTCGGCGGCACCGCATGACGACCTCATAGACCACCTGGTCCGCAGCACCGCGCTCCGGCGCGGCGAGGCGGCCCGGGTGGTGCTCGATGTGCTGGCGTACTTCGACGAGAGAACCGAGGAGTACGTCCGCCGCCGCCACCGGGAGCTCCAGTCCGGCGGCCTGGCGAACACCGAGATCTTCGAGCGGATCGCGGCCGAGCTGCCGCACCGCGCCGTGACGCCGCCGGAGCTGTCGCTCCGCCAGCTGCGCCGCATCGTCTACGGCTGACAGCCGCCCGGCCGGCGGCGTTCCGCGTCCCGGCCGGGCGGCGTCCGGGCCCACACCCCCGCCCCTGTGCACGGCGGGGATCTTCACGGATGATCTACGGAGGGGAAGAACCCATGTGCGGAATTGTCGGATACATCGGTCGGCGCGATGTGGCGCCGCTGCTGCTGGAGGGCCTTCAGCGACTGGAGTACCGGGGCTACGACTCCGCCGGCATCGTGATCACCAGCGCCAAGTCCCCGGGGCTGAAGCTGGTCAAGGCCAAGGGCCGGGTCCGTGACCTGGAGGCCCGCGTCCCCAAGCGCTTCGCCGGCACCACCGGCATCGCCCACACCCGCTGGGCCACCCACGGCGCCCCGAGCGACCGCAACGCCCACCCCCACCTCTCCCCCGACAGCCGGGTGGCACTCGTCCACAACGGCATCATCGACAACGCCTCCGAGCTGCGCGTACGCCTGGAGGCCGAGGGTGTCGTCTTCGCCTCGGAGACCGACACCGAGGTCCTCACCCATCTCATCGCCCGCTCCCCGGCCGACACCCTGGAGGAGAAGGTCCGCCAGGCGCTGAAGATCGTCGAGGGCACCTACGGCATCGCCGTGATGCACGCGGACTTCGGCGACCGGATCGTTGTCGCCCGCAACGGCTCCCCGGTCGTCCTCGGCATCGGCGAGAAGGAGATGTTCGTCGCCTCCGACGTCGCCGCGCTGGTCGCCCACACCCGCCAGATCGTCACCCTCGACGACGGCGAGATGGCCACCCTCAGGGCCGACGACTTCCGTACGTACACCACCGAGGGCTCGACCACCACGGCCACCCCGACCACCGTGGAGTGGGAGGCCGAGTCGTACGACATGGGCGGCCACGACACGTACATGCACAAGGAGATCTCCGAGCAGGCCGACGCCGTGGACCGGGTGCTGCGCGGCCGGATCGATGACCGGTTCGCCACCGTGCACCTCGGCGGGCTCAATCTGGACCCGCGCGAGGCCCGCTCGATCCGCCGGGTGAAGATCCTCGGCTGTGGCACCTCGTACCACGCGGGAATGATCGGCGCGGGGCTGATCGAGTCCCTGGCCCGCATCCCGGCGGACGCCGAGCCCGCGTCCGAGTTCCGCTACCGCAACCCGGTGGTGGACCCCGACACCCTCTACATCGCGGTCTCCCAGTCGGGTGAGACCTACGACGTGCTCGCCGCCGTCCAGGAGCTGAAGCGCAAGGGCGCCCGGGTGCTGGGCGTGGTGAACGTGGTGGGCTCGGCCATCGCCCGGGAGGCGGACGGCGGCACCTATGTCCACGCCGGACCCGAGGTCTGTGTGGTCTCCACCAAGTGCTTCACCAACACGGTCGTCGCCTTCGCGCTGCTGGCGCTGCACCTGGGCCGCATCCGCGACCTCTCGGTCTCCGAGGGCAAGCGGATCATCGAAGGACTGCGCCGGCTGCCCGAGCAGATCACCGAGATCCTGGAGGCCGAGGCGGACATCAAGAAGCTGGCGGAGGAGTACGCGGGGGCCCAGTCGATGATGTTCATCGGCCGGGTGCGCGGCTATCCGGTGGCGCTGGAGGCCTCCCTGAAGCTCAAGGAGATCTCCTACATCCATGCCGAGGCGTATCCGGCGTCGGAGCTGAAGCACGGGCCGCTGGCGCTGATCGAGCCCGCGCTGCCGACGGTGGCGATCGTCCCGGACGACGACCTCCTGGAGAAGAACCGGGCGGCACTGGAGGAGATCAAGGCCCGCAGCGGGCGCATCCTCGCGGTGGCCCACCGGGAGCAGGAGAAGGCCGACCACACCATCGTCGTGCCGAAGAACGAGAACGAGCTGGACCCGATCCTGATGGGCATCCCGCTCCAGCTCTTCGCGTACCACACGGCGCTGGCGATGGGCCGGGACATCGACAAGCCGCGCAACCTGGCGAAGTCGGTCACCGTCGAATAGCACCGGAGCCCGGGAGCCGCGACCGGGACCACCACGGGACCGGAGCCGGGACCGCACGGACGGAATCCGGTCCCCCCGCACGCCGCCACCAGAGTGTGCGGGGGGACCGGGCCGACCGGCTCGCGGCCCAGTGCGCGCCGGCCCGCGCGGCCTGGGCCGGTGGCCGTCACTCCCCGGCCGGCAGCGCGTTCGGGACCCGAACCGTCCCTGCTCGTACGGGATATGGGGCGCCCCACTCCACGGCGGGCTCCCCTCCGGTCCTCCCGGTCCGTCCTCGCACGGTCTCGGCACAGGCCAACGACCGTTATGTACCCTTCACAAGCGCACAACGCACCTCTGCGGCGGGGGAGATTTCACGGCGGCCGGAATCGGCTGACCGGGTGTCACCGACCGGGCGGCGGTCAGGGGATGACGACGACGGGGCGCTGGGCGCGCCGCGCGAGGCGGCCGGCCACCGAGCCGAAGATCCGGCCGACGATGCCATGGGTGGAGCCGACCACGATCGCGTCGGCGGAGTACTCCCGGCCGACCTCTTCCAGCTCGTGGCAGATGTCGCCCCCGCGCTCGACCAGAATCCACGGCACCTCGGCGAGATAGTCCGCGCAGGCCAGCTCCAGGCCCAGGACCTCGGTGCGGTGGTCGGGGACATCCACGAAGACGGGGGGCTCGCACCCCGCCCAGACGGTGGTGGGCAGCCGGTTGGCCACATGGACGATGATCAGACCGGAGCCGGAGCGCCGGGCCATGCCGATGGCGTAGGCGAGCGCCCGCTCACTGGAAGTGGACCCGTCGAAGCCGACGACGACTCCGTGGCGGAACGCCGGATCGCAGGAATGGCGTGACTCTTCGGCCGCCTGCAGATCCGACGTGGGGTCGGCTACCTGCTTGCGGTCCGCGGGTTCGGGGATCTCGTGACCTGCCATCGGTGTCTCGGCGAAGGAAGTCCTCAGTAGAGGGAACGACATGGCGACGGATGCGGTGTCCGGGAATATCTTCCCTGGCCCATACCCGCAAGGGTACGGCGACACTCCTCTCCTGCCCAAGGGCCGGCCGGCCCAATCAGACGTTCAAGGGAGCATGCCTGAGGAGGTCCCGGATGGCAATGCCACTTGGTGCCTACAGCTGTCTGGGCCGGCCCGGGGCCCGCGCCGGCCGCCGCGGACGCGCGGCGGGACCGGACACCCGGCCCCGGGACCGGGCCCGCAGACGGCGGCAGGGGCCCGCGGGGCCGGGTATGTCAGCGGCGACCCGGGACGGCCGGAATCGGGGTGGTACGCCCCGGTGTGAAACGATCACTCTGGCAAAGCCGCACACATCGCGGGCTCCCCCGGCGGGGCGCCCGTGAGCAGGACGGCCTACTGGCCGGTACACGACCTTTCCGAGCAGGTCGCGCGGCCGTTCCGGAGTGGTCGCGCGCGGGTCGGCCGCCCGGCCGGGGCACCCGTGCCGCAGTGACCGGAAGGCTGCGCTCCTCGTTGGCTCCTCGGTCACCCAGCAGCCCGAGGGAGCTTCCGTGTCCCCACGCCCGTCCCCGCGCACCCGAGCCCGCACCCGTCCGCCGTCGGCCGTCCGCTCCCCCTCGGCCCGGGGCGCCCGCGGCTCCCGGGCCGCCCGCTCCCCCGCGGCCGACTCCGCGACCGACGTGGTCCGGTGGGCGGCGTTCAGCTGCCTGCTCGTCCCCGTCGTCCTGGTGGTGTACGGGGCGTCGGTCGGCGGCGCGGCGGCGGTGGCGCTCGGTCTCGCCGCCGTGACGACCGTCTGCCGGATGCTGCTGCGGCACGCGGAGCGCGGCGCGGCCGGGGCACACGCCCGCGACCGGAGGGCGGGGCCGGAGGGCCGGCACGCGGGGGCGCGGGACCGGCACACGGGGACGGCGGGGACGGGGCGCGGGCGGCGGGCCCGGACGGCCGGCGGCACACGCCGCGGAGGTCGGCACAGCGGCTGAGAAGGCCCCTGGGACTGACCCGTTCGCACGCCCGCACCCGTATAGTTTCAGCCAACTTCGTGCTGGTACCCATCCCTTGGGGAAATGGCCTGCCTACCCCCTTGTCACCTGGCAGGAAAGGACTATTCGCGTCGCTCACACCCAACGGGGACGGGCCATGCGCGCACGGCGCACTTCCCTGGGGAGCCTGCGAGTGGAACCCTTCGTGATCGAATGCTTCGCGCCAAGTTGTCAGGCAGACATAGCGGGGCATGACGAACTTGTCACGGCGGCGCCACGGGACGCAGTAGATTCGATCTTGAGTATCGAAGGCTCGTAACTCGTGCAAAACCGAGGGGAAACGTGCAGGAGCGAAAGGCCCGAAACGAACGGGGAGACGCGAATACCGAGGGGGGCTTAGCGTCATGAGTCAGGACTCCGCCGCACCGGAGGTAGCACGAAAGCTCTCGGGGCGCCGGCGCCGGGAAGTCGTCGCGGTACTGCTCTTCAGCGGCGGTCCCATCTTTGAGAGTTCCATCCCGCTCTCGGTGTTCGGTATCGACCGACAGGACGCCGGGGTTCCGCGCTATCGACTGCTCGTCTGCGCAGGCGAGGAAGGGCCACTGCGGACCACCGGTGGCCTCGAACTCACCGCGCCGTACGGCCTGGAGGCCATCGGCAGGGCGGGCACCGTCGTCGTACCGGCCTGGCGGTCGATCACATCACCGCCGCCGCCGGAAGCGCTGGACGCGCTGCGCCGGGCGCATGAGGAAGGAGCACGGATAGTAGGACTGTGCACGGGCGCGTTCGTCCTCGCCGCCGCCGGTCTGCTGGACGGCCGTCCGGCGACCACGCACTGGATGTACGCGCCGACACTGGCGAAGCGGTACCCGTCCGTCCATGTGGACCCCAGGGAGCTGTTCGTCGACGACGGCGATGTGCTCACCTCGGCGGGCACGGCGGCCGGAATCGATCTCTGTCTGCACATCGTGCGCACCGACCACGGCACGGAGGCCGCCGGGGCGCTCGCCCGCAGGCTGGTCGTGCCGCCGAGGCGCAGTGGCGGGCAGGAACGCTATCTGGACAGGTCTTTACCCGAGGAAATCGGGTCGGACCCGTTGGCCGAGGTCGTCTCCTGGGCGCTGGAGCATCTTCACGAGCAGTTCGACGTGGAGACGCTGGCGGCCAGGGCGTACATGAGCCGACGGACCTTCGACCGGCGATTCCGATCCCTGACCGGCAGCGCGCCGCTCCAGTGGCTGATCACCCAGCGGGTGCTCCAGGCGCAGCGGCTCCTCGAAACCTCGGACTACTCCGTGGACGAGGTCGCCGGGCGCTGCGGCTTCCGTTCGCCGGTGGCACTGCGCGGGCACTTCCGACGGCAGCTGGGCTCGTCCCCGGCCGCCTATCGGGCGGCCTACCGGGTGCGCCGGCCCCAGGGCGAGTCGGCTCCGGCCTCGGTGGTGGAGTCGGTCGTACCGGTACAGGCCAGGCGGACGGCCGCCGCGGCGGGTGTCCCAGGTCACACCGCCACCTCGACCGTCCCCCCGGAGCTGGGAAAGCCGCCGGCCGGCGCCTACGCGGCGGGCCACGGACGTCCCAGCCTGCCCGGTCAGCGGAGTGCGCCATAAGGTAGTCGCATGAACGACCGCATGGTGTGGATCGACTGCGAGATGACCGGGCTCTCGCTGTCGGACGACGCACTCATCGAGGTGGCCGCACTGGTCACCGACTCGGAACTGAACGTGCTCGGAGAAGGGGTGGATGTCGTCATCCGCCCCCCGGACGCGGCCCTGGTGACCATGCCCGAGGTGGTGCGGCAGATGCACACCGCCTCGGGCCTCCTCGGCGAGCTGGCGGGCGGCACCACGCTCGCCGCCGCCGAGGAGCAGGTCCTCGCCTATGTCCGCGAGCATGTGAAGGAGCCGGGCAAGGCCCCGCTCTGCGGGAACTCGGTGGGTACGGACCGGGGCTTCCTCCTGAGGGACATGCCCGCCCTGGAGAGCCATCTCCACTACCGGATCGTGGATGTCTCGTCGGTGAAGGAGCTGGCGCGCCGCTGGTATCCCCGGGCCTACTTCAACAGCCCGGAGAAGAGCGGCAACCACCGGGCGCTGGCGGACATCCGCGAGTCGATCGCGGAGCTGCGCTACTACCGGGAGGCGGTCTTCGTACCGCAGCCCGGCCCCGACTCCGAGACCGCCAGGACCATCGCGGCGAAGCACGTGCTCGCGCCGGAGCAGCCGGAGTAACCGGAGCGGTCCCAGCGGTACGGAGCGGTACGGAGCAGGGCGCGGGAAGAGGGTGGCGGGGGTCCGGAAGGGCTCCGCGCCGGCGGCGGGGAAACCCTGGCGCGAGCACCCCTCGGAACCCTGTACACTTTTCCTCGGCCGGTAAGAAAAACGACCGGTCATGGTGGGTGTAGCTCAGCTGGCAGAGCACCTGGTTGTGGTCCAGGATGTCGCGGGTTCAAGTCCCGTCACTCACCCTGATGGATGAAGGGGCCGACCTCGGAAACGAGTCGGCCCCTTCGTCATGCCCGGGCCGAGGGAATCGCCAGGGGGACGGCCGGGGGAACACGGCGGGAACAAGGGCCCCGGCCGGCGGGCCCGGCCCTTGGCGTCCGCCCCGCCCCCTCCGGGAGAACCCCCGGAAACGGCGCGTCCCGGTCGGATTGGGGGAGCCGACCGGGACGCGCGGGTGGGGGGCAGGAGTTGCTCAAGGGGTGGTGCGGGGCCACCGGGGCCCGCGTCCTCTCGCCTGGGGGTGCGAGAAGCGGGAAGCGGGCTCTTTCTCCGCGGTGTGTGGCACCACGCTACCGAGCCCAGAACAGGCAAACCACCCATTCCGGGTGAGGGTCTCCGTTCTTAGGACGCGCTTAAGGGCGGCATCGGAACCCATTAAGACGCCGGGCCGCCGGCCTCCCCGAGGGGAGAGCGGCGGCCCGGCGGGCGGCGGCCCGGGCCCGTGGCCCGGCGCCGCGAGGCGGTCAGGAGTCGGGGCCGCCGCCCACACGGGAACGGGAGCGGGGACGGCCGCCCCGGGGGCGGCGGCGCTCCGGGACGCGGTGGCCGCGCCGGCGCTCGCCGGGGACGGCCACCAGCGCCTCCAGGCCGAGCCAGATCCGCACCTCCGTGCCGCCCAGCACCGAGCTGCCGATACGGACGTCACCGCCGGTGGACTCGGCGACCCGGCGCACGATGTCCAGGCCGAGCCCGGTGGAGCCGTCCCGTCCGTTGCTGTTGCCGCGGGCCATCGCCGCCGCCGGGTCGGCGATGCCCGGACCCGCGTCGGAGACCAGGACGATCACCGCGTCCTCGCCGTTGTGGACATCGACCGAGAAGGCGGTGCCCTCGGGCGTGTGGCGGAAGACATTGCCGAGCAGCGCGTCCAGGGCGGCGGCCAGCTCCGGGCGGGCCACCGGGAGACGTACGGGACGGTCGACGCCGGCGACCCGGACCTTGCGGCCCTCGTCCTCCGCCAGGGCGGACCAGAAGTCCATCCGCTCCCGCACCACCTCGGAGACATCGCAGCCCGCGCCCGGTCCGGCGGCCGTCGTCTGCGGCTTGGCCTCCCGGGCCGTACGGATGATGGTGTCCACCTCGCGTTCGAGCTGCTCGACCGCCGCGCGGGTCTGATCGGCGGCGGGCCCCTCGCCCAGCGAGGCCGCGTTGAGCCGCAGCACGGTGAGCGGGGTGCGCAGCCGGTGGGAGAGGTCGGCGGCCAGCTCCCGCTCGTTGGCGAGGAGCTGGACCACCTGGTCGGCCATGGCGTTGAAGGCGATCGCCGCCGAGCGCAGCTCGGGCGGGCCCTCCTCGGGGACCCGGGCCCCGAGCCGGCCCTCGCCCAGGTCGTGGGCGGCGCCCGCGAGCCGCTGCGCGGGCTGCACCATCCGGATGCCGAGGCGGTCGGCGACCGCGACCGAGCCGACGATCAGCGCGACACCGACCCCGGCGAGCATCAGCCAGGCGGTGACCACCCCCTTGGTGACCTCCTTGTCGGGGATGAAGACCTCGACCAGCGCGATCTGCCCGGTGCTGATGGCGTTGGGCTGGATCAGCGCCCAGCCGCCGGGGACCTCGGTGGTGGAGGCCCGGCCGAGCCGCTGGGTGGTGACGAGATCCGCCTCGGCGGCCCGGCGGATACCGATCTCCTCGGCCGCCGCGCCGGAGCCCTTCGGGGCCGGGATGTGGACCGCCATCCGGCCCGCCGAACCGGCCTGGGTGGAGTTGACGGCCTTCTCCAGCTGCTCGCGCTCATCCGTGATGGAGAGGGTGGGGACGAGAGCGGCGGCCTGCCGTTCGGCGTTGGTGAAGGCCCGGTCCCGGGCCATCTCCTTGATGACCAGTCCCAGCGGTATGGCGAAGGCCACCACCACCATCACGGTGACAGCCAGGGAGACCTTGACCAGCGCCCATCTCATCTTTGATGTCCTCGTCGGTGTCCGGGTGGGGGGTGTCCGGGTGGGGAGCCCTCCGGCGGTTCGAGTTTGACCCCGACCCCGCGGAGGGTGTGCAGATAGCGCGGCCGGGCCGCGGTCTCGCCGAGCTTGCGCCGGAGCCAGCTCAGATGGACGTCGATGGTCTGGTCGTCCCCGTAACTCTGCTGCCAGACCTCGGCGAGCAGTTCCTTGCGGGGGACGACCACACCGGGCCGCCCGGCGAGAAAGGTCAGGAGGTCGAACTCCCGGCGCGTCAGATCCAGCGTGACGCCGTCGAGTTCGGCCTGCCGGCGCAGCGGGTCGATGGAGAGGCCGCCGACCTGGAGGACCCGTGAGGGCGGGGCGTCGCCGGCCGGGACGCGGGAGCGGCGGAGCACGGCCGCCATCCGCGCGGAGAGGTGCTCCACGGAGAACGGTTTGGTGAGGTAGTCGTCGGCGCCGTCGTTGAGCAGCCGGACGATCTCCGTCTCGTCGTCCCGCGCGGTCGCGATGATCACGGGCACGTCGGTGATGCCACGGAGCATCTTCAACGCCTCCGAACCGTCCAGATCGGGCAGGCCGAGGTCGAGAATGACCACGTCGAACCGGAAATGGGCCACCTCGCGCAGCGCCTCCAGGGCCGTGCCGACGCTCCGCACCGTATGGGATGCCTCGGTCAGATGCCGGATGAGGGCGGAGCGCACGAACTGGTCGTCCTCGACCACGAGCACACTTGCCATGGGCGGCACCGTACGCCATGCCGAGTGGCCCGGTCTCCCGGGGGAGTTGGGCGGCCGGCCGGAGCGCGGCCGGGCGCGCCGCCGGGCCGCCGCGTGGGCACACCGCCGGGCGCGCGGTCGGGCCATCACCGGGAATGCCATCCGGAATAGGCCCATCCCATCGGGGACAGAGTTGGGGCACGTGGTGCAGTATGGGGCCGATGCGTAGAGGACTTGTACATGCCATTGCGTGGTCGATGGCCACCGGGGCAGCGGTGACCCTGACCTGGTGGGGGGTTCACACGGTGATGTCCGGGACCGCGTACGACCGGCCCCGCGCGGTGGCGATCGACACGGACGCCGAGAGCACCGAGCCGGAGGAGCCGCAGGCCTCATCCACCAAGCGCCCCCGGAGCGCGCCCCCGAAGACCGCTTCGGAACGGGCTCCGGAGACGGCGGACCGGTCGGAGGAGACGGTGCCCGGCCCGACGCGGTCCTCGGCCGGCGGCACGGTCCAGGGCAATCAGACGCCGATGTCGTCCAGCCCGTCCGCCTCGGCGGCCTCGACGAGCAATGTGAAGCCGTACACCGTGGACGGCGGGCGGGTCGTGCTCGACCTGGGCAAGAGGTCCGCGGAGCTGGTGTCGGCGACGCCCAACGCGGGCTGGACGATGGATGTGTGGAAGGAGCCGTGGTGGATTCGGGTGACCTTCACCAAGGACGGCCGTGAGGTGTCGGTCTTCTGCACCTGGCACGCGGGCCCGCCGACCGTCGTGTTCGACGACCGCTGAGCCGGGGACTCCCGGAGGCCTTCCGGGCCCCGGGGGTCACTGGAAGACGGCGGGCGGCGGCGCCGGGGAGGGCTTGGCGCCGGCGTCGGTGACGGGCTCGGCGCCGCCGGTGAAGTCCCTCAGCTCCCGGCCGTGTTCGACCCGGCCGGGGTGCGGGTCGCCCGCCACCCGGCGGGTCAGCTCGGCGACCGGGAGAGCGGTGTCGGAGGCGAGCAGCACGGCGTTCCCGAAGCGCCGGCCGCGCAGTACCGCCGGGTCGGCGGCGAGCGCCAGTTCGGGGAAGACGGCCGCCGCCGTGGCGACCTGGGCCCGGAGGTGGGCGAGTGGCGGGCCGTCGGCGAGATTGGCGGCGTACTGACCGCCGGGCCGCAGCACCCGGCGGACCTCGGTGAGGAACTCGGTGCTGGTGAGGTGCGCCGGGGTGCGGGCGCCGCCGAACACATCCGCGATGATCAGATCGGCCCAGTCGTCGGGGAGTTTCCCGAGTCCGGCGCGGGCGTCCATGGCGCGCACCCGGACACGGGCGTTCGGGTCCAGCGGGAGATGGGTGCGGACCAGCTCGACCAGGGCCGCGTCCAACTCGACGATCTGCTGGGTGGAACGGGGGCGGGTCGCCGCGATGTAGCGGGCGAGCGTGAAGGCGCCGCCGCCGAGATGGACGGCCCGGAGGGGGCGTCCGGGCGGGGCGGCGAGATCGGCGACATGGCCGAGGCGGCGCTGGTACTCGAAGGTGAGCACGGCCGGATCGTCGAGATCGACATGTGACTGCGGGGCGCTGTCGATGAGCAGGGTCCAGCCGTGGGGCCGGTCCGGGTCGGGTATCAGCTCGGCGTTTCCGCCGTCGACCCGCGCGGCCACCGGGTCGGGCCGGCCCGGCCCTCCCGTACGCCGCCGCTTGCTCTTCGCCACCCGGCCATTATCCGTGGACTGCCGGGGCCCGGCGCGGCGGGGGCGGCCGTTCCCCGGGGAGCGGCCGTTCCTTGGGGGGCGGCCGTTCCTCGGGGGCGGGCCGGGCGCGCCGCCCGGGGCGCGGAGGGCGGCGCGGTCAGCGGCGGCTGTCGGCGGCCTCGATCAGCCGGGCCGCCTCTCCCAGGGCGCGGCGGAGCACCGCCGGGTCGGTGACCCGGTGCGGGTGCTCGGGCGGGAGGAGCCAGCCGGTGCCGCGCACGGGGGGCTCGGCGGGGACGCGCGGGCCCCGGCCCCAGGTCTGCGTACAGGCGCTGCCGGGGAGGTCCCAGCCGGCGGCGGTGCCGGGCGGGACCAGGAAGCCGAGGGTGTCGCAGCTTCCGTCGTGGAGTACGGGGCCGACGGCGGGGGCGGCGGTGCGGCGCAGGATGTCGACGGCCTCCAGGCCCTGCCGGGCGGGGACGGTCACCAGATCGCAGGCACCGGCGGCGCAGTCGCCGGGCGGGGGGCTGCTGTCGGCGCCGGGCCGGTGGCGGGCGGTGGTCGCGGGGGTCGCGGTCACGGCCGGGGGTGGGGGTGGGAGTGGGGTGGCCGGGGTGGCGGGTGCGGTGCCGGTGAGGGTCGGGGCGGGTGCCGCCGGTGCCCGGACGCCACCGCGAGCACTGATCTCCATGCCGGCCTCCATCACGGGGGAATCCCTTCCTCGCTCCAGGGGAGGCACGGACCGGGCCTCCCGGGTGTTCAACGGACCGGGGCGTCAAGGGCTACGGCGGCACACCGCCCAAAGGATGGCAGTTCATGGCAGATCGCGGCTGAGTTATCCCTTTTGCGGCCAAACTGTGGGTGTACAGGCCGTCACAGCAGGTACGTTCCCGGCTCGCTCGCCGGGAGGTGCGGCCATCCGCGAGAGAGGGCTCGGCCATGGGGACATCACAGGGTGCGGCGGCGGTTCCCAACAGCTCCTTCCGGCGGCTGCGCGGGCAGCTCTCCCCGGGGGAGTTCGCGGCGGCCGTCCGCAGGGCCGCCCGGCAGATCGGCGAGCAGGTGTCGTGCGACGCGCGCTATGTGGGGCGGGTCGAAGCGGGCGAGATCCGCTGCCCTAACTACGCCTACGAACGGGTATTCCTTCATATGTACCCGGGTCTGACGCTGGCGGACCTGGGGTTCACCGCGCGGGAGGTGGTGCGCGGCCGGGGGCGGCGCGAGCGGGCCGCCGGGGTGCCGGCGGCCCCCGCCGCACCGGCGGAGAAGGGCGGGAACAGGGGGACGGACCAGGGCAGGGGCAGGAGCGGGAGCGGGAGCGGGGACGGCGACGAGGAGAGCGATGTGTTGCGGCGCGCATTCATGACGAGCGGCTCGGCGACCGTGGCGGCGGCGTCCTTCGGGCTCGGCTCCGGGCTCGGCCTCGGTGCCGCGCTGCGCACCGGTGGCGGGACCGCGCCGGGTGCCGCCGGGGCGGGAGCGGGGGCCGGGGATGTGCCCGCGCCCCGGCGGGTCGGCGAGAGCGAGGTGGCGGCCGTCGAGGAGGCCGTCCGCCGGATCAGGCTGCTGGACGACCGCCACGGCGCGGACGGCCTCTACCAGCGGGCCGCCCAGCCGTTGCGGGCCGCCTACGCGCTGCTCGACTCCGGGATCTCCGCCCGCGGCTCCACCGCGGGGCGGCTGCACGCGGGCGCGGGCGAACTGGCGCTCTCCGTGGGGTGGCTGGCGCACGACTCGGCCCGCTTCGACGACGCCCGCTCCCACTACGCGGAGGCGCTGGCGACCGCTCGGGTCGCGGGGGACGCGGCCGTGGAGGCGCACGCCTTCTCCAACACCTCCTTCCTCGCCCGGGACGCCGGCCGCCACCGGGAGGCCGTCCGCGCCGCCCAGGCGGGTCTGCGGGCGGCCCGGGACCTGGGGTCGGCGCGGCTGCTGTCGCTGCTGGCGCTGCGGGAGGCGGGCGGGTGGGCCGGGCTCGGCGACCGGGCCGAGTGCGAGCGGGCGCTGGCGCGGGCGCACGGCCACTTCGACCGGGGGGTCTCGGCGGCGGACCCCGAGTGGATGTCCTTCTTCGGGCAGCCGGAGCTGGAGGCGCTCCAGGGGCAGTGCTGGGCCTCACTCGGCGAGTGGGCCCGCGCCGCCCGGCACGCCCGTCGCGCGGCATCGCTCCAGGACCACCGCTTCACCCGCAATCTGGCCCTCTACCGCGCGGAGTTGGCGGTGGACCTCGCCCACGACGGCGCACCGGACGAGTCGGCGGCGGCAGCGCGGCAGGTGCTGGATCTGCTGGAGGGGGTGCGGTCGTCGCGTATCCGCTCACTGCTGCGGACGACGGTGGTGGTGCTGCGGCCGCACGGGGCGGTTCCGGGGGTGCGGGATTTCCTGTCCCGCCACACCGAGGCCACCCATGGCGCGTAGCCGCGCCACGGGTGTTCGCGGAGCACGCGGGTCGGCTCTGCGGGGGTGTGAGGAGCCGCCTCGGCCTCGCCGGCGACTGAGCCCCCAACTCCGTGGAGCTCGCGCGGCGCCCCGGCCCCGTCGGCGATTGAGCCGCGCCCCCGGCTCCGTGGGTGATTGAGCCGCGCCCCTGGCCCCGTCGGTGATTGAGCCGCACCCCCGGCCCCGTCGGTGATTGAGCCGCACCCCCGGCCCCGTCGGTGATTGAGCCGCACCACTCCAGCCCCTCCGGCGATTGAGGAGCGGGGGTTCGGGGGCTGGCCCCCGACCGTGGCCCGCAGGATGCGGGGGTCCTGTGGCACAGGGTCCGTCCTCGAACTCCCCCAGAGCTGCCTCTGGGAGGTGCCCCCAGACGGGCTGGGTTTGCCCGGGTTGCCCGTGGCGCGGGGTCCGGCCTCGGGCTCCCCCAGAGCTGCCTCCGGGGGGCGGCCCCGGACGGGCTGGGTTTGCTCGGGCCACCCGTGGCGCAGGGGCGGTCCACAATCAGGGGTGGAGCGGGACGCGGTGTTCCGAGAGTCTCGCCAGGACCGCGTGATTCGCCTCCCAGCCATCGGGAAACTTCACCGTCACCCCCAGCTGAACCGGCTCCGTCGAGGGATGCTCGTCCAGCAGCTCACCCACCCCCGCGCGGCACACCACCACACACGCGTTCCGGTGGCGCGAGGTCAGCACACAGAGCCGGCCCGTCTCCAGATGGAAGGCGGTCGCGTCGGGGCGGCCCGACAAGGGGTGGAGGACCACGGTGACGTCGTACTCGCGGCCCTGGAGGCGGTTGGCCGTGTCCACCGTCACCCCGGACACCCCCAGCTCCGCGAGCGCCGCCCGGACCGCCGCGGCCTGGTCGCGGTGGGCGGTGCCGACCGCGATCCGGTCGGCACCGACGGGGGTGGGGACAGCATCCGCCGTCCCGGTCGCCGCCGCCCCCCGGTCCAGCAGCCTGCGGACCACCCGCGCCACCGCCCGTACCGCCTCGGGGTCGGTGCGCGGGGTGTGCCGCGCGGGCAGCTCCAGCAGACCCCACCCCGACTCGGCCGCCTCGTCCAGCACCCGGTCGTGCGCCGAGCCGTCCGACGCCGTGCCGAAGGAGAGCCGCCGGTCGCCGGGGCCGGTGCCGCTGCGGAAGGGGGTGTACGGATAGAAGGCGGCCGACACCAGCGGCGCGGCCGACGCGGGCAGCCGCCAGGAGACCGGCAGCCGGTGCTGGGGAAGCTCCGGATTGTGCGCGAGGAGGGTGGAGACCGCGCTCATGGACGGGTCGTACGACAGCCCGGCCCACTGCTCGGCGCCCACGATCGAGAAGGGGTCGAGCTGGCCCGGATCGCCCACGAACAGGGCCCGTTCGAAGAGCCCGGCGACCGCGAGGAGCGCGTCGGAGCGCATTTGGTACGCCTCGTCGACGATGGCGTGCCCCCAGGGCTCGACGCCCTGGACATGGGCCCACTTCGCCGCCGTGGAGATCACGACGTCGAGCCCGGCGAGATCGTTCGCCTTGCTGGACTTGCGGACGCCCGGGAGGTCGTCCAGCGCCTTGTCGTACGGGTCGGGGTCGCTGCTGTGCAGCCGCCCCACCGGCAGTCCCGGGTCCTTCTCCGCCAGACGCAGCACCAGATCGTCGACCTGGGCGTTGGTCTGGGCGATGACCATCAGGGGACGTCCCGCGGCGGCCAGTTCACGGGCGGCCCGGACGACGAGGGTGGACTTGCCCGCGCCGGGCGGGGAGTCGACGACCACGCCCCGGGCGGTGCCGTGCAGGGTGTCGGCGAGGATGCGCTCGGTGACCCCGGCCGCCGCGGCGGCGGGGTCGAAGGCGGTCCCGGGGCCGGCCCCGGGCGCGGTGGGGCCGAGCGGGCTCCCCATGGGGTCACGGGCGGTCACAGCACATCCTCCGGGGTCACCGGGTCCGGGTCCTCGGCCGCCGTGCCGGGCGGGCCGCCGTGGGTCCACGGCGTCTCCTCCGGCTCCGGCAGAGCGGGCCCGCTCCGCTGGTCGTGGGCGAACAGGGTCCAGTCGATCCGGTCGCCCTTGGCGGGTACGGACCCCTCCGCCGGGTCCTTGCCCCGGCCCATCCGGTCGGTGATCCGGAGCACCAGCACATCGGGCGCCTCGTACCCGGCGAACTCCGCCGTCTGGGGCCTGCCGTCGAGCGAGCGGTACACCTTGACGCGCTCGGTGAGCCGGGGCCGGTCGTCGGTGCGGAAGGTGACCAGGGGGCGGGGCGAGCGGCGCGCCGAATCCGCCCGCGCCATCACCACCTCGATGACCTCGCCGCTGAACGCCTCGCCGGCCAGTCTGCGCCCGGCGAGCACCAGCGGGTCGTCCAGCGCCTCCTGGGCGTCCAGCCGCGCCTGGGCGGTCTCGCGGGAGGCGAGCTTGCGGGCGGCGGTGACCGCGTCGTCACGGCGCGGCTGGGGCGGCTCGCCGGCCAGGACGCGGTCGCGGTGGGAGGTGAACGACCAGCGGTCGCGGGTCCAGCGGTCGGCGACCCGGGCGCCCTCGGGCAGCTCCCGGAGCAGGTCGAGACCGCGCCAGACCGCCTGCCAGGTGGGCTCCATCTGGGTGAGCAGCAGCCGGCGGATCTCCCGCTCGGCGACGGAGAGCTGTCCGAGCCAGCCGTCCGCGTGCGCGCCCTCCTCGGCGGCGGCGAGCGCCTGGCGGACCCGGTCGTAGGACTCGACGGCGGGGGCGAGGAGCCGGTTGTCGAAGGCGGGGTCGGTGGCGGGCCCGGCGGGCGGGCAGAGGAGCTGGCCCCGGGCGTCCCGGCCGGTCTCGGCGCGGAGCGCGGCCTCGGCCCCGGAGCCGCCGTCCGGCGGGTCGATCCAGGCGAGCAGCGCGCCCAGGTGCTGGTCCTCCAGCGAGGACTGGCCGGTCGCCCAGTGCCGGCCGAGGAGGTCGGTGGCCGAGAGCAGCAGTGACGACCCCGGGACCCGGGCCCGCTCGCCGTAGTGGGTGAGCCAGCGGCCGAGGAGCGGGACGCGCGGCGGGGCGGGGTAGGGCGTGTCGGGGTCCTGCTCGGCGGTGCGGCGGAAGCGCATGGAGCGGCCGAGGAGCCGGACGAACTCGATGGCGGCCCTGCCGGGGACGATCAGCTGGGGCGCGTCCGCCGCCAGCTCGGCCTCGACCTTGACGCGCCTGCCGGTCTCCGGGTCGGCCTCGGTCCGCTCGACCTGTTCCGTCTCGTCGCCGTAGGAGTCGATGTACGGGAGGACGGCGTCGGCCAGCTCGGCGAGGAAGGCGAAGCGCAGCTCGCGGTCGCGCGGCTGGGCCACGGTCAGCAGCCGGGGCCGCGCGGGGTCGGTGCCGACGAGCGCGCCGAGCGGGGCCCCGGCCTCGCCCGCGGTGGTCAGCGGCACGAGGACGAGGGGCCGGTCGGCCAGATACCGGTGGCGGACGGTGGCCAGCGGGCGGGCCCGGCCGCTCTCCACCGCCTCCAGCCGGGCGAGGGTGGTGATCAGTGACATCCGGCGGCCTCCGGGAGGTGGTCGCGGCCGGCGCGGGCGTGCGGGACGGCCGCCCCGGCGAGGGCCTCCGCGCGCAGGGCCTCGGCGCGGCGCAGGGCGGCGACGGCCGGGTCCGCGGGGTGGGGGGCGGCGGCCGCCCCGCCCCGGGGGGCGGGCCGCACCCCGCCGCT
>NZ_JBSFER010000037.1:0-53934 GCF_053594535.1 Streptomyces sp. NPDC001889
CAGACCGTTTTCCCATTCCGTTTCCGGACTTGGATTCAGATCCAGCGGCCAGTTGGACCGGCCTTTCGCCTTTCGGCTGCTCCGACTTTATCAGAGGTTCTGAGTCGGAATTTCCCGCCCATTCGGGTTCACTTGGTCCGAGCGCTT
Organism: Streptomyces sp. NPDC001889; assembly: GCF_053594535.1. Classification (NCBI taxonomy): domain Bacteria; kingdom Bacillati; phylum Actinomycetota; class Actinomycetes; order Kitasatosporales; family Streptomycetaceae; genus Streptomyces; species Streptomyces sp. NPDC001889. Next base: position 148 of record NZ_JBSFER010000037.1, read on the forward strand.
GAATGCGTCGGGTTCCCCCTGGGCGGAGCCGTAAACCTACTGGAGCGGGGCGCCCCGATGCAAATCGAGGCGCCCCGCTCCGGGTTGTGCGACGTCAGACCGTCAGACCTCGACCACGACCGGGAGGATCATGGGCCGGCGGCGGTAGGTGTCGGAGACCCACTTGCCCACCGTCCGGCGGACCAACTGCTGGAGCTGGTGCGGCTCGGCGACACCGTCGGAGCCGGCCTTGGCGATGGCCTCCTCGATCCTCGGGATGACCCCGTCGAAGGCGGAATCGTCGATGCCGGAGCCCCGGGCCTGGAGGTGCGGTCCGCCGACGACCTTGCCGGTGGTGGAGTCGACCACGACGAAGACCGAGATGATGCCCTCGTCGCCGAGGATGCGGCGGTCCTTGAGGGAGGACTCGGTGACATCGCCGACCGAGAGGCCGTCGACATACACATATCCGGCCTGGACCTTGCCGACGATCCTGGCCTTGCCGTCCACCAGGTCGACCACGACGCCGTCCTCCGCGATGACGATGTGGTCCTTGGGGACACCCGTCAGCGCGCCGAGTTCGGCGTTGGCGCGCAGATGGCGCCATTCGCCGTGGACCGGCATCAGGTTCTTCGGCTTGCAGATGTTGTAGAAGTACAGCAGCTCGCCGGCCGAGGCGTGGCCCGAGACATGGACCTTGGCGTTGCCCTTGTGGATCACATTGGCGCCCCAGCGGGTCAGTCCGTTGATCACGCGGTACACCGCGTTCTCGTTCCCCGGGATCAGGGAGGAGGCCAGGATGACGGTGTCGCCCTGGACGATACGGATCTGGTGGTCGCGGTTGGCCATGCGGGAGAGAGCCGCCATGGGCTCGCCCTGGGAGCCCGTGCAGACGAGGACGACCTCGTGGTCCGGCAGGTCGTCGAGCGATCTGACGTCGACGACGAGGCCGGCCGGGACCCGCAGATAGCCCAGGTCGCGCGCGATGCCCATGTTGCGGACCATCGAGCGGCCGACGAAGGCGACCCGCCGGCCGTACTCGTGCGCGGCGTCGAGGATCTGCTGGATGCGGTGCACATGGCTGGCGAAGCTCGCCACGATGATGCGCTTCTGGGCGTTCGCGAAGACCTGGCGGAGAACGCTGGAGATCTCGCGCTCGGGCGGGACGAACCCCGGGACCTCGGCGTTGGTCGAGTCGGACAGAAGGAGGTCGATGCCCTCCTCGCTGAGCCGCGCGAAGGCGTGGAGGTCGGTGAGGCGGTTGTCCAGCGGGAGCTGGTCCATCTTGAAGTCACCGGTGTGGACCACCATGCCCGCGGGGGTGCGGATGGCCACGGCCAGCGCGTCCGGGATGGAGTGGTTGACCGCGATGAACTCGCAGTCGAAGGGGCCGATGCGCTCGCGGTTCCCCTCGGTGACTTCGAGGGTGTAGGGGCGGATGCGGTGCTCCTGGAGCTTCGCCTCGATCAGCGCGAGGGTCAGCTTGGAGCCGATCAGCGGGATGTCCTGCTTCAGCCGGAGCAGATAGGGGACACCGCCGATGTGGTCCTCGTGGCCGTGGGTGAGGACGATGCCCTCGATGTCGTCGAGACGGTCCCGGAGGGTGGTGAAGTCCGGCAGGATCAGGTCGACCCCGGGCTGCTCGTCCTCGGGGAAGAGGACGCCGCAGTCGACGATGAGCAGCCGGCCTCCGTATTCGAAAACCGTCATGTTCCGGCCGATCTCACCGAGGCCGCCGAGCGGGGTGACCCTGAGGCCGCCCTTGGCGAGCTTCGGCGGGGCGCCGAGTTCTGGATGCGGATGACTCAAAAGACTCTCCTTCACCACGTACGCCACGCGCCGCGGAGGCACGTGGCGTACGTGACTGTCGTGCACTTGCTGTTGTCAGTGCCCGGCCACGGACGGCCGGTTTTCCGTGTTTGTGTTTATTTGTTCTTGTATTCAGTTGTGAAGTCTGTGGTCACAGCTGTACCCCGCCGGCCGCCAGGTCGATCTTCAGCTGTGCGGTTTCCTCCGGGGAGAGCTCCACGAGGGGGAGCCTGAGCGGGCCGGCCGGGAGGCCCTGGAGGTTGAGGGCGGCCTTGGAGGTGATGACGCCCTGGGTGCGGAACATGCCGGTGAAGACGGGGAGCAGCCGCTGGTGGATCTCGGTGGCTTTCTGCACGTCGCCGTTGAGATGGGCGTCGAGCAGGGCGCGCAGCTCGGGGGTGATGACATGGCCGACGACGGAGACGAAGCCGACGGCGCCCACGGAGAGCAGCGGAAGGTTGAGCATGTCGTCGCCGGAGTACCAGGCGAGGCCGCTGCGGGCGATGGCCCAGCTGGCGCGGCCGAGGTCGCCCTTGGCGTCCTTGTTGGCGACGATCCTCGGGTGCTCGGCGAGCCGCACAATCGTTTCGGTGTCGATCGGGACGCCGCTGCGGCCGGGGATGTCGTAGAGCATCACGGGCAGCTCGGTGGCGTCGGCGATGGCCGTGAAGTGCCGGAGCAGGCCCTCCTGGGGGGGCTTGTTGTAGTACGGCGTGACCGCGAGGAGGCCGTGCGCGCCGGCGCGGGCGGCGGCCTCGGCCAGTTCGACGCTGTGGCGGGTGTCGTTGGTGCCGACGCCGGCCACGACATGGGCCCGGTCTCCCACCGCCTCCAGTACCGCCCGTACGAGCTGGTCTTTCTCCGCGTTGCTGGTGGTGGGCGACTCGCCGGTGGTGCCACTGATGATCAGGCCGTCGTTGCCTGCGTTCACCAGATGGGCCGCCAGGCGCTGTGCGCCGTCGATGTCGAGTGCGCCGTCCGCCGTGAAGGGCGTGACCATGGCGGTGAGGACCCGCCCGAATGGGGTCTGCGGAGTGGAGATCGGAGCCATGGGTAACACGCTACTCGTTGCTCAGCACGCTGTGTCCCCTGGAGGGCGTGACGTACATCGTGGCTGTGAGGAGCCCGGCACTGCCTGCTCGGGGGGTCAGGCAGTGCCGGGTCCGTTTGATCAGCCTAGATGAACTTCATGAAATACCGCAATGCGGACACTTCACCGGCGAAATCCGCACGCATGTTCTCTTCTCTGTCCCGGTGAAGGGCTGCCGCACAGGTCAGAGAGCTGATTCCGGTCAGGGGGCGATACGGCCATTCGCGTTGAAGGCGCCATGGGTGAGCGGCATGAGACGGGCCCAGTGCTCCTCCATCCGCTCGCCGACCATCTCGATCTCCCGCTGGGGGAAGGACGGCACCCTGGCCTGTTCGTGCTGGGTCCGCAGCCCGAGGAAGTGCATCAGCGAGCGGGCGTTGCAGGTGGCGTACATCGAGGAGAAGAGCCCCACGGGAAGGACCGCGCGGGCCACCTCGCGGGCGATGCCGGCGGCCAGCATCTCCTGGTAGGTCTCGTAGGCGCGCCGGTAGGAGTCCTCCATGGCCTCCCCGACGACCTTGTGCTGCTCCGGGCTGCCGTCGACGAAGACGTACTTCCCGGGGCGGCCCTCCTGGACCAGCTTGCGGTCCTGGGCGGGGACGTAGAAGACCGGCTCCAGCTCCCGGTAGCGGCCCGACTCCTCGTTGTACGACCAGCCCACGCGGTGCCGCATGAACTCGCGGAAGACGAAGATCGGGGCGCTGATGAAGAAGGTCATCGAGTTGTGCTCGAAGGGGCTGCCGTGGCGGTCCCGCATCAGGTAGTTGATGAGGCCCTTCGAGCGCTCCGGGTCCTTCTGGAGCTCCTCCAGCGACTGCTCACCGGCCGTGGAGACACGAGCGGCCCACAGCACATCGGTGTCCGCCGCGGTGTGCTTCACCAGTTCCACGGTGACATCACCGCGGAATCGGGGAGTCGCGGTCTCGTCGGGGGTGTCGGTCACCGAGGGTCCTTCCAGGGGGTGTGCCGGGCGGCGTCCACTCTAGTCCACCCGGTCCCGGCCTCCCCCGCGCCACCCGCTTGCGCCGATTCGGTGAAATCGGGCACCGAATCGGCGTCCCGCGCGTCTGTACGAGTAGAGGCCGCGCCAGACGCGGCCGCACCACCCGGCCCGGGAAACGACCCGGGCACCATCCCCGTATCAAGGAGCGTGAACCTGATGTTCCGCCGGCGAGAGGCCGTCCCGTTCTCCTTTGTGGCCGAGAGCGAGAGCTTCCGCAGCAATGTCACTCCCCCGCCGCGTCAGCGGCCCGGCGCCGCGCAGCTCGTGGGCCGTGCGCTGATAGGTCTGACCCTGGCCGCCGGGCTGGCCGGCTCACTGCTCTTCGGGCTCCCCGCGCTGGAGTCGGGGCAGACCCCGGGCAACACCCAGCAGTCCGAGGCGACCGAGCGCCGCTGAACTCGTACGGCCCCCCGGGGGTGGTCGGCCGGAGATCGCCTCGGTAGCCTCACCCGTCACAGCCCCCGATCGAGTGTGCTGGTGAGTGAGGATCAGTCGTGCCCCTGCCCTTTCTGACGGCCGACCGTGCGTTTGACGCGGCGGCGGACGACATCGCGCTGCCTTTCGACGACCACGACCAGTGGCGGCGTCCGTACCGTCCGGGGCCCTGGCGGGTGGGGGTTTCGGCCCTCGCCCTGCTGCTCGCCTCGTTCGTCCTGCTCGCGATGATGATCATCGCGTTCGCCGGGGCGGCCTCCGGCGCCCTGGTCTGCGCGGCCGTCGGCCTCGCGCTGATCACCGCGGCGCTGCGGCTGCTGCGGGTGGGGGTGTGGGTGAGCCGCCACGGTGTGCGGAGGGTGGGGCTCCTGACCACGACCACCGTGCCCTGGGCCAAGACGACCGCGGTACGGACCGTTCAGCAGCCGGTTCGCTGGCTCGGGCTGCCGCGCACCGTCCAGGGCCAGGCGCTCGTTCTCGTACGCCAGGGACAGAGCGAGCCGATGCCGCTGCTCACCGACCACAACGCGGACTTCCTGTCGCGGGTGGAGGCCTTCGACCGGGCGGCGGACACGGTGGAGGCGTGGGGCGCGGAGTACCGCCCGTCCTGAGGTCCGCCTCCCGGCCGGGAGGCGGACCCCGCGGTCAGCGGGGGGCGCGCTCCGGAGCCGCGTGGAGGGCGATGGCCCGCTGCATGGCCCTGCGGGCCCTCGGGGTGTCCCGGGCGTCGTGGTAGGCGACGGCGAGACGGAACCAGCAGCGCCAGTCGTCCGGGGAGTCCTCGGTCTCCGCGCGCCGGCGGGCGAAGACCGCGTCGGCGGCGTCGCGGTCGATCCGGCCGGACGGCGTGCGGGCCAGTTCGTCGACGGGGAGTCCGCCCTCGGCGTCCAGTTCGGCCGCGAGCCGGTTGGCCCGGGTGACGAACTGGGTGTTCTTCCAGAGGAACCAGACACCGATCACCGGCAGGATCAGCACCGCGAGGCCGAAGGTGACGGTGAGCAGTGTGCCCTGCTGGATGAGCATCACACCGCGGCTGCCGACCAGGACGAAGTAGACGACCAGGACGGCTGCCGTGATCATGTAGACGATTTTCGCGCGCATGGGATCAGCCCAGATCGAGGAAGTGTTCCAGGCCGAGGGTGAGGCCCGGGGTGTTCCCGACTCGGCGGACACCGAGCAGGATGCCCGGCATGAAGCTGCTGTGGTGCAGCGAGTCGTGCCGGATGGTCAGTGTCTCGCCCTCACCGCCGAGCAGGACCTCCTGGTGGGCCAGGAGCCCCCGGAGCCGTACCGAGTGCACGGGCACTCCGTCGACATCGGCGCCCCGGGCGCCGTCCAGCGCGGTGGCCGTCGCGTCGGGCTGCGCGCCGAGGCCGGCCTCGGCGCGGGCGGCGGCGATCAGCTGGGCGGTGCGGGTGGCGGTGCCGCTGGGGGCGTCGGCCTTGTGGGGGTGGTGCAACTCCACGACCTCGGCGGATTCGAACCAGCGGGCCGCCCGCTGGGCGAAGACCATGGTGAGGACGGCGCCGATGGAGAAGTTCGGGGCGATGAGCACCCCGGTCCCCGGGGACCCGGCGAGAGCGGCGGTGAGGTGCGCGAGACGGTCGTCGGTCCAGCCGGTGGTGCCGACGACGGCGTGGATGCCGTGGCGTACGCAGTGGTCGAGGTTGCCCATCACCGCGTCGGGGGTGGTCAGCTCGACCGCGACCTGGGCCCCGGCGCCGGCCAGGGTGTCCAGGGAGTCGCCCCGGCCGAGGGCGGCGACCAGTTCCAGGTCATCGGCGGCCTCCACGGCCCGTACCGCTTCCGAGCCGATCCGGCCCTTGGCGCCGATGACCGCCACACGCACCTTGCTCATCCGTCTCTTTCCTTCGCTTTGCCGGGGTTCGGGCGGGGTGGGAGGCCGGGTCGTCTCTCTCGGATCCTGCCGGGCTCGCGAGCCCTGGCGCCGCGCCTGGCCGATCCGGCCCGATCCGAGAGAGAACTCCCTAGGAGACCGTCTCGTGGAGCCGGTCGGCCTGGCGGTCCTTGAGCGGGCCGATCACCGCGAGCGAGGGGCGGTGGCCGAGGACATCGGCCGCGACCGCGCGTACGTCGTCGGGGGTGACGGCCGCGATGTTCGCGAGCATGTCGTCCACGGACATCTGCTCTCCCCAGCAGAGTTCGCTCTTGCCGATACGGTTCATCAGCGCGCCGGTGTCCTCCAGGCCGAGGACGGTGGAGCCGGAGAGCTGGCCGATGGCGCGGCCGATCTCGTCGTCGTCGAGACCGTGCGACGCGACCCGGTCGAGTTCGTCGCGGCAGATCTTGAGGACGTCGTGGACCTGGCTGGGGCGGCAGCCCGCGTACACGCCGAAGAGCCCGCAGTCGGCGAAGCCCGAGGTGTACGAGTAGACGCTGTAGGCCAGACCGCGCTTCTCCCGCACCTCCTGGAAGAGGCGGGAGGACATGCCTCCGCCGAGTGCGGCGTTCAGCACGCCGAGGGCCCAGCGGCGCTCGTCGGTGCGGGCCAGGCCGGGCATGCCGAGGACGACGTGCGCCTGCTCGGTCCTGCGGTTCTGGAGCTCGACCCGGCCGGCGGTGCGCACGGCCCGGCGGCCGTCGCGGGGGGCGAGCGGGACCGCGTCCGTACGGGTGAGGGCGCCGGCCTTCTCGAAGGCGCGGCGGACCTGGCGCACCACGGTGGCGTGGTCGACATTGCCCGCGGCGGCCACCACCAGATGGGTGGGGTCGTAGTGCTTCTGGTAGAAGCGGCGGACGCGTTCGGCGGTGAGCGCGTTGACCGTGTCGACGGTGCCGAGGACGGGGCGGCCGAGGGGGGTGTCGCCGAACATGGTGTGCGCGAACAGGTCGTGCACACAGTCGCCCGGGTCGTCCTCGGTCATGGCGATCTCTTCGAGGATCACCCCGCGCTCGGCGTCCACGTCCTCCTGGAGGATCAGGGAGCCGGTGAGCATGTCGCAGACCACATCGATGGCGAGCGGCAGATCCGTGTCGAGCACCCGGGCGTAGTAGCAGGTGTACTCCTTCGCCGTGAAGGCGTTCATCTCGCCGCCGACCGCGTCGATCGCGGAGGAGATGTCGAGGGCGGACCGGCGCGCGGTGCCCTTGAAGAGGAGGTGCTCCAGATAGTGCGTGGCGCCGTTCAGGGACGGCGTCTCGTCACGGGAGCCGACATGGGCCCAGATGCCGAAGGTGGCGGAGCGCACGGACGGCAGGGTCTCGGTGACGACGCGCAGCCCACCGGGGAGGGTGGTGCGGCGGACCGTGCCGATGCCGTTCTCGCCCTGGAGAAGGGTTTGGGTACGGGCGACGGCCCGTGCCTGGGAAGAGGCACGGGCCGTCGCACGGGGACTGCGCGACGTCACTTGGCAGCGTCGTCCTTCTCGTCGGCGGAGGCTTCGCCCTCGATCACGGGGATCAGGGAGAGCTTGCCGCGGGAGTCGATCTCGGCGATCTCGACCTGGACCTTGGAGCCGACCGCGAGCACGTCCTCGACGTTCTCCACGCGCTTGCCACCGGCGAGCTTGCGGATCTGCGAGATGTGCAGCAGGCCGTCCTTGCCCGGGAGCAGGGAGACGAACGCACCGAAGGTGGTGGTCTTGACGACCGTGCCCAGGTAGCGCTCGCCGACCTCCGGCATGGTCGGGTTGGCGATGCCGTTGATCGTGGCGCGGGCGGCCTCGGCGGCCGGGCCGTCGGCGGCACCGATGTAGATGGTGCCGTCGTCCTCGATCGTGATCTCGGCGCCGGTGTCCTCCTGGATCTGGTTGATCATCTTGCCCTTGGGGCCGATGACCTCGCCGATCTTGTCCACGGGGATCTTGACGGTGATGATCCGCGGGGCGTTGGGGGACATCTCGTCCGGGGTGTCGATCGCTTCCATCATCACGTCGAGGATGTGGAGGCGGGCGTCACGGGCCTGCTTGAGGGCGGCGGCCAGGACGGAGGCCGGGATGCCGTCCAGCTTGGTGTCGAGCTGGAGGGCGGTGACGAACTCCTTGGTGCCGGCGACCTTGAAGTCCATGTCGCCGAAGGCGTCCTCCGCACCGAGGATGTCGGTGAGGGCGACGTAGTGCGTCTTGCCGTCGATCTCCTGGGAGATCAGGCCCATGGCGATACCGGCGACGGGGGCCTTCAGCGGCACACCGGCGTTCAGCAGCGACATGGTGGAGGCGCAGACCGAGCCCATGGAGGTGGAGCCGTTGGAGCCGAGGGCCTCGGAGACCTGACGGATCGCGTACGGGAACTCCTCGCGCGTCGGCAGCACCGGCACGATCGCGCGCTCGGCGAGCGCGCCGTGGCCGATCTCGCGGCGCTTCGGCGAACCGACGCGGCCGGTCTCACCGACGGAGTAGGGCGGGAAGTTGTAGTTGTGCATGTAGCGCTTGCGGGTCACCGGGGAGAGGGTGTCCAGCTGCTGCTCCATGCGGAGCATGTTCAGGGTGGTGACGCCCAGGATCTGGGTCTCGCCACGCTCGAACAGCGCCGAGCCGTGCACGCGCGGGATGGCCTCGACCTCGGCGGCGAGCGTACGGATGTCCGTGACGCCGCGGCCGTCGATGCGGACCTTGTCCTTGATGACGCGCTCGCGCACCAGGTTCTTGGTCAGCGAGCGGTAGGCGGCGGAGATCTCCTTCTCGCGGCCCTCGAAGGCCGGGAGGAGCTTCTCGGCGGCCAGCTCCTTGACGCGGTCCAGCTCGGCCTCGCGGTCCTGCTTGCCCGCGATGGTGAGCGCCTGGGCCAGCTCGCCCTTGACGGCCGATGCCAGCGCGTCGTAGACGTCGTCCTGGTAGTCCAGGAAGACCGGGAACTCGCCCTCGGGCTTGGCGGCCTTGGCGGCGAGGTCGGCCTGGGCCTTGCAGAGCGCCTTGATGAAGGGCTTCGCGGCCTCGAGGCCGGCGGCGACGATCTCCTCGGTGGGAGCCTCGGCGCCGTCCTTGACGAGCTGGATGGTCTTCGTGGTGGCCTCGGCCTCGACCATCATGATCGCGACATCGCCGTCGTCCAGGACACGGCCGGCGACGACCATGTCGAAGACGGCGTCCTCCAGCTCGGTGTGGGTCGGGAAGCCGACCCACTGGCCCTTGATCAGCGCGACCCGGGTGCCGCCGATGGGACCCGAGAAGGGCAGGCCCGCGAGCTGCGTGGAGCAGGAGGCGGCGTTGATCGCGACCACGTCGTACAGGTGGTCGGGGTTGAGCGCCATGATCGTCTCAACGATCTGGATCTCGTTGCGCAGGCCCTTCTTGAAGGAGGGGCGCAGCGGCCGGTCGATCAGACGGCAGGTGAGGATCGCGTCCTCGGAGGGACGGCCCTCGCGGCGGAAGAAGGAGCCGGGGATCTTGCCGGCCGCGTACTGCCGCTCCTCGACGTCCACCGTGAGGGGGAAGAAGTCGAGCTGGTCCTTGGGCTTCTTCGAAGCGGTGGTGGCCGACAGCACCATGGTGTCGTCGTCCAGGTACGCCACGGCGGAGCCGGCGGCCTGCTTGGCCAGGCGGCCCGTCTCGAAGCGGATGGTGCGGGTGCCGAAGGTGCCGTTGTCAATGACGGCCTCGGCGTAGTGGGTCTCGTTCTCCACTAGCGTTTTCTCCGTTACTTTGCGTCTTTCGTCCCCTCGCCCGTGTGGCGGGAGGACCTGCGGAGAAGCTCTCGTACTGGGCCGGTCTTCGATCGAAGCACCCGGGGTCGGACTCGACTCCGGGAGCCACTACCGAGGACCGGCGGCGGCGAGTCGGCTTCTCGCTCTTCAGTGGTGCGTCTTCAGTGGTGCGTTGTGTCGTTCGGTGATGCTCTGTGCGTGTCCAGACTAATTGCCGTCCGGTGCGTCGCGCACGCACAGCGGGTCACGCGGAGGTGACCGAGTGGGCCGGGCCGGGCACTTTCCGTACCGCTGGGGTGCGGTACGGGCCCGGGCCGCCGGTTGCGCACGGCCCCGGGCCGCCGGGTTCACGGCGTGGACGCCGTGGACGGCCCGTACGGCGTGTACAGCAAAAGGGAGCGGCTCCCTCTCAGTGGGAACCGCTCCCTCCACGGCGTCTTACTTGGCGCCGCCGGCCGCACCGCGGCGGATGCCGAGGCGGTCGACGAGCGCACGGAAGCGCTGGATGTCCTTCTTGGCCAGGTACTGCAGCAGACGGCGGCGCTGGCCGACCAGGATCAGCAGACCACGGCGGGAGTGGTGGTCGTGCTTGTGGGTCTTGAGGTGCTCGGTCAGGTCCGAGATGCGGCGCGAGAGCATGGCGACCTGGACCTCGGGGGAGCCGGTGTCGCCCTCCTTGGTGCCGAACTCGGTCATGATCTGCTTCTTGGTAGCGGCGTCGAGAGACACTCGGTACTCCTCTGGTGGTGTTCGTGCGCCGACGAGTGCCCTGGTCTTGGTCTCAGGGGAGCTTTCGTGACTCGGAGGCGGAGGTCCGATGAGCGCAGCCCCCAGGGGAACCCGGGAACGCGTACACAAACGGCCGTCACCCAGCGTACCAGTCGCTGCCCTCGGCTCTTCCCCGGGCTCCCTCCCGGGCCCGGTACCGGGCCCGGGAGGGTTTCACGAGGTGGTGGCGCGGATGGCGTGGTAGACGTCGAAGACCGCCAGGGCGAGGGGCAGCAGGGTGAGCAGGACGCACGTCTCGGCGATCTCCAGGAAGCGGCCCCAGAAGGGGGTGACGCCGGTGCGCGGGACGATCAGCCCGATGGCGGTGATCAGGGCGGCGACCGCCGCGACGGCGGCGGCCAGCCAGATCGTACGGATGTCGAGGCCGGAGCTGTCGCCGCGCAGGGCCTCGCGCATCAGGGTGTGCGGGGGGTTGAGGCAGAGCCCGAGACCGAGCAGGGCCAGGGCGCCGAGACCGGCGGCGAGGGCGCAGCCGACCTGTGCGGTGTAGCGGAAGAGGTGGGCCCGCATGAGCATGGCGACACCGGTGGCGAGGGCGAGGAGCTGTCCCCACACATCGGCGGAGAAGCCGAGCACGGCGGCGGCGCCCACGGCCACCAGCGCGCAGCCGCCGACCAGGCCGACGAGCAGCTCATGGCCGCGCCGGGCCTGGGCGGCGATGCGCTCGGCGTCGACCGCGCCCTGGGGCTCGGGCTCGTCGCCGTAGCCGCCGATGGCGGTGCGGGGAGGGTCGAAGCCGATGGGGAGGCGGGCGAAGCGGGTGGAGAGGCCGGGCAGGAAGGCGAGGGTGCCGACGGCGAGCGGGGCGCACACGGCGGCGGTCTCGGTCGGCTCCAGCCGGTGGACGATCGCGAGGAAGGTCACCAGCAGACCGGTGGCGGAGGCGAGGACGAAGGCGACGAAGGGGCCGTCGCCGCCGGGGGCGACGATGGTGAGGATCACGGCGACGACCAGTACGGCGGCGCAGGCGAGCAGGAAGTGGAGCCGGCCGATGCCCTGGCCGTCGGCGGGCGGCAGCAGTCCCGATCCGGCGACGGCGGCGTTGGCCATGGCGCCGAGGCCCAGGGCGACGGCCGAGGCCCGGTCGTCGTACACCCGGGCGCGGACGCAGGCCAGGGCGAGCAGCAGCACGCCCGCGACGGCGGCCAGGATGCCCTGGAGGCCGTGCATGTCGTGGCCGGGTGCGGAGGACCACAGCACGAAGGCGAGCAGCAGGAGCAGCACGGAGCCGCCGAAGAGCCCGGCGCCGCGCATGAGGGCGTCGCTCCACAGCGTGCGGTCGCGGGCGACGGCGGTGGCGACGGCGTCGGTGACGTCGTCGAAGACCGCCGGGGGGAGGGATTCGGCGAAGGGGCGCAGCGAGAGCAGCTCGCCGTCGAGGATGCGCTGGGCTCCGAGGGAGCGGGCGCCGTCGAGGACGGTGCCGTCGCGGCGCACCAGGTGGTAGCCGACGGGGGCGCCGGGGGTGGGGCTCTGGCCGGAGAGGCGGAGGATCTCCGGGTAGAGGTCGGCGACGGCGATGTCTTCGGGCAGTGCCACGTCGACACGGCCGTCGGGGGCGACGACGGTGACGCGGCAGAAGCCGGTTCCGTTGCTGGACGGGGTGGCCTGGCCGGGGTGACCCGCTCCGGTGGCCGCCGCTGGGGCCGTCATACTCACCTGCTGCATCCCCTCGTGAACTTCGTGTGCTCTGTGCGGTGAATCCTGTGAATCATGTGAACCGCGATGAAACACGGCGAATCACGGTGAGACGCGGTGAGACGCGGTGAAACATCGGGCGGTGATTCGTTCTGCCTGTGTGGTGGTGCCGTCATGTGGTGCGGTGCGGTGCGGTACGTCGTCGTGCGGTGCGGTGCGGTACATCGTCGTCGTGCGGTGATTCGGTGTCCGTTCGGTGTGCTCGCGGTGTGCGTACGCGGCGGCCCGGGCGTACATGGCGGACCGGCCGACAGGTTCGGCGGACCGACCGGCCGACAGGTTCGGCGGACCGACCGGCCGACAGGTTCGGCGCGGCTGCGGAGTATTCACCCACGGTCCCGCACCGCTCTCCGAAATTCCCGATTTTTGCGGAAGTTCAGTGGGTGCGCAAACACATCGCGCCACCCTACCGCCCACCTCCCGCCCCCGCCGAAAGTAGAATCCGTCCCCGCGGACGGAGCCCGTCGCCACGGGGGCGCCGATAGGAACATTTCCGTCCGGCAAGGGAATTGGTGAGCTGGTGAGTCAGATCGTCGTCAAGCGCCCACCACGGGTCCTGCCTTCCGAGGTACCCGGCGAGCACGTGCAGCTGCAACCCCCGCCCGAGTTGCCGAGAGGCCAGCAGGAGGGCGCGCTCATGCAGTTGCTGCCCATGCTGGGCATGGGCGGTTCGGTGGTCTTCTTCTTCATCACGCCGAATCCGATCATGCGGATCATGGGCATGGTCATGATTGCGTCGACGATCGCCATGGCCATCGCGATGCTGGTCCGCTACCGGCGTGGCACGCAGGGGGAACTCGCCGATCTGCGCCGCGACTATCTGAAGTATCTGACGCAGACCCGGCGGGGGGTGCTGCGGACCGCCCGGCTCCAGCGCGACGAGCAGTACTACCTGCACCCGTCGCCCGAGCAGTTGTGGGCGCTGGTCGCCGAGGGCAGCCGGGTCTGGGAACGGCGGATCGGCGATGCCGACTTCGGGCAGGTGCGCGTGGGTCTGGGCACCCAGCCGCTCGCCACCCCGCTGGTCGCGCCGGAGACCGCGCCGGTGGACGAGCTGGAGCCGCTGACGGCGGGTGCCATGCGGCAGTTCCTCACGGCGCACTCCACGCTCGACGGGCTGCCCATGGCCGTATCGCTCCGGGCTTTCTACCATCTGACCGTCAGCGGGGACGCCGACGCGGTGCGCGGCACCGCCCGGACGATGATCGGCTCGCTCGCCTCGCTGCACTCCCCCGAGGATCTCGTCGTCGCCGTCGCCGCCGGACGGGAGGCGGTGGAGCACTGGGAGTGGGCGAAGTGGCTGCCGCACGTGCAGGCCGCGGGCGCCGGTGACGGCGCCGGCAGCAGGCGGCTGATCACCACCGACGCGCGCGACCTGGAGGAGATGCTCGCGGCGCACCTGGAGGGCCGCCCCCGGTTCCAGGGCGCCGGGCATCCGCTGCTGGACCAGCCGCATGTGGTGGTGGTCCTCGACGGTCAGTCCGTACCGCCGGTCTCCGCGCTGGCGGCGGCCGAGGGGCTCCAGGGGGTGACGGTCATCGAGATCGTCACCGGCGAGGTCTCCGGTGCGCGCGGCGGTCTCTCCATCAGCGTCCGGCCCGGCGCGCTCCAGCTGGAGTCGGGGCACGGGCTGGTCTACGACGGGGTGCCGGATCTGCTGAGCCCCGAGGCCGCCGAGGCGCTCGCCCGCCAGCTCGCCCCGCTGCGGGTGGGCACCGGCGGCGACGACGACCAGCCGCTGCTGGCCAATCTGGACTTCACCGATCTGCTGAATCTGGGCGACGCGGCCTCCGTGGATGTGAGCCGCACCTGGCGGCCCCGTTCGCAGTCCGAGCGGCTGCGGGTGCCGATCGGGGTCGGCGAGGACGGCACCCCGGTGATGCTGGACCTCAAGGAGGCCGCGCAGGAGGGCATGGGTCCGCACGGACTCTGCGTCGGCGCCACCGGCTCCGGGAAGTCGGAGCTGCTGCGGACGCTGGTCCTGGGTCTGGCGGTCACCCACTCCTCGGAGACGCTCAACTTCGTTCTCGCGGACTTCAAGGGCGGCGCCACCTTCGCCGGCATGTCGCAGATGCCGCATGTCGCGGCGGTGATCACCAACCTCGCGGACGATCTGACGCTGGTGGACCGCATGGGCGACTCCATCCGCGGTGAGCTGAACCGCCGGCAGGAGATGCTCCGCGACGCGGGCAACTACTCCAACATCCACGACTACGAGAAGGCGCGCGCCGCGGGCGCCGCGCTCCAGCCCATTCCCTCGCTGGTGCTGGTCATCGACGAGTTCAGCGAGCTGCTGACGGCGATGCCCGACTTCATCGAGATGTTCGTCCAGATCGGCCGGATCGGCCGGTCGCTCGGGGTGCATCTGCTGCTGGCCTCGCAGCGGCTGGAGGAGGGCCGCCTCCGCGGCCTGGAGACGTATCTGTCGTACCGGGTGGGCCTGCGGACCTTCTCGGCGGCCGAGTCGCGTGCCGCGCTCGGTGTGCCGGACGCGTACTCCCTGCCGAACGTCCCCGGCTCCGGGTATCTGAAGTTCGGCACGGACGAGATGGTGCGGTTCAAGGCCGCCTATGTGTCCGGGGTCTACCGGGCGGGCGCCGCCCGCGCGGCGGTCCCCGGCGGGCGGCTTCCGGTGGACCGCAGGCCCGTTCCGTTCACCGCGGCCCCGGTGCCGGTGCGGTACGCCGCGCCCGATGCCGCGACCGCCGTACCGGAGGCGCGGGCCGCCGAGGACGACGCGCTCGCCGACTCCGTACTGGATGTGATCGTGCGCCGCCTGGAGGGCCGGGGCGCCGAGGCCCACCGGGTGTGGCTGCCGCCGCTGGACAACCCGCCGCCGCTGGACGAGCTGCTGCCGGGTCTGGCGAGTGTGCCGGGCCGCGGACTGACCGTGCCCGGGTACGAGGGCGCCGGCCGGCTGGTCGTACCCCTCGGCGTGGTGGACAAGCCCTTCGAGCAGCGCCGCGACCCCCTCTACCGGGACTTCTCCGGCGCGGCCGGACATATGCAGATCGTCGGCGGCCCGCAGTCCGGGAAGTCGACGCTGCTGCGCACCCTGGTCGCCGGGTTCGCGCTCACGCACACTCCGCAGGAGGTCCAGTTCTACGGACTCGACTTCGGTGGCGGCGGTCTGTCGTCGACGACCGGTCTGCCGCATGTCGGCGGGGTCGCGTCACGGCTCGACCCCGAGCGCGTGCGGCGCACCGTCGCGGAGGTGTACGGGATCATGTCCCGCCGCGAGGAGTACTTCCGCGGCTCGGGCATCGACTCCATCGCCACCTTCCGCAGGATGCGGGCGCGCGGTGAGATCTCGACGACCGAGCAGCCGTGGGGCGATGTCTTTCTGCTCATCGACGGCTGGGGCAACTTCCGCACCGAGTACGAGGGCCTGGAGCCGGCCGTCCTGGAGATCGCGGCGCGCGGTCTCGGCTACGGCATCCATCTGGTCCTCACGGCGTCCCGCTCGATGGAGGTGCGCGCCAACCTCAAGGACCATCTGATGAACCGGCTGGAACTGCGGCTCGGTGACACCATGGACTCGGAGCTGGACCGGAAGGCCGCCGTCAATGTGCCGACCGGAGTGCCGGGGCGCGGTCTGACCCCGGAGAAGCTGCACTTCATGGCGGCGGTGCCGCGTATCGACGGCATCAGCTCGTCCAGTGATCTGTCGGAGGCGACGACGGCGATGAGCCAGGAGGTCACCCGGCACTGGACGGCACCGGGCGCCCCGAAGGTGCGTCTGCTGCCGCGCGAGCTGCCGGCGGGGAACCTCCCGGCCGGGTCGGCCGACCCGGGCCGCGGGGTCGCCTTCGCGATCGACGAGAACAATCTGGAGCCCGTCTTCGTCAACTTCGACCGCGACCCGTTCTTCCTGGTCTTCGGCGAGAGCGAGTCCGGCAAGTCGAATCTGCTGCGGCTGCTGATCAAGCAGTTGTGCGAGCGGTACGACGGTGACTCCTGCAAGTTCTTCGTCATCGACAACCGGCGGGCGCTGCTGGACGTCACCCCGCCGACGCATCTGGCGGAGTACGTCCCCATGTCCAACAACATGGAGCACCATGTGGACGCGCTGGCCGATCTGATGCAGCGCCGCACCCCGTCGGCGGATGTCACGGCCCAGCAGTTGCGGGAGCGCAGCTGGTGGCGGGGGCCCTCGGTCTTCGTGGTCGTCGACGACTACGACCTGGTGTCCACATCGAGCGGCAACCCGTTGGCGAAGCTCACGGAGCTGCTGCCCTTCGCGCGCGACGTGGGCGTCCGCTTCATCATCGCCCGCAGCGGGGCGGGGGCGAGCCGGGCCGCGTACGAGTCGTTCATGCAGCGGATGATGGAGCTCGGCGCGCAGGGTGTGCTGCTCTCCGGCGATCCGCAGGAGGGCGATGTGCTGGGCGGTGCGCGGATGCGGCCGATGCCCGCGGGCCGGGGGGTCTTCGTGTCTCGCCAGCGCGGGAACCCGCTGGTGCAGACGGGTCTCATGCCCGCGGACGAGCACATGTGAGGTGTGTGGGGCCTCGGGCGGGGTTGGTGCCCGCCGGGGTACGGGTGGGAGTGCGCCCGGGTCGCTTCGGCGGCCCGGGCGTCTCCGTGCCGGGCCGGTTCCGTGCCGGGCCGGTTCCGGGCCGGGCCGGTTCCGGGCCGGGCCGGTGCCGTGCCGGGCCGGCTCTCCTGCGCTCGGGGTCGGGGAAGCGCTGTGGCCCGGTCCCCTCGGGTGAGGGGGCCGGGCCACGGTCCGCGGAGTGGGCATCTCCCGCGCATACCCACACCGGCGCCGGTACGGATTCCCGCGCGCGGCGGGCTCCTAGAAGTAGCCTGCGGCCTTCCGGTCACCGGCCTGGTACGCGGGGGCCGCGTCGCGCACGGCGCGGGCGATGCCCTGGAGCGCGGTGTGGATCATCCGCGTCTCCTTGTCCCACTGCTTGTGGTAGGCCTCAGCGGCCGTGGCGGCCTCACCCTCGAAGGTGCTGGAGATGCTGCGGAGCTTGCCCTGGATGGCCTCCAGGCTCCGGTCCAGCTCCCCGGCCTGCTTGTCGATGGTCGCGGCAGCCTGCTGCAGCGCCGTATAGGTGACGATCATGTCCGCGCCGCCGTTGTTCGCCATGGGTCCTCCGAATGCTGTGTGTGGGTGGTGTGTGTCGCCGGTGATGCGGTGGGCCGGGCTCAGTAGCCGCTGATGTTCGAGGTGGCGGCCCTGGTCGCGCCCGCGTCGCCGCTGAACCCGGCGGTGACGTCGACGCCCTGCAGCGCCGCGCGAACGTCCTCTTCGGTGTTGCCGGCGGTGGTACGGGTGACCTGGATCGCCTCCTGGAAGTGGAGCAGCATCTTGGCGATGCGCACCATGCCCTCGTTGATCTCGGCCTGCTTCGAGTCGAAGGCACCGTGGCCGATGCCCTTCCACTTGCCCTCGAGGTCGTCGATGACACCGTGGAGCCTCTGGAGCTGGGCCTTGACGCCCTCGAAGTTCTTGGTGATCTCGTCCTGGAGACTCTTGAGGCCCTCATCACCGAGCTTCTGTACATCCGACATGGATGAGTCTTCCCTTCGCTGCGTTCGCTTCTACTCGATCGGGTGAATGGTGCTGGTTCATGGGCGGGTCACGCCACCGTGTTCCGCCGCCTGCCCCGGCGGCGGAACACCGTGCCCTCGGGCTCAGGCGGCGCGGCGCTTGCGGGCCACGAGGAGGCCGCCTCCGGCGAGGACGACCACGATCGCGGCACCACCGAGGATCAGGCCCAACTGGCTGCTCTCGTCCTCGGACTTGGCGGCGCTCTCCGTCCTCCCCGCCTTCTCCTGCTCCGGCGTGTCGCCGGAGCCTGCCACGGCGGGAGCGGTGCCGTCCGCGCCCTCGCCCGGTTGTGACGCGCCTGATGCGGAAGGAGCCGCCGACGCACCGGCCCCACCGGTCCGCTTGTTGGTCAACGGACTGATGTCGGGGTCACCCGGCTTCCCGAGCCCCCGGTTGATGTGTGCCCCCGGCCGGACAACGCCGTGGCCGTAGTAGTTGCTGAGCCCCTTCCCCTTGCCGTCCTTGCCCTTGCCCGCGCTCTCGAACATGACGCGGAGGACCTGGTTGGCGGTCCAGTCGGGGTTGGCGGACCAGATGAGGGCGGCGGAGGCGGAGGCGATGGCGGTGGCGGCACTGGTGCCGCCGTCGCCGTCGCAGTAGCTCTTGAAGGTGGCGTCACACCAGGCAGGAATGTCATTGCCGGGGGATGCCAAATCGACGAATTCTCCGTGCTCGGAGTACTCGGCTGTCCGACCCTCGGGGGCTGCCGCAGCAACCCCGACAACCTCCGGGTACTTGGCAGGATACTCGCCCTTGTTCTCCTTGTGCCCGGAGTTTCCAGCAGCCGCGAAGAGCAACTTTCCCTTGCTCTCCGCATACTTGATGGCGAGCTCTTCCTTGGGTTCAAAGAATTCGCTGCCGATTGACATGCTGATGATCTGGGCATCGCTATCGGCCGCCGCACGGATCGCCACCGACTTATCCCAGGGATCTTCCTTGTTCTCCTCTTGAAACTCTCCCAGAGCAACACGGTAGGGAATGATCTTCGCCTTGGGAGCCAACCCCTGCAATCCGCCTCCGCGGCCTGTACCAGCGATCAATTCGGCCATGGTCGTCCCATGCCCGTCATAGTCGTCGGTTTCATCGCCCTTCACCCCTGTGGCATCCAGACCCTTGAGAACCTGGCCTTTGAGCGACGGAGTGGACGAGTTGACCCCGGAGTCGATGACAGCGACCTTGATGCCCTCTCCGGCAGTGGTCTTCCAGACCTTGTCGGCGTCCATGGCATCCAGGTACCACTGCTTGGACCGCACATCCTCTGCCGCGACCGCCACTGGAGCGGTCCCGACGACTCCCACGGTCCAAGCTCCGGCCACCGCCACCGCACAGAGCAGTCCTCGCCTCACGGCGTACGACTCTCCACGCTTCCGGACCCGGCTCATTCCTGCCGTCATTCTGGCTTCCGAACCTTCCGCTGTGCCTAATCGATCACTGGAGGGACAACACGCCGCCGAACCGCCCATGTCTCTTCGTCTTCCGTCAGATAGTCCGGACGGGTCGAACCGGGCTGGTCCCGCTCCTCTTCAGGGGAGTGCTGACGACCGGGACGGCCACCGGTGAGCCCGGCACCACCGGCGGTGAAGCCCCCGTTGGCCGAGCGGGGCCCGGTGCCACCGCTGCGTGGCGTACCCACGATGCCGTTGGCGCTGGGGGTACCGCGCCCAGCGGGGGCATTGCGCGCAGGGCCCGTACCGATGACTCCGGACTGGCCCGGCCTTGCGGCGGAGGCCCGGTTGGACGCCGGACCATCCGCACCGATGACCGTTCCTCTCGGGGCACGCGGCGCCGTGGAACCGCCGGCGGCTCGCTGGGGCGTACCCCCGACGATGCCGTCCGCACGGCCCGCCCGAGACCCTGCTGCGGGAGACCCGGAGCCCGGCCTGCCGGCCATCTGCTGTCCGGCGGCCGTACCCGCTCGTCCGGCCATCGGGGACTGGGGAGCGCCACCGGGAGTACCGGCACGCGCTGCTCCCTGCGATCCGGCGCCTCCGCCCACGGGTCCCGTGGCACCCGCTCGGCCGGCCTGACTGCCGCCGGGCGATCCGGGGCCACCGCTCATGGGACCGGAGCGACCGGCCTCGGCATACCGGGCCGGTGGTGCGCCGCCGACCTGGGGCCGCCCTCCCGCACCGACGGGGGGCGCTCCGCCAACCTTGGAGGCTCCCGGCGCACGCTGCGCCGGGGGCGCGGCCTTGCTCTGCCCGGCGTTGGGAATACCGGCGGTCACCGGCGGCACCTGGCTGTTGGGTGTGCCACCGGGCGCGTTGGATGAAGGGGTCGGCGCGGCCGGGGCCGCGGGGGTGGAGGGCGGAGCGGCGACGGAGTCGATCTGCATCGATGTGTCGGGAGCCGGTGCCTGTGTCACAGGGCCCGGAGCTGTCGGTGTCGGCGCGGGCACCGTCGAGGTCAGCGGAGCAGTCGGTACGGAGCCGACGGGCTGGCCCTGAGGAGTGTTCACCACGTCCATGTGGGTGGCCCGCTCATCCGGAGCAACTTGGGCGTAGGCATTCGAGCGAGGGCGGCCCAATTCGTCCGTCCCCCGACCGGGATTCTTGACGCTGGACGGCGGCGGCACCGCCGCAGACAACGCCCCCGGAATCCTCGGCGGCTCCTTCCCCGCCAGCGTCTGCTCCGACACCGCGTAGAACGACGCCAGGCGGTTCATCTGATTGATCGCCTCCTGGCGATCCTTCTCCGCCTTCTGGGCCGCCACGTACTCCGGGTTGTCCTGCTTGCGCTCCGAATCCGGGAAGTGTTCCGGCTTCTTCGGGTCGGCGCGGGTGTCGCGGGGCGGCTTGGAGTTGCGGACCGAGGTGAGGCCCTCGCTGGCCACCTTCATCTGGGTGCCGACGGCGTTGGCGAAGGTGCCGAGGTCGCCGGCGTACTTCGACAGCTCCGCGCCGAAGCGGCGGAACTCCGTGCCGGACTCGCCCGTCCACTCCACTCCCTTGACGAACGCGTCGAGGTCGCCCGCGGCCTTGTTGAGGGCCTTGGTGGCGCGCTGAAGGGCGTCCCCGGCGTTCTCCAGGTCGGTCGGGTTGGCCGCTTCCAGCAGGTCGATCATGGCGTTGAGCCGGGCGTTCTCGAAGTCGGTCTTGCCGAAGAAGCCACCGGGTCCGGAGCCGGAGCCGAGGCCGAACTTCTCCAGGGTGCCGAGGACGCGCTCGATGGCGTCGGTGGCGCCGAAGCGGGTCTGGATCTGTGTGGAGTCAGCGGCCTGCTGCTGCTCGTGGGTCAGTTCCTGCTTGCCGTTGTCACCCATCGGCCATTACCCCAAGTCCGTCGGAAGGGCGGTGTCGTTGTTGCGCTCCGCGCTCTTCTCCCCGGGCGCCCCGTACTGCTTCTCCTGTGCGGTCCGCTCCTCCTTGAGGACGGACTGGATCGTGTGGAAGCGCCGGCGCATCTCTTCCTCCACGTTGTCGAAGCCGACGTCGGCGGCGTGAACACCGATGGTCAGCAGTTCGATTTGATCGCCAAGGGTTTTCGAGAGCGAGACAAGTGCCGTGTGCACCCGGTTGTACTGGCTGAAGAACCCGTCCGCCTCTGCGAACGGCAGATGGGCGCCGCTGAACGAGGCCCGCGAGACACGCTGTTCCGCGACCTTGCTGCTGCTGCCCTCGCCGCCTTCGAAATCCTTCAGAAGTGCGGTCACCTGCCCATGGAACTTCTTCAGCGCGTCGACACCGCGCCGCAGGTCACCCGTCCCGCCCGAACCTCCGACTCCACCACTCTCCGCATCGAGCACGATGCCCGTTCCTCCCCGTTTGTTACAGCTGTCCCTCGTGATCGCGGCGGAATACCACCGCTGATCAGCCGGATACCACTCTATCGATTGCCTATGACAGCCCCAAGCTGCTTCAGTGATGGGCCGCTTCGGGAATGTGAAGAATCCGTGCCATCTCTTGTGGTGGCGGTCATTCCGCTCCGGCGCGCGCCGTTCGGCCGGTGCGGCGGCGGGCGTCGCGCAGGGCGATGGCGCCGCCCGCGATGGCCGCGACCAGCACTCCTCCGCCGACGACCACATACGCCGCGAGGCGGGTGTCGCGCTCGTCGGGTGACTCGCCCAGGTGGACCTCGGGCGGAGTCGGGGTCTGCGCCGCGGTGACTCCCTCGCCCGCGGCCGGGCGCTCGATGGGCCTGTCGTCCTCGGTGAGGGCCCGGACGGGGTCGGCGACGCCCCAGCCGACGAGGCGGTCGTGGCCATCGGTGGAGCGTTCGGCGGTCTGCTGGATCTGGGCGGTGATCTGCCGGGGGGTCCATCTGGGGTGCTTGCTCTTGATGAGCGCCGCGAGGCCGGCCACGTACGGGGCGGAGAAGCTGGTGCCGTTGTCGGCGCAGTGGCCGCCGCCGGGGACGGTGGTGATGATGTCGACGCCGGGGGCTGCGACATCGACGAAGTCGCCGGACTGGGAGAAGGCGGCCCGCTCGTTGTTGCGGTCGGACGAGGCGACGGCGATGACCCCCTCGAAGGACGCGGGGTAGGTCTTCTTGACGTTTCCGCCGAGGCCGTCGTTGCCCGCGGAGGCCACGACCACCGTGCCCTCCTTCAGGGCCTCGTTCACGGCCTGAAGGAGCAGCGGGTCGGGCTTCACGGCGTTGACCGTGTCCTGGGAGATGTTGATGACCCCGGCGCCCTCGTCGACGGCGTGCCGGATGGCCCGGGCGAGGGTGGCGGCGGTGCCGCGGCCCTCACCGTCGTTCTGCTTGATGGGGATGACGGTGGCACCGGGGGCGAGGCCGACGAAGCCCGTGCCCTCGGCGGGGCGGGCGGCGATGATGCCGGCGACCTTGGTGCCGTGGCCGACGCTGTCGGTGGTCCCGTTGGCGGCACCCCGGTCGATCGCGTTGCCGCCTGCGTCCTTGCCGTCCTTCGGCAGGGTGTTGAGGCCGGCGCCGGCGTCGACGGCGCCCCGGAGCTGGGGGTGCCTGATGTCGACTCCGGTGTCGATGACCGCGACCCGCACGCCCTTGCCGGTGGACTGCTTCCACAGTTCGTCCAGGAGGACGCGCTGGAGCGCCCAGGGCCGTCCCTTGTAGGGGTCGGCGGGGTAGGTGCACTGGCCCGGGGTGTCCGCGGCGGCGGTGGTCGCGGGCAGCACCGGAAGGCCGATGGCCGTGACGGCGGTGGCCGCCGCGCCGGCGAGCAGCCTCCGGGAGAACCTTCGGGGGCGCGCGCCCCCGCCGCCGGCCCTCACGAGCCCTGGGGCTGGTTGGCGGAGCCGGTGGAGAGCCGGGGGCCCGTCGGCAGGAAGGAGGACCAGGCGGCGGGCACCGGCACCGGTTCGATGTCCTTGAAGCCGAGCCGGACCTGGGCGAGCCGGGCCTCCTGCTGGCGCGCCTCCTTCTCCTCCGGGGTTCCGGAGGAGCCGATGGCGGAGGAGTCGGTGGCGCTGTCGCTGTTGGACTGCATGGCGTAGCGCAGGCCGGTGTCGGTGACCAGGAACAGGAATCCGGTGTCCGTCTGGGAGCCCTTGAACTGGCGGAACAGCTGGCCGGAGCCGGGGGTGACATAGGCGCTGCTGGAACCGACCGGCAGGGGCGCGGGGAATCCGGTGCCGGCCCAGGTGCTGAGGGTGGTCTCGCCGTTGTCCGCGTCGACGTCGCGCAGGACGTTGCAGACGGTGTTGCGGCTGCCGTCCTCGCGGCTCGCCTCGTTGACGGTCTCCGGGAGGTGCTGGGGCCACTTCCGGTCCTGGTTGAAGGGCTCACCGGGGCGGAAGGCACCGGCGCTGAGCCGCTCCGGCTCGCCGTCCTGGTCGAGTCCGACCAGGTCCCTGCTGTTCAGGATGAGGTTGGCGGTGAAGTCGGAGACGGGGGCCACCCGGCCGGGCAGCACCACGTACTTCTGGTCCCCGGACCCGGCGCCGGCCTCCAGGACCATGCCCACCTTGTTCAGGGAGGGGTCGAGGTCGGCCGCGGGGATGCCGGCGTCGGTGCCGGGCGGGGCGGGGAGTTCGGGGAAGTCGACGGTGTCGCCCTCGTGGAGGGTCGCGAGCCAGGCGGCGGAGACGCGCTGGGGCTCCCGGACCTGTCCGACGGCCTGGAGCAGCAGCGCTTCGTCGCCGGCCAGGGGGTAGGCGGTTCCGGCGGCGTCGACGACGTACCGCTTCCGGTCGGGGGCGGGACCCTCCACGTAGAGGAGTTCGCCGTCGCGGAGCCGGTTCGCGCCGTCGGTCTTCCTCTCCTCGCGCTCGGCGAGGACGAAGGCGGCCTTCTGGATGGACCTGCCGCCGGCTCCGGGGCGTTCGCACACGGCCCAGCGCTTGGCCTCGCCCGCTTCCTTCGCCTTGGGGAGGCGGTCGGGGGCGTAGGGAATGCCGAGGGTCGCGCCGTGCGGGATATCGCCCTTGTCGAGTACCGACTCGGCGACCTTGATGACCTTGTCCTTGTTGGCGTTGAGAAGCAGCTTCGCTGACGCCATATTCAGCACCGGGTGGAGTTGTACCTTGTCCCCGGTTTTCAGCACCACATAGCGCGTGGTGGATTCACTGGCGATGATCACATTCTCGCCCGGGGCGTCCCATCCTTTCGGGGCCACCGGCCGGAACATGCCCCAGGCGGCGAATCCCGCGAGAATCACCACTCCGACAATGGCACCGGGTACCACGGCACGCAGCGGGCGCGGTGCGCCTTCCTCCGAACCGGTGGTGCTGGGCTGGAGGAACTGCGCGATCAGCCTTCGCTTGGCAAAGGTGTACGCGTTGAGTTCGTCCCGACGTGATGCCATCTGTCCGCTGTCCCTCTCCCCGCTGGGCGGCCAGGCTCCCGTACTCGCTGAGAGGGGCCGGCCCTCGTGCCGCCCCCTACTATGCCTGCTGCGGCTCAGGGGTTACTGCTCCGGTAGGGTGATCGCCCGGTCAACGCCCAGAGGAATTTGGTAATTACGGACACGAGGGGGCAACGCGGCGATGGGTACGGCGACGCGCACGCGAAATGGCCGGACTTCGGAACGGCGTCGCGGCGCTTCCCGGGGAGGGCGCGGACGGGGCGCCGCACCGGGTCCGGCGGGAGGTGCGACCGCCGCCGCCGTCCCCGCGTCCACCGCTCTGCGCCCCCTCGCGCGCGGCGGTCGCGTCGGCCCCCTCCGGCTCGGCCAGTTGGCGCTGGTGGAGATCGCCATCGGTCTCGCGCTGGTCGGGCTGGCGCTCGGGGGTCTGTGGCTGGTGCCCACGACGGTGCTCGGCGGCGCACTGCTGCTGCTCGCGTTCATACGGCGCCGGGGACAGGCCGTCCAGGACTGGCTGTCCACCGCGCTGGCCCTGCGCTCGCGCGGGCGGGATGCCGAACCGGCGGCGCGGGGCACCGACGCGTCGCTGGCGCCCGTCGCGGAGAGCGTGCCCGGTTTCCGCCCGTTCCCCTGGGTGGACCGGAGCCGCCGCACGGTCGGCATGCTCGGCGATGGGTCGTTCCTGACGGCCGTGGTGCGCGTGGAGGCGAGCGGTGACGCGCTGCGTCCCGCCTTCGGCGCGCGGGCGCTGCCGCTGTCGGTGCTGGGCGGCGCGCTCGCGGTGGACGACATCGTGCTGGAGTCGGTGCAGTTGGTGCAGCAGGTGCGGGCCGCGCCCGCGCCGCATCTGCCGCAGCAGTCGATGGCGCGGCTGTCGTACGCCCCGTTGCAGGAGCGGACGGGCGCGCCCGCGCTGCGGATGACCTGGGTGGCGGTGAAGCTGGACCCGGAGCTGTGCCGGGAGGCGGTCGAGGCGCGCGGCGGTGGGCTGGAGGGCGCGCAGCGCTGTCTGGTGCGGGTCGCGGACCATGTGGCGAGCCGGGTCACCGGGGCGGGTTTCCAGGCGGTGGTGCTGGACCAGGAGGAGCTGAACTCCACGGTGGCGACCGCCGCCTGCGCGAGTCCGAGGCTGGCGGCGCGGGCGGGCCGGCCGGATGCCGCGCCGCGGCGCCGGACCAGCGAGACGGCCCGGGTCTGGCGGTGCGACGACCGCTGGCACACCACCTACGCGGTGGGCCGCTGGCCGGAGCTGGGCCGGGGCGCCACTCCGCTGCCCAAACTGGTGTCCCTGCTGACGGCGGCACCGGCGTACGCGACGACCTTCAGCCTCACCCTGCGGCGGGGCGCGCATCAGGGGGCGATGGCCGTGGCCGGTCATGTGCGGGTCACCGGGGGTTCGGACACCGAGTTGATAGGGGTGCGCCGGACGCTGGAGCAGTCGGCGCGCGCCGCGAAGGTCGGTCTGGTCCGGCTGGACCGCGAGCAGGTGCCGGGCGCGCTGGCGACGCTTCCGCTGGGCGGTGCCCGGTGAGGGGGCCGCGCGGGCTGCGCGGTCCGCAGCACGCCGGGCACACGATGTCCGCGAGTGATCTGGGGGCGCTGTCGCTGCCGGTCGGGGACGACGGTGTGGTGATCGGTGACGACGCGGAGGGCCGCCCGCTGATGATCGGGTTCCACCGTTCGACTCCGTACGACGTCCTGTTGATCGGCGGTCTGTGGACGGCCCAGGTGCTCGCGCTGCGGGCGGCGGGGACGGGTGCGCGGGTGGCGGTGGAGACCGGGCGGGCCCGGGCGTGGACGGGGCTCGCGCAGGCGGCGGGCGCGGGGCTCGACTGTGTGACGCTGCACGATGTGGGCCGGGTGCCGCCGATGGGCGCGACGGTCGGCAGTCCCGTGGTGGTGGTGCGCGACTGCGGTATGCGGCCGCCGCGCGGCCGGGTGGTGGCTTCGCCCTGGCAGTCGGTGCTGACGCTGCTGCCGTATCTGAGCCCGGTGGCGCCCCGGTTGCTGCGCGACTCGACCCTGGTGGGTGTGCAGCGGGTGTCGCCGCAGGAGGCGGAGCAGATCGGCCGGATTCTGGGGCTGACCCGGGCGGAGAGCGACGCGCTGCCGACACTGGCGGACGGGGTGACGCTGTGGTGTTCGGGCCGGGAGCGCCACTGGGTGATGACGAGCGGCACGGACCCGGAGAGCGGGCTGCTGGGCGCGGCCCGGCGGATGGACTGAGCCGGTGTGCGCGCCCCCGCGCGGGCCGGGTTTGTACGCTCATACGTTCTTGCGTGCGCCCGCCGGGATTCCGCCGGATGACGCGCTGTGCTCGGCCTAGACTTCCCGCGTGATGGGGACCGGTCCCGGGCGGACCGCCGGCGCGGGGTCGCGGCGCTGGGCCGGTGCCGAACCGCCGACGGAAGGGGAGCTGGACCGATGGGGAGCGCACAGGAGAAGGACGAGCTCTACGCCCTCGACATCTCGGGCGTCGAGTGGCTCAGTGCCCCCGGCACGAGCGAGGACGAGGAGCGGGTCGAGATCGCCCATCTGCCGGGCGGGGCGGTCGCGATGAGGTCGTCGCTGGACCCCGACACCGTGCTGCGGTACACGGAGGCCGAGTGGCACGCGTTCGTTCTGGGGGCGCGTGACGGGGAGTTCGACCTGCGGTGATTCCGCCCGGGCGTCCCGGGGTGCCCGGTGGCCGCGGTACGGCCCCGCCCCCGGGCGCCGGGACGGGCCGGGGGCGGGACCGGTGGCGCCGGGCCCCGGTCTCCGCACCTTCCCCGGCTCTCCGCCACCTTCTGTTCACTTGGTGGCGGCGTGTGGCGTGGGGGACAGTGGCCGTCGGGCGTCGGCCCTGCCGGGCCGCCCTTGTTGACGATTAGGCTGGGACGGACAGCGGCAGAAGAACCTGCGGGGATGCCCATCGTGTCCCCGGGCGGAGAGCCGGGCCGATCGGCAGAGAGAACGGTCGCCCCACCCACGACGCACCAGGGTGCTCGACCACACCAGGAGGCACAGTGAACAGCGATCGGGACGAGATCCGCGGGGGATGGGACCTTCCCGCCGATGAGTCCGACGCGGAGCCCGCCGAGATGACGGGTGAGTTCACCATCGACTACACCCCTCCGGCCTGGTACACGCAGAACGCGGCGGGCGACGGATCGGGCGCGGGCCGGGTCCCGCCTCCGCCGCCGCCCAGTGGCTCCCCGGTGGCGACGCCGGGGCTGCCGGTGGGAAGTGGGTTCGAGCCTCAGTGGACGCCGGAGCGGTCCCCCGCGCCGGAGCGGGGCGGGGAGCAGGAGCCGGCGGCGCGGGCGCTCGGCGGCGGTGAGGCGGAGAGCGGCGCGACGATGCGGTTCTCCCCCACCGCCCTGAAGCGGGAGTTCGCCGCGCTCGACGCCGCCAAGGAGGCCGAACGGGCCGCCGGGGAGGCCCGGGAGACGGAGAAAGCGGAACACGGCGGCGCGGAGCGTACCGGCGACCGCGGTGGCTCCGCCGCCGCGGGAGGTTCCGGCGGTACGGAGGGTTCCGCCGCGCCCGCGCTGTCCCCGGGCGCCCCGGGGGACGGCCCTGCGGGTGAGAGCGCGGAGGGTGCGGAGGGCTCCGGCCCGTCCGGCCCCTTCCCGGCCCCGGTACCGCTCCCGTTGCCCGGTACGGACTCCGGGGCGGCGGGCTCCGACAGCGGCCGGGAGGCGGCTGCTCGGACGGTCGAACCGCGCCGGGAGGACGACGAGGCGGCTCCCGGCGGCCCCAGCGCTTCCGGCGCGCCGAGCGGCCCGGAGTCCGCAGCCGGGGCGGGGAGCGCGCCGGGGCCCGGGGACCCACGAGGCACCGCGCCGGAGCCCCCGGCACAGGCACCGGCGCAGGCGCAGGCACAGGTGCCCGAGGGGGCACCGGGGACACCCCCGCCCGCGCCCGGCCCCGCACAGCCCTGGTCGATGGGTCCGCCCACGCCGGATTCCGGGCTTCCGCCGCTGCCGCCCGCGTTCCAGCCCGCCTCGGCACCCGCGTCCGCGCCGCAGTGGCCGGTCTCCCCGCAGACCTCCCAGGAGTCCGCGGCCCCGCCTCCCCCGGTCCCGCCGCACGGCGGCGGGCCGCTGCCCGCCGCCGCCCAGCACGGGGCGTACCCTCCCGTACCGTCCGCTCCCCTGCCCCTTCCGGCACAGGCACCGCCGCCGCCCGCACAGGCGCAGGCACAGCCCCTTCCGCGGGCACAGGCACCGCACCAACCTCAGCCGCAGGCGCCGCATCAGCCGCTGCCGCCGGCACCGCTGCCGCCCGCCGTGGCACCGCACGCCCCGCGGGAGGGGTACAGCCATCCCCCGCAGTGGCAGCCCGGCGCGCACGCGCCCGTACCGCTGCCACCGGAGCGGCCGGCGCCCCCACAAGGACAGCATGAGCAGCACGGACAGCACGGGCAGCCCGGACAGCAGGGGCCGTCGTACCCGGCCGCTCCGGCCGTGGACCCGCGCTCCGGCGCGGCCTGGCCCTCGGCGGTGACGCACGACCAGCGGGAGCGGTCGGTGCCGGGCGCGCCGCTCGGGTACACGGCGGCCGTCGAACTCTCCTCCGACCGGCTGCTGCGCAACAACAAGCAGAAAGCCAAGTCGAGCCGGAACCCGACCGCCGCGTCACGTTTCAAGCTGGGGGGCCGCAAGGAGGAGGCCGAGCGGCAGCGCAAGCTGGAGCTGATCCGCACCCCGGTGCTCTCCTGCTACCGGATCGCGGTGATCAGCCTCAAGGGCGGCGTCGGCAAGACCACCACGACCACCGCGCTGGGCTCGACCCTGGCGACCGAGCGGCAGGACAAGATCCTGGCGATCGACGCCAACCCGGACGCCGGCACGCTCGGCCGCCGGGTGCGGCGGGAGACCGGGGCCACCATCCGCGACCTGGTGCAGGCGATCCCGTATCTCCACTCGTACATGGACATCCGGCGCTTCACCTCGCAGGCGCCGTCGGGTCTGGAGATCATCGCCAATGACGTCGACCCGGCGGTCTCGACGAGCTTCAACGACGAGGACTACCGGCGGGCGATCGATGTGCTGGGCCGTCAGTACCCGATCATCCTCACCGACTCGGGCACCGGGCTGCTCTACAGCGCCATGCGCGGGGTGCTCGATCTGGCCGACCAGCTGATCATCGTCTCGACACCCTCCGTGGACGGCGCGAGCAGCGCGTCCACCACCCTGGACTGGCTGTCGGCGCACGGGTACGCGGAGCTGGTGCAGCGCTCCGTGACGGTCATCTCCGGGGTGCGCGAGACCGGGAAGATGATCAAGGTGGAGGACATCGTGGCGCACTTCCAGACGCGCTGCCGGGGTGTGGTCGTGGTGCCGTTCGACGAGCATCTCGCGGCGGGCGCCGAGGTCGATCTGGACATGATGCGGCCGAAGACCCGGGACGCCTACTTCCATCTGTCGGCGCTGATCGCCGAGGACTTCTCCCGCGCCCAGCAGCAGCAGGGGCTGTGGACGGCGGACGGCAACCCGCCGCCGACCATGCCGCCGCCGATGCCGGGCCATCAGCAGGCCCCCGCGCAGCCGGCGTACCCCGGGCAGCACGGGCAGCAGCACCCCCAGCCCCCGCCGCACCACGGCGGGCCCCCGCACCACGGCGCGCCTCAGCACCACGGCCCGCCGATGCACCCGGCGCAGCCACCGCGGCACGGCGTACCGGGGTACCCGCTCCCCCACCAGCAGCCCCACCCCCAGCAGCCGGGGCAGCCACCCGCCCCCGGGCAGCCCTATCCGCCGGCCCCGCCTCAGCCGCAGCAGGGGGCGTACGGCTTTCCGCAGCAGGGCCCGGGGGGCGGCCCGCCTCCCCCGCAGTACGGCTACCCGCAGCCGTACCCGGCCCAGCACGCGCCCCAGCCACAGCCCGGACAGCAGGAGCAGCGGGAACAGCCGGAGCGGCCCGATGACCAGGACGCGCTGCCGCCGGCCGGGTGGCCGCCGCGGCATCCCCCGCACGCTCCGCAGCAGTAGAGCGGCCGAACGAGGGCCCCGGTCGACCCCGTCGACCGGGGCCCCGGCGCGTCCGCCCGGCCGCACACGCCGTCCCGGAACGCCGACGGGGCCGCCGACGGGGGTCGTTGACGGCGCCGGTCACCGCTGGTACACCTCGGATCAGCAGCCCGTGAGCGACGAGGCGAGGTCACCGTCATGGCCGGTCGGCTCCCATCACCGCGCCGGGTCCGGGCACGGGCGGCGCTGTGCGCGGCCCTCGTGCTGTCGGCCCTGGCTCTCGCCCTCGCCCTCGCGCCGGTCTCGGCACCGACCTCGGGACCGGTCTCGGCACAGGTCTCGGCACAGGTCTCGGCACCGGCCGCGCCACGGGCCGGGGCGGACGGCGGTGGCCGGAGGGTCCTGACCGTCGCCGTGGCGCAGAGCGTGGACTCGCTCAGCCCCTTTCTGGCGCAGCGGCTGGTGTCCACGACCGTCCACCGGCTGGCCTATGAGTATCTGACGAATTACGACCCCCGGGACGGCCGGGTGATTCCGGGGCTCGCGACGGCCTGGAAGTCCTCGCCCTCCAAACTGATCTGGACCTATACGATCCGCGCGGACTCCTTCTGGTCGGACGGCCGCCCGGTGACGGCCGAGGACGCGGCGTGGACCTTCCGGACCATGATGTCGGACGAGAAGGCGGCGACGGCCAACGGCAGTTTCACCGCCAATTTCCGGAAGGTCACCGCGCCCGATCCGGTGACCCTGGTGGTCGAGCTGAGAAAACCACAGGCCACCATGGTCTCCCTCGATGTCCCGATCGTGCCCCGGCACATCTGGGAGAGGGTCCGGGACTTCGGCACCTTCAACAACGACCGGCAGTTCCCGGTCGTCGGCAACGGTCCTTTCGTCATCACCGAGTACAAGGTGGACCGGTTCATCGTGCTGAAGTCCAACAAGCGCTTCTGGCGCGGCGCGCCCGCGTTCGACGAACTGGTGCTCCGTTTCCACAAGGACGGGGACGCGGCGGTGGCCGCCCTGCGGAAGGGGGAGGTCTCCTTTGTCCAGGGGCTGGTTCCCGCTCAGGCCGCCGCGCTGAAGCGAGCCGAGAACATCAAGGTGAACGACGCTCCCGGACGCCGATTCCTCGCTCTGGCGGTCAACCCGGGGGCACAGTCGAAGGACGGCACCCGTTTCGGCACCGGGCACCGGGCGCTGCGCGATCCGGTGGTGCGGCGGGCGCTCTTCCACGCCGTGGACCGTTCCGAGATCGTCGAGGGGTTCTTCCGGGGCCATGCGGTGGAGGGCGAGGGCTATATCCCGCCGCGCTTCGGGGCGTACTTCTGGAAACCGGGCCCCGGGCAGCGGATCGCCCACGATCCGGAGCGGGCCGCGCTGCTCCTCGACCGGGCCGGCTACCGGAAGAACCGCGACGGTGCGCGGGTCGGAAAGGACGGCCGTCCCCTCTCCTTCCGGTTGCTGTGCCACGCCACCGAGCCCATCGAGGCGAACATCGGGAAATATCTCCACGACGTCTGGCGGGATCTCGGGATCGAGACGCGGATGGAGTGCCGCGACAATGTCTCCGATCCCTGGCTCAGAGGGGACTACGATCTCGCTTTCGACGGCTGGTCGGTCAACCCGGACCCGGATTTCGTCCTGGCGATTCACACCTGCGCCGCACTCCCGGAAACCCCGAGGTCGACCGGTTCCACCGACAACTTCATCTGTGACCGGGAATTCGATGACCTGTATGCGGAACAAATCGCCGAGTACGATCCGATCCGGCGCGCCGACGTGGTGAGACGCATGCAGTCGCGGCTGTACGACACGGGGCTGATGCATGTGCTCGCCTATCCGAACGCGGTCGAGGCCTACCGCACCGACCACATCGCGTCGATCACCACCATGCCCGAGGACGGGGGGAACCTCTGGGGTCAGGACGGCTACTGGAGTTGGTGGTCGGCCGAACCGGCCGAGGGCGGCGGCGCGGGCTCCGGCGGCTCCGGGTCCGCCACCGAGGTCGTGGTGGGCATCGGGGCCCTCGTCGCGGTGGCCGCCGTGATCGGGGCGCTGGTCGCGCTGCGCCGCCGGGCCACGGCCGACGACCGTGAATAGCCGATGAGCGCGGCACGCGCCTATCTGCTCTACTCGGCGGGCCGACTGGGCGGCGCCGCCGTCTCCCTGCTCGCCGTGCTGGTCACCAGCTTCTTCCTGTTCCGGATCATCCCCGGCGACCCGGTGAAGGTCCTCACCCACGGCACCCCGACCACGGCGGCGCAGCTCGGCGCGCTGCGCCGGCAGTTCGGACTCGACCAGCCGCTGTGGCAGCAGTTCACCGACTACTGCGGCAGAGCCCTGACCGGCGATCTCGGGATGTCGTACCAATTCCGCGCCCCGGTCGGCGAGCTGATCGCGCAGAAGGTGCCGGCCACCCTGCTGCTGACCGGGGTCGCGGTCGTCCTCTACTCGGCGCTCGGGCTGTGGCTGGGCACCCGGGCGGCCTGGCGGCACGGCGGGCGGTCCGACCGGCTGCACACCGGGGTCGCGCTGGCCCTCTGGTCGGTGCCGTCCTTCTGGCTCGGACTGCTGCTGATCACCGTGTTCTCGGTCGGTGCCGGACCGGTGCCCGGGCTCTTCCCCACCGGCGGTATGGAGTCGGGCGGGATGAGCGGCTCGGCGTACGCCGTCGATGTCGCCCACCACATGGTGCTGCCGGTCCTCACCCTGGTGGCGGTGGGGTACGCGCAGACGCTGCTGGTCATGCGGTCGTCGCTGCTGGACGAGATGGGCGCCGACTATCTGACGACCGCGCGGGCCAAGGGGCTGCGGGACTCGGCGGTACGGCGGCGACACGCCGTGCCCAACGCGCTGCTGCCGACCGTGACCATGGTCTTCATCAATCTGGGGCATGTGGCGGCCGGCTCGATCCTGGTGGAGACGGTGTTCTCCTGGCCGGGGGTCGGCGGGCTCTTCTACCAGGCGCTCAGCGTGCCCGACCTGCCGCTGGTGCAGGGCCTCTTCCTGGTCTTCGCCGGGGCGATGATCCTGATGAACCTGCTCGCCGATCTGCTCCATCCCCTGCTCGACCCACGGGTGGCCCGATGACGGACTCCGCGATTCCGCGCTCCTCCCTCCCCCGTTCCCCGGCGTGGGCGCGCCGCCGGGGCGCGCTGCTGCGGTTCTGGGCGGCGTACCGGAGAGAGCGGGCGGGGCTGTTCGGCCTCGGCGCGCTCGCGCTGATCGCCGCTGTGGCGCTCGCCGCGCCGCTGCTGGTCGACGGCGATGTGCGGAAGGTGACCGGGACGCCGGGCGAGCCGATGGAGCCGCCGGGCGGCGCGTTCTGGCTGGGGACCGACCAGTTCGGCCGTCCGCTGCTGGATCTGCTGGTGTGGGGGGCGCGGATCTCGCTGACCGTGGGGCTGCTGGCGGCGGCGATGTCGGTGGCGATCGGTACGCTCGTGGGAGTGGTCGCCGGTCACTGCGGCGGCTGGTTCGCCACCGTGCTGATGCGGGTCACCGACTGGTTCCTGGTGATGCCGACGCTGGTCCTGGCGATCGTGCTGGCGACGGTGATGTCCCGCAGTGTGTGGACGGTGATCGTGGCGATCGGTGTCACCAGCTGGCCGACGACCGCCCGGCTGGTGCGCGCCCAGACGATCGCGGTCGAGTCCCGCCCGTACATCGAGCGCGCGCGGGCCCTCGGCGGCGGGCACCGGCACATCATGAGCCGCCATGTGCTGCCGCATGTGATGCCCCTGGTGCTGGCGCAGACCACGCTCGGGATCTCGGCGGCGATCCTCACGGAGGCGACGCTCGCCTTCCTCGGGCTCGGCGATCCGATGGTGATCTCCTGGGGCGGGATGCTCCAGGAGGCGCGGGAGGCGGGGGCGGTCTCCTCGGGCCACTGGTGGTATCTGGCGCCGCCGGGGCTGGCCGTGGCGCTGGTGGCGCTGGCGTTCACCCTCTGCGGGCGGGCCGTCGAGTCCGCGCTCAACCCCCGGCTGGGGGTGGGGCGGTGAGTCTGCTGGAGGTCAGGGGCCTGCGGGTGGCGTACGGGTCGGGGGCGGGGGCCGTCGCCGCCGTGCGGGGGGTGGATCTGAGCCTGGACGCGGGGCGGAAGCTGGGGATCGCCGGGGAGTCGGGGTGCGGGAAGTCGACGCTCGCCCTCGCGCTGCTGCGGCTGCTGCCCCCGACCGCCCGGCTGAGCGGGGAGGTCCTCCTCGACGGGGAGGATGTGCTCACCATGCGCTGGGGACGGCTGCGGGCCGTGCGCTGGGCCGGGGCGTCGATCGTCTTCCAGGGGGCGATGCACTCCCTCAACGCGGTGCGCGGGGTGGGGGATCAGATCGCCGAACCGGTGCTGCTGCACCAGAGGGTGACGCGCGCGGCGGCGCGGCGGCGGGCCGGGGAGCTGCTGGAGCTGGTGGGGCTGCCGGCCGGGCGGGCCGGCTCCTTTCCGCACGAGCTGTCCGGGGGCCAGCGCCAGCGGGTGATGATCGCGATGGCGCTGGCCTGCGGGCCCCGGCTGATCGTCGCCGATGAGCCGACGACCGCGCTGGATGTGATGATCCAGGCGCAGATCCTGGGGCTGATCGGAGGGCTCGTGACCGAGCGGGGCATCGGGCTGCTGATGATCAGCCACGATCTGGCGGTGCTGGCGGATGTGTGCGACCGGCTCGCGGTGATGTACGCGGGGCGGGTGGTGGAGGAGGGGCCGGCGGGCGCGGTGTACACGGCGGCGCTCCATCCCTACGGCCGGGCGCTGTCGGCGGCCTTTCCCCGGGTCGGGGACAGCGCATCGCGCCGGGCTCCCCGGGGGCTGCCGGGCGATCCGCCCGATCCGGCCGCGCTGCCCGGGGGCTGCGCGTTCCGTCCGCGCTGTCCGGAGGCGCTGGCGGTGTGCGCCGAGGCCGAGCAGGAGCTGACCGGGGACGGCGGGCACCGGGCGGCCTGTGTGCGGGTGGCCGCGCCGGGCGGGGAGGGGAGGGCGTGATGAGCGGCGTTCCACTGCTGTGGGCGAGGGATCTCGCGGTCGTCTTCCCCGGGCGGCGCGGCGGGCCGCCCGCGCGGGCCGTCGACGGGGTGGATCTCGCCGTCGGCGCGGGCGAGATCGTGGCGCTCGTCGGGGAGTCGGGGTGCGGCAAGAGCACCCTGGCGCGGGCCCTGCTCGGGCTGGTGCGGCCGGCGGCGGGGGAGGTGGGTCTCGCGGGCACCCCGCTCGCCCACACCCCGCGCGCCCTCAAGGCGCACCGCCGGCGGGTGCAGTTGGTGCTCCAGGACCCGAGCGGCGCGCTCAATCCGCGCCACACGGTGTACGAGGCGGTGGCGGAGGGGCTCCGTGTCCACGGGTGCGCGGGGGACGAGCGGGCGGCGGTGGCCGAGGCGCTCGGGCGAGCGGGGCTGCGGCCCCCGGAGCGGTTCTTCGCGCGCTATCCGCACGAGCTGTCGGGCGGGCAGCGGCAGCGGGTGGTGATCGCGGGGGCGCTGGTCCTGGAGCCGGAGGTGATCGTCGCGGACGAGCCGGTGGCGTCGCTGGACGCGTCCGTGCGCGGGGAGATCCTCGCGCTGCTGCTGCGGCTGCGCGACGGACTGGGGCTTTCGGCGCTGGTGGTGACGCACGATCTGGGGCTGGCGTGGAATGTGGCGGACCGGGTGGCGGTGATGTATCTGGGGCGGATCGTGGAGTGCGGCTCGGTGGAGGAGGTGCTGCTCGCGCCCCGGCATCCGTACACCAGGGCGCTGCTGTCGGTGCTTCCCGAGTCCCCCGTGCCGCCCGTCGTCCTGACGGGCGAGCCGCCCGACCCGGCCCGCATCCCGCCCGGCTGCCGTTTCCACGCCCGCTGCCAGGTGGTGGCGTCGGGGGAGGCGGGGAGGGTGGGGGTGGAGGGGAAGTGCAGGGGGGAGGAGGTGGGGGTGGTGCGGGGTGCGGGGGTGGCCTGCCACTGGACCGGGTGACCTCCCGCCCTCCCCCGCCCGGAGCCCCGGGCAGCCCTGACTTCTCCGGCACGCGTGCCGCACCACTCCAGCCCCGGCGGGGGGCTGAGCAGCACCACCCAGCCCCTCCGGCGATTGAGGAGCGGGGGTTCGGGGGCAGGCCCCCGACCGAGGCCCGCAGCATGCGGGGACCTGTCGCACAGGGTCCGTCCTCAAACGCCGGACGGGCTGAAATTGCTCGGGCCACTCGTGGCACAGGGTCCGTCCTCAAACGCCGGACAGGCTGAGGACGCCCGGGGCAGCCGCAGAGACGGCTCGGGGCGCCCGGGGCGCGGGGTCCGTCCTCAAACGCCGGACGGGCTGAGGATGCCCCGGGCACCCGATGAGACTGCCCGGGGCACCCGGGGCGCGGGGGCGGGCTCGGGCGGTGGAGAGGCGGAGATGGCCCGGGCGGCCGAAGGGATCGCTCGGGTCGGCCGTCGTGCGGGGGCACGTGGGGCCGGTTCAGGCGGCCTCGGAGGGGAGGCCGTGCCGGACGGACGAGGGGTCAGGGCTCCCTCGTCAAGGTGCGGCACTGGGCCACATCCCCGGCCATCGCCACCAGCAGCGCATCCACCGAGTCGAACTTCCGCTGCCCCCGCACATACGCCAGAAACTCCACCGCCACGTGCAGCCCGTACAACTCCAGCCCCACCCGGTCGATGGCATACGCCTCCACCGTCCGCGCCACCCCGTCGAACTGCGGATTCGTCCCCACCGAGATCGCCGCCGGCATCCGCTCCCCGGCGGCCGTCAGCCACCCCGCGTACACCCCGTCCGCCGGGATCGCGGTGTGCGGCAGCGTCTCCACGTTCGCCGTCGGGAAGCCGAGTTCACGGCCGCGCTGAGCACCCCGTACCACCACGCCCTCGACTCGGTGCGGGCGGCCCAGGATCTCCGAGGCTCCCTCGACGTCGCCGTCGGCGACCAGCCGCCGGGTCAGCGTGGAGGAGAACGGCAGCCCGCCGCCCGCCTCGCCCGTCACGAACAGGTCGATGACCTCGACGTCGTAGTCGTAGGTCGCGCCCAGCTCGGCGAGGAGCTCCACGTTCCCGGCGGCCCGGTGGCCGAAGCGGAAGTTCGGGCCCTCCACCACCAGTCGGGCGTGGAGCTTGTCCACCAGGACCTTGACGATGAAGTCCGCCGGGGAGAGCTTCGAGAACTCCGGGGTGAACGGCAGGACCAGCACCGCGTCGACACCCAGCTCCGCCATCAGCTCCGCGCGCCGGTGGTGCGGCGCCAGCAGCGGCGGGTGGCTGCCGGGGCGCACGACCTCGCTGGGGTGCGGGTCGAAGGTGACGACGACCGACGGCACGGACAGCTCCCGGGCCCGCTCCACCGTCCGTCCGATGATCAGCTGGTGTCCGCGGTGCACCCCGTCGTAGGAGCCGATGGTGACGACGCTGCGCCCCCAGTCCTGGGGGATGTCCTCCAAGCCACGCCAGCGCTGCACTGTGACCGCTCCTCGCCCGAACCCTGTGTACTGGAATTACGCAGGTCTAAGACTGCCATGCCCGGGGCCGTCGGCTCGCACCGGTATCGGACCGGCCCCCGCCGCGACGGCCCGGCGCAGGGCCGGACCGGTCAGTCCGGACCACTCCTGAGGGGCTCTGGCCAGCCATTGGGCGAGGAGTTCCGCGAACGCCGGTGCCTCCCCGGCCAGCCGGACAATCCGTCGCTGCCACCGCGCGGACCCCTCGGATGTGCGGGTGAGCAGCAGCGCGGTGCGGAGGACGAGTTCGCGGGTACGGGGCTCGGGGCGGGCCTCGCAGGTGTGGGCGGCGGCCTCCAGGTGGGCGCCGAGGGTGCCGTACTCGTCCTCGGGGCAGACGTCGAGGAGCACCCCGAGGAGTTCGTCCCGCAGCGGGTGGGAGGGCGGTGGCCCCGGCCCCACGAGCACCGGCGCGAGCGCCGGGCGCCCGCACGCGCCGTCAGGGGCCCGCAGTACGCCGGTGACCAGCGGGAGCAGGACGGCCCGGGCGGCCGGTCCCCGGTCCAGCCCCCGGTCCACGCAGGCGGCGGTGTGGGCGGCTCCGCCGGGGCGGCGGCCGGCGCGGGCGGCGTACGCGGCGACGAGGGCGGCAGCGCCCCGGGCGGGTGCGGGCGCGGTGGCCCCGGCGAGGGCCAGGAGCACCTCCCCCGCCCGGTCGTCCGCCGCCAGCCGGTCCCGGAAGGCTTCGAGCACCGGTCCGGGATGGGTGGCGAGGGCATCGGTGGACGCGCTCGCCACGAGCCCGGGCGCGGCGCGGGCGTGTGGCGCCAGGGCCGGGGCGGCGTCCCGGTAGCGGGGGCGTCCGGGGGCGCCGGGCGGGTCGTCCGCCGGGATCAGCCGGCGGAGCAGGTCGAGCCGGGCGGTCCCGGGAAGGCGCAGCCGCAGCCAGAAGGACGGGGCGAACTCTCCCGGGCCGCCGGTTGGAGCCGGGGTGGCGCCGGGGCCGTGGGGGTGGCGGGTGTGAGCGCGGGCGACGCGGTCGGCGAGGAGACGGAGCATGGGGAGGTACTCGGCGGGCTCGGGCACCCTGAGCAGGGTCTCGGAGAGCAGCCGCCCGGCCCACCAGGAGGTCTCCCCGGTGGCCTCCGGCCGCCCCACCGCGTCGATGAGGCTCTTGAGCGCCCGGGTCAGCGCGGCCGGTCCGTGGACCCGGTCCTGGAGCAGCAGCGCCTGGACGACGGGCCCGGTGCGGTGCCGTGGACGGGCAGCGGAGGCGGCGGCTCGGCCCGGGCGGAGCCCGGGGGCGGCGGCACGTACCCCTCCATGGACACCCTCGTCGCCCTGGCGGGCAGCCCGTGGCGCCCCGGCCCCGGTTCCGCTCCGCCGGCTCCCGTGGCTCCCGGCGCCCGGGGGCGCGTCCCGCGGACCGCGCCCGGCCCAAGGGCGGCGAGCGCTCCCGCCGGGAGCCCGGCGGGGGCGGAGCCGGGCGCACGGGCTCCGGGGCGGACGGCGGGCCCGTGAGCGTGCGGAGCGCCGCGCCGAGGGCGAGGTGGGCTCCCTGGAGCCAGTCGGCCACCTCCTCGTGGGCGAAGCGGTACCCGCCGCCCGCCGGGACGAGCAGGCCCTCCGTGAGGGTCGCGGCGGCCCAGCCGGTGCGCCGGGGGAAGAGTTCCTCGAAGGACTCGCGGTCGAGTGCGCCATGGCCGTGGTCCGGACAGCGCCGGGCGGCCTCGTGGACCCGCCCGGCGACGCGGGCCGCCGGCCGGCGGACGGCCCGGCCCCGCAGCGGGGGCAGGGAGACGGCCGCGACCCGCGCCGCGATCCGGAGGCAGAGCAGATCCAGATGGGCGCCGAAGATCTCCGCCCGGGTGGGCCGCCCCGGCGGATCGCCGCCCAGCGCCCGGCACACCCGGGCACTGTCAGGGCCGTGCCGGGGGCGATGCGCCGCCCGGACGCTCACGGGGACGGGCCGGAGCCCCAGGTCCCGGGTGCGCACCAGGGCGAGCCCGGCGCCGGGCAGCGGGGTGATGGCGGCGGCATCGGCGAGCCAGGTCCGCCCGCCCGGGGCGTGCAGCACCAGCCGGGCCAGTCCGTCGACGCTCTCGTGGCCGGTGATGAGGGTGCCGTGCTGGTCGACGGCGAATCCGGTGCCGCGCGGCCGTCCGGCCAGATCGCAGATCCGCACCAGATCGCAGCCGGGTCTGAGCCTCGCCAGGTCCCCGCGTCCCATGGTTCCGACGGTAGGACGCGGCCGGCCGGCGGGTGAAGAACGCCCGGCGAACGCGCCCCCGGGGTGACCCCCGGTCGACTCCGAGCGCCGCCCGGGCGCGGGCGGCCGGGTGGGCCGTCCGCTCCCGGGCGGGACGCGGTGGGGCGGGGTCAGCCGAAGACGGCGAGGCTCTTGGCCTTGCCCTTCTGCTCCTCCACCAGTGCCAGGAAGCGGTCCCCGGGGCCGAAGACGGCGACCGGTGCCCGCTCGTGGGGCGGTATGTCCAGCCGTACGCCGTTGAGCAGCAGCTTGGCGCGCCGCTCGTCCACGTCCCAGCGGGGGAACGCGGCGGCAGCGGCCTCGGCGATGGGCATCACGGTCAGCTCCTCCTGGAGCTGGTCCAGCGTCCGCGCGGCGTCGATGCCGTAGGGGCCGACGCGGGTGCGGCGCAGGGCCGTGAGATGGCCGCCGACGCCGAGTCCGGCACCGAGGTCCCGGGCGAGGGCGCGGATGTACGTACCGGAGGAGCAGACCACCGAGACGACCAGGTCCAGGACCGGTGTGCCGTCCTCGGCCGCGGCCTCCCGCACGTCGTAGACGCGGAAGGAGGAGACGGTGACCGGACGGGCCGGGATCTCGAACTCCTCGCCGCCGCGCACGCGTGCGTACGACCGCTTGCCGTCGATCTTGATGGCGCTGACCTTGGACGGCACCTGCATGATCGGGCCGCTCAGCGCGGCCACCCCGGCGTCGATGCCCTCACGGGTGACACCGGAGGCGTCGGCGGACGAGATGATCTCGCCCTCGGCGTCATCGGTGACGGTGTTCTGCCCGAGCCGGATGGTGCCCAGGTACTCCTTCTCGGTGAGCGCGAGATGCCCGAGGAGCTTGGTGGCCCTCTCGACGCCCAGCACCAGGACTCCGGTGGCCATGGGGTCGAGCGTCCCCGCGTGTCCGACGCGGCGGGTTCTGGCGATCCCGCGCATCTTGGCGACGACGTCGTGCGAAGTGAAGCCCGACGGCTTGTCCACGATGACAAGTCCGTCGGGCGTGGTGGTCCGCTGTGTCATTCGGCGGCTTCGTCCTCGTCCTCCGGCTTGCGGTACGGGTCCGCCTCGCCGGCGTAGGTGGCGCCGGACGACGCCTCCCGCACCTTGGCGTCCGAGGACCGTGCCTTGTCCAGCAGGTTCTCGATCGTCTTGGCGTTCTCGGGGAGGGCGTCGGCGACAAAG
Organism: Streptomyces sp. NPDC001889; assembly: GCF_053594535.1. NCBI lineage: Bacteria > Bacillati > Actinomycetota > Actinomycetes > Kitasatosporales > Streptomycetaceae > Streptomyces > Streptomyces sp. NPDC001889. Next base: position 41,631 of record NZ_JBSFER010000037.1, read on the forward strand.
GTCAGCGTCGGCGTGAACTTGGTGCCCGCGGCGGCACCGACCGCCGAGCGCAGTACGCCCTTGGCGCTCTGGAATCCCGCCGCGGCACTGGCACGGTCCTCGTCGTCGCCGTAGACCGTGTAGAAGACCGTGGCCTCCCGCAGATCGCCGGTGACCCGGGTGTCCGTGATGGTCACATGAGTGCCGAGCCGCGGGTCCTTGATGCCGCGCTGTAGCTTCTCGGCGACCACTTCCCTGATGAGGTCCGCCAGTTTCTTCGCCCGCGCGTTGTCGGCCACTGGTCCTTCTCCTTCTTACCTGCTTGCCTTGCCATCAGTCTTCGTCGCTGTGGAGCCTGCGTCGAACCGACAGCAGCTCCACCTCGGGCCGGCCGGCGACCAGGCGCTCACACCGGTCCAGCACATCTGTGAGGTGCCCGGTGTCACCCGAGACCACCGCGAGGCCGATCTCGGCCCTGCGGTGGAGATTCTGTCCGCCGGTCTCCGCCGCGCTCACCGCGAATTTCCGCTGGAGCTCGGCGACGATCGGACGGACCACGGAACGCTTCTCCTTCAGCGACCGTACGTCACCGAGAAGCAGATCGAAGGAGAGTGACCCCACATACATGGATGTATCCGGATGTCCCGCCGGTTCGGGTTCAGGGGTCCCCGCCGGTGTTCGCCGGGGACCCCTGAACCGTACACGGAGCGGCCGGGGCCGATCGACGGGTTAAATCCCCCGCCGACCGGCCCCGGCCGACCGTGCCGCGTCAGCCGTGCGATCAGCCGCGCGGCTTCTCGCGCATCTCGTACGTCGCGATGACGTCGTCGATCTTGATGTCGTTGAAGTTTCCGAGGTTGATACCGCCCTCGTAGCCTTCGCGGATCTCGGTGACATCGTCCTTGAAGCGGCGCAGACCCTCGATGTTGAGGCTCTCCGCGATGACCTTGCCATCGCGGATGAGACGGGCCTTGGTGTTCCGCTTGACCTCGCCGGAGCGGATGAGCACACCGGCGATGTTGCCCAGCTTGGACGAGCGGAAGACCTCGCGGATCTCCGCCGTGCCCAGCTCGACCTCTTCGTACTCCGGCTTGAGCATGCCCTTGAGGGCCGCCTCGATCTCCTCGATGGCCTGGTAGATCACCGAGTAGTACCGGACGTCGACACCCTCGCGCTCCGCCATCTGCGCGGCACGGCCGGCCGCGCGGACGTTGAAGCCGATGACGATGGCGTCGGAGCCCATGGCCAGGTCGATGTCCGACTCGGTGACCGCACCCACACCGCGGTGGAGGACGCGGATGTCGACCTCGTCGCCGACGTCGAGCTGGAGCAGCGAGGACTCGAGAGCCTCCACCGAACCGGACGCGTCGCCCTTGATGATGAGGTTGAGCTCCTGGACCAGTCCGGCCTTGAGCGCCTCGTCCAGGTTCTCCAGGGAGAACCGGACACCCTTGCGGGCGAAGTTGGCGTTGCGCTCACGGGCGGCGCGCTTCTCGGCGATCTGACGGGCCGTACGGTCCTCGTCGACCACCAGGAAGTTGTCGCCGGCGCCCGGGACATTGGTGAGACCGAGGACGAGGACCGGGGTCGAGGGACCCGCCTCGTCGACGTTCTCGCCCTTGTCGTCGAGCATGGCGCGGACTCGGCCGTAGGCGTCACCGGCGACCATCGTGTCGCCGACGCGGAGGGTACCGCGCTGGACGAGGACGGTGGCGACGGCGCCGCGACCGCGGTCGAGGTGGGCCTCGATCGCGATGCCCTGCGCGTCCTGCTCCGGGTTGGCCCGCAGGTCGAGCGAGGCGTCCGCGGTGAGGACCACGGCCTCCAGCAGGGAGTCGATGTGCAGACCCTGCTTGGCGGAGATGTCGACGAACATGGTGTCGCCGCCGTACTCCTCGGCGACCAGACCGAACTCGGTGAGCTGACCGCGCACCTTGACCGGGTCCGCGCCCTCGACGTCGATCTTGTTGACCGCGACCACGATCGGCACACCGGCCGCCTTGGCGTGGTTCAGCGCCTCGATCGTCTGCGGCATCACACCGTCGTTCGCCGCGACCACGAGGATCGCGATGTCGGTGGACTTCGCACCACGGGCACGCATGGCGGTGAACGCCTCGTGACCGGGGGTGTCGATGAAGGTGATCTTGCGGTGCTCGCCGTTGACCTCGGTGCCGACCTGGTACGCGCCGATGTGCTGCGTGATACCGCCGGCCTCGCCCGCGACGACGTTCGTCTTGCGGATCGCGTCCAGCAGCCGGGTCTTTCCGTGGTCGACGTGACCCATGACGGTGACGACCGGCGGACGGGACACGAGGAACTCCTCGCCGCCCTCGTCCTCGCCGAACTCGATGTCGAAGGACTCGAGCAGCTCGCGGTCCTCCTCCTCCGGGCTGACGATCTCGAGGATGAAGTTCATCTCGTCCGCGAGCAGCTTCAGCGTCTCGTCGGAGACGGACTGCGTGGCGGTGACCATCTCGCCGAGGTTCATCATCACGCCGACGAGCGACGCCGGGTTGGCGTTGATCTTCTCGGCGAAGTCGGTCAGCGAGGCACCGCGCGACAGGCGGACGGTCTGTCCGTTGCCGCGAGGCAGCATGACGCCGCCCACCGACGGGGCCTGCATGGCCTCGTACTCCTGGCGCCTCTGGCGCTTCGACTTGCGGCCACGGCGGGCGGGCCCGCCGGGACGGCCGAACGCGCCCTGTGTGCCACCACGGCCACCGGGACCACCGGGTCGGCCGGCGAAGCCGGGACGACCGCCGCCGAAGCCGCCGCCGCCACCGGGGCCACCGCCACCGGGACGACCGGCGAAACCGCCGCCGCCACCGGGACGGCCGCCGCCGCCACCGCCACCGGGACGACCGGCGAAACCGCCGCCGCCACCGGGACGGCCGGCACCGGCACCGCCGGGACGGCCCGCGCCCGCACCGGGACCGCGACCGCCGCCGCCACCGGGGCCGGGACGGGGGCCGGCAGCGGGACGCTGCGGCATCATGCCCGGGTTCGGGCGGTTGCCCGCGGGGCCGCCACCGGGACGGGGCGCCTGCGGACGGGGCATCGCGCCGGGAGTCGGACGGGCACCGCCCTGACCACCCTGCGGACGGGGCGCGCCACCGGGGCCGCCCTGCGGACGCGGGGCGCCGGGAGCACCGCCGCCGCCGGGACGCGGGGCGCCACCGGGACGGGGCGCCTGCGGACGCGCCATTCCGGTGGAGCCACCGGAGGTGAAGGGATTGTTGCCCGGACGGGGACCGGCCGGACGGTTGCCGCCGGGGCGGGGGCCGCCCTGGCCGGGCGCGGAACGCGCGGGGCGGTCGCCACCGCGGCCGCCGTCGCGCTGACCGCCGTCACGCTGACCACCGGGGGCCGGACGCGCGGGGCGCGGGCCGGGGGTGGCGGCGGGACGGGCGGCCTGCGGCGCCTGCGGGGCCGCGGGCTGGGCCGGTGCCGGGGCGGAGAACTCCGCCTGGGGCACCGGGGCCGCGGGGCGGGCGGGGGCGGGCTTGGGACCCGGGCGGGGGCCCGGAGCCGGGGTGCTGCTCGCGGGGGACTCCGCGGCGGCCGGCCTGGGGGCCGGAGCCGGGGCCGGTGCGCCGGGCTTGGGAGCACCCGGACGAGGCGCGGCCGGAGAGGGCGCGCCGGGGGTGGGGCCGCCCGGACGGGGGGCGGCGGGGGACGGCGCTGCCTTGCGGGGCGCGCCGGGCTTGGCGGGGGACTTGCCCGCGCCCGAGCCCTGCAGTGCGTCTGTCAGCTTGCGTACAACCGGCGCCTCGATCGTCGAGGAAGCCGAACGGACGAATTCACCGAGCTCTTGGAGCTTGGCCATGACGACCTTGCTCTCCACGCCGAACTCCTTGGCGAGTTCGTATACCCGGACCTTAGCCACTTCGCTCCTTTGAGGTCCGGGTTACCGCCGGACCGTCGCTACTTCATGGGCGTACTCATCGCGTACTCATCGAGTGCTCATCGCAATCTCGACCTACTTCCAACTCGCGAGGTACCTGACCGCACGGGGCTCCGTGCCGCACTTCTTCTTACAGAACCTGCTGCTTGGTCTGCTCCATCCGCCGCCGCAGAGCGGCGGTGTCAAGCGGTCCCCTGCCCCGGAAGGCCCTGGGGAATGCCCGGCGTCGTACAGCAAGATCGAGACAGACCAGCACGGGGTGTACATACGCACCCCGGCCGGGCAGCGTACCGCGATCGTCGGGGACGCAGTCGTCTCCAACGGCCACAATGCGCAGCAGATCGGTCTTGGCCGCTCGCTCCCGGCACCCCACACATGTGCGTTCAGGGCGTGGGCGGGCGGGCGTCCGGCCAGACACGATTAAGTCTACCTCCCCGTAGCGACCTCATCCCCGTGGGGCAAGAATCGAACGATCGTTGTCTCGTTCTCGGTGCCATGCCGCTGCTGTGGCAACGGCATCCTCGCCGGATTACTTCCCGGCCGCGCCGGAATTTCTCCGACCATGGCCGAAATCCGGCCATGGTCGGTGTGGTCGTCAGTCCCGGTCGGGAGCGGAGCCCTCGCTCTGCTCGGTGTCCGGGCGGATGTCGATGCGCCAGCCGGTGAGACGGGCGGCGAGGCGGGCGTTCTGGCCCTCCTTGCCGATCGCCAGCGAGAGCTGGTAGTCCGGCACGGTCACCCGGGCGGAGCGCGCCGCGAGGTCCACGACCTCGACCTTGCTCACCCGTGCCGGGGAGAGCGCGTTGGCGACCATGTCGGCCGGGTCGTCCGACCAGTCCACGATGTCGATCTTCTCGCCGTGCAGCTCGGCCATGACATTGCGGACCCGGCCGCCCATGGGACCGATGCACGCGCCCTTGGCGTTGAGCCCGGAGCGGGTGGAGCGGACAGCGATCTTGGTGCGGTGGCCGGCCTCGCGGGCGATGGCCGAGATCTCGACACTGCCGTCCGCGATCTCCGGGACCTCCAGCGCGAAGAGCTTCTTCACCAGATTGGGGTGGGTGCGCGAGAGCGTCACGGACGGACCGCGCACACCCCGGGCGACCCGCACCACATAAGTGCGCAGCCGCAGGCCGTGGGTGTACTCCTCGCCCGGGACCTGCTCCTGCACCGGCAGGATGGCCTCCAGCTTGTCGTCCAGCCTGACCAGGACGTTCTTGGGGTCCTTGCCCTGCTGGACCATGCCGGAGACCACATCGCCCTCGCGGCGGGCGTACTCGCCGAAGGTGACGTCGTTCTCGGCGTCGCGCAGGCGCTGCTGGATGACCTGGCGGGCGGTGGTGGCGGCGATCCGGCCGAAGTCCGACGGGGTGTCGTCGAACTCCTTGGGCTCCTGGCCCTCCTCCAGATCGGCGGCGTCCTCCTTGGCCCAGACGGTCACATGGCCGGTGTCGCGGCTCAGCACGACCCGCGCGTGGCGGCGGCTGCCGTCGGTGCGGTGGTACGCGATGAGGAGGGCCGACTCGATCGCCTCGACCAGCAGGTCGAAGGGGATCTCCTTCTCTTGTGCCAAGCCCTTCAGGAGCTTTACGTCGATGTCCACGGCTACGCCTCCTCTTCCTTCTTGTCCTTGCGGTTGAACTCGATCTCCACACGCGCCCGCTCGATCTCCGCGAAGGCGATGCGGCGGGCGGTGGGCTTGCGCCCCTTGACGCCGGGCACTTCCAGATCGAGCCCTTCACCGTCCGCGGTGAGGATGCGCGCGACCACTTCGCCGCCGTCCCCGAGGTGGAACCTCACCAGCCGTCCGACGGCACGCGCGTAGTGGCGGTGCTCGGTCAGGGGGCGCTCGGCGCCGGGGGAGCCGACTTCGAGGACGTACTCCTCCTCGCCCATGGCGTCGGTCTCGTCCAGCTTCTCGGAGATGGCCCGGCTCAGCTCGGCGCAGGCGTCCAGGGTGGCGCCCTCGTCGGAGTCCACGGTGATCCTGAGCTGACGGCGGCGTCCGGCGCGGGAGATCTCGATCTCTTCCAGGTCCAGGTCCGCGGCGCTGACGAGCGGTTCCAGCAACGCGCGCAGCCTCTCGCTCTGGGTGGTGCTCATCCGGGTGACTCCTCGGCCGCGTGTGCTGTTGTGGGATCGTCGCGTGTCGAATCAAAGGGTATCCGGTCCCGGAGGGTGTTGCCGTCCACCTCCGGGGCCCCAGGGGTACGCTCGCCTGCGGCGATGATCACCGAGGGTCGAGGGAGACGTGCGTGGGGCACCCGGGGACGACACGCAGACGTGTGCTCATGGTGACGGGTGTGGTCGCGGCGGGCGCCCTCACGGGCTGCACGGAGGGCTCCCGGGGCGCGGGGTCCGCGGCGGAGGCCGAGCGGGTACGGGCCGCGGCGGCGGCGCGCCGGCGGGCGGCGGCGGCGAGCGGGGCGCTGCGCGACCGCTACGACGCCACGATCGCGCGCCACCCCGGGCTGGCCGCGCGGCTGACCGCGCTGCGGGCGTCGGTCGCCGAGCACATCACGGCGCTCGGCGGGGCGGGGACGGCCGGGGCGCAGGGGGCGGCGGGGCCCTCGGCGCGGGTGCCGGCCGAGGAGCCGCTCGCGCTCGCGGCGCTGGCGGACGCGGAGCGCCGCACCGCCGATGTGCACTCCTCGGCCCTGGAGACCGCCGATCCGGAGTTCGCCCGGCTGCTGGCGTCACTGGCGGCGGCGGGGGCCGCGCACGCCTATCTGCTGACGGAGGACGGTCCACGGTGAGCGGGACGGACGGGAAGGGGAAGGCGCGGGTCACCGCCGTGCAGGCGGCGCTGGCCGCGGAGCACGCGGCGGTGTACGGGTACGGGGTGGTCGGCGCCCGGGTCGGCGAGGAGCGCGCGGGCGAGGCGAGCGCCGCGCACGCGGCGCACCGGGCCCGGCGGGACGGGCTCGCGCGCGCCGTACGGGATCTGGGCGGTGAGCCCGTGCCGGCGGCTGCCGCCTACACGCTGCCGTTCCCGGTGCCCGACGGGCCCGCGGCGGTGCGGCTCGCCGCGTATCTGGAGGACCGGGTGGCGGGTGTCTACTCCGATCTGGTGCGCGCCGGGGAGGGCGGGCTGCGGCGGGAGGCCGCGGTGGCGCTGCGGGAAGCGGCGGTCCGGGCGGTCCGGTGGCGGGGCAGCGGCGTAGCCTTTCCGGGGCTCGCCGAGCGGGCGCGGCCGTGACAACTGCGGACAAGGGATAGGGAGCCACGCGCGCATGGGTTTTGAAGCGCCCCGGCGTCTGGTGCGGGCGCTCGGCGAGAGCGACCCGTGGCTCGGGCGGCTGCCCGGGATCGCCGAGGAGACGGTGGCCCGGCTCGGCCTGGAGGTGGAGCGGGTCCTGGCGCCGGGCGGCCGAAGCGGTCTGATCCTTCTGGTGCGGCGGGCCGACGGCACCCCGGCGGCGCTGAAGCTCGCCCCTCCGCAGGCCCTTCCGGCGCTGGAGCGGGCCGCCCTGGAGCACTGGGGCGGGTGGGGTTCGGTCGAGCCGCTGGCCATGGGGGACACGGGGGACGCGCTGCTGCTGGAGCGGCTGCACCCGGAGGTGTCGCTGCGGTCGCTGCCGGAGGCGAAGGCGCTGCTGGAGGCGGCGGGGATCGTGCGGCGGCTGTGGACTCCGCCGCCGGCGGGGCACGGGTTCGAGACGGTGGCGGAGCGGACGGACCGGCAGGCGCGGGGGCTGCGGGGGCTGGACGATCCGCTGGTGGCGGCGGCGCTGGAGCGGCGCGACGAGCTGGTGGCCGACGCGCCGGAGAGCCTTCTGCTGCACGGTGCCTTCCGCCAGGGGAAGGTGCTGGCGGCCGACCGCACCCCCTGGCTCGCGGTGGGCCCCGAGCCGGTGGTCGGCGAACGCGCCTACGACCTGGCCCGTCTGGTCCGCGACCGCGCGGAGGATCTGATCGCGGCCTCGTCCGGCCCGTCGGCGGCGCGCCGCAGGGTGCGGAGGCTGGCGGATTCGCTGGAGGTGGATGCGGAGAGGGTGCGGGGGTGGGGGTTGTTCAGGGCGGTGGAGTCGGGGATGCGGGGGGTGGCCGCGGGGAGGCTCCGCGAGGCGGAGCTGACCCTGGAATTCGCCTCCTGGCTCTGACCCGGGCCGGGGGCCCGGGTCCGTCCTCAAACGCCGGACGGGCTGGGTTTCCTCAGCCCCGCCGGTGATTGAGGCGCGGGGGCTAGGGACCGGCCCCCGACCGTGGCCCGCACCGTGCGGGGTCCTGTGGCACAGGGTCCGTCCTCAAACGCCGGACGGGCTGGGATTGCTCGGGCCACCCGTGACGAGAGGTCCGTCCTCAAACGCCGGACGGGCTGGGAATGCTCGGACCACCCGTGGCGAGAGGTCCGTCCTCAAAACGCCGGACGGGCTGGGATTTCTCAGCCCCGCCGGCGATTGAGGCGCGGGGGTTCGGGGGCCGGCCCCCGACACGGGCCCGCGCCGTGCGGGTGCCGGTCGCGCGGGGAGCCCCCGGGGAGGGGCTGGGGAGTTTCTTTCGGATCGGGCCGGATCGGTGAGCGGGGTCCGGGGCCGTGGATCGCGGGGCGGAGGAGCGAGCCCACGCGGAGCACCGGCGACCGACGACAGCGCGGCGGGGCGCGGTGCCGGGGCTCGCGAGCCCTGGCACGATCCGAAAGAGACGACCTAGGGGCGGAGGCGCGTGATTGCCTCGGCCACCGGGAGTTCCTCGCGCTCGCCCGTGCGGCGGTCCTTCAGCTCGACGACCCCCTCCGCCGAGCGGCGCCCCGCCACCAGGATCTTGGGCACGCCGATCAGCTCCGCGTCGGTGAACTTCACCCCCGGCGACACCCCCGCCCGCTCATCCACCAGCACCCGCAGCCCCGCCGCCGCCAACTGCTCCGCCACATCGAGCGCCAGCTCGGTCTGCGCGGCCTTCCCGGCGGCCACCACGTGCACATCCGCCGGAGCGATCTCCGCCGGCCAGCACAGCCCCTGCCCGTCCGCCGTCTGCTCCGCCAGCGCGGCGACCGCGCGCGAGACACCGACGCCGTACGAGCCCATCGTGACCCGGACCGGCTTCCCCTGCTGCCCCAGCACATCGAGCTGGAAGGCGTCCGCGTACTTGCGGCCGAGCTGGAAGATATGGCCGATTTCAATCGCCCGGTCGAGCTTCAGCCCCGTGCCGCACTTCGGGCAGGGGTCGCCGTCCTGGACGACCACGACGTCGAGGTACTCGTCGACGGTGAAGTCCCGCCCCACGACGACGTTCTTCGCGTGGACGCCGTCCTTGTTGGCCCCGGTGATCCACGCGGTGCCCTCGGCCACCCTCGGGTCGGCGAGGCAGCGGACCTTCTCCAGGCCCTGCGGACCCACATACCCGCGCACCAGGTCGGGGCGGCCGGTGAAGTCGTCGGCGGTCACCAGCTCGACCTGCGCGGGCGCGAGGTGCTCGGAGAGCTTGCCGAGGTCCACCTCGCGGTCTCCGGGCACGCCGACCGCGACGATCTCGCCGTCCACCTTGACCAGGAGGTTCTTCAGGGTCGCGGAGGCGGGGACGCCCAGGTGCGCGGCGAGGGTCTCGATGGTCGGGGTGTCCGGGGTGTCCAGCTCCTCCACCGGCGGGTGCTCGACGGCGGCGGGGGGCCGCGCGGCGTAGGTCACGGCCTCGGTGTTGGCCGCGTAGTCGCAGGAGGGGCAGTACACGAACGTGTCCTCGCCCGCCGCGGCCGGGGCCAGGAACTCCTCCGACGCCGAGCCGCCCATCGCGCCCGAGACCGCCGACACGATCCGGTGCTCCAGGCCGAGCCGCTGGAAGATGTTGATGTACGCCTGGCGGTGCCGGGCGTACGACTCGGCGAGTCCTTCGTCCGTGGTGTCGAAGGAGTACGAGTCCTTCATCAGGAACTCGCGGCTGCGCAGGATGCCCGAGCGCGGGCGGGCCTCGTCGCGGTACTTCGTCTGGATCTGGTAGAGCGTGACCGGCAGGTCCTTGTAGGAGGTGCACTGGTCCTTCACCAGAAGGGTGAAGATCTCCTCGTGGGTGGGGCCGAGGAGGTAGTCCGCGCCCTTGCGGTCCTTGAGCCGGAACAGCTCCGCGCCGTACTCGGCCCAGCGCCCGCTCTCCTCGTACGGCTCCCTCGGCAGGAGCGCGGGCAGCAGGACCTCCTGCCCGCCGATCGCGTCCATCTCCTCGCGCACCACGCGGGTGACGTTCTCCAGGACCTGCTTGCCGAGCGGCAGCCAGGACCAGATCCCGGCGGCGTTGCGGCGTACGTACCCGGCCCGGACCAGCAGCTTGTGGCTGAGTGTCTCCGCGTCGGCAGGGTCGTCGCGCAGTGTCTTGACCATCAGACGGGACATGCGCTGGACCTGGGCTGCCATGGGGAACTCTCCTGCGTCAAGAAAGGGTGGTGTCGAGAGGTTAGCCGGGTGGCGGGTGAGGGCGGAAATCAGTTGTCGCGCCGCAGGGGCAGCGGGGCGCCCATCACGGCGTACGGACTCGGCGCGCTGGGGAACAGAACATGGCGGGCGAGGTCCTCGTACCCGAGGGCGCGGTAGAGGCCCCGGGCCGGGGACTCGATGTCGATCGCGGAGAGGATCGAGCGGGGCTGGTCCGCGCCGTCGGTGACGGTGGTGATCAGTTCGCGGCCGATCCCGCGCGCCTGGAAGGCGGGGTGCACATGGAGTTCGGTGATCACGAAGGAGCCGTCCAGCCACCCCTCGCTGCCGGTGCGGCGCAGATACGGCTCCACGACGGTGGACCACCAGTGCCTGCGGTCGTTGGGCATGCCGTAGACGAAGCCGACGAGGCGCCCCGTCCCGGTGAGCGCGCCGAGGGCGCGGGCGCCCGGCTGGAGGAGGTGGCGGTGGACGATGTGCCGGCGGACCTCGATCTCGTCCTCGGCGAGCCCGAAGGCGAGCGCCTGCACCGCGAGGGCTTCGTCGATCCGGGTGGTGAGGTCGATGGGTTCGACCACGACGTCGGGGAGGGCTGCCATGCGCGAAACCCTACTGGGGGTCAGAACAGGACGCTCATGAACGCCCCGGTCTCCTCGAAGCCCACGCGCCGGTAGGCCGCTCTCGCGGGGGTGTTGTAGTCGTTGACGTACAGGCTGACGACCGGGGCGACATCGGCGATGGCGTACCGCAGGACGGCGGCCATACCGGTCTCCGAGAGGCCCCTGCCCCGGAATTCGGGGTCCACCCAGACACCCTGGATCTGGCAGGCCTGGGTGGTGGCGGCGCCGATCTCGGCCTTGAAGATCACCCGGCCGTCCTCGATCCGGGCGAAGGAGCGGCCCGCGCCGACGAGTTCGGCGACCCGCGCCTGGTAGAGCAGCCCGCCGTCGCCCGCCATCGGGGAGACCCCGACCTCCTCGGTGAACATGGCGATGCACGCGGGCATGATCACGTCCATCTCGTCCTTGCGGATGCGGCGGACCAGGGGATCGGGCCGGACGGTGTCGGGCAGCCGGTCGGTGACCATCAGGGGCTGGCGGGGGCGCACGTCCCGGGCGGGGCCCCAGCTCGGTTCGAGGAGGCGCCACAGCTGGGCGGTGGGCTCGGCGGGGCCGACGATGGACGAGCAGCGGCGGCCCGCGCGGCGGGCGCGGTCGGCGAAGGCGCGGACGGCCTCGGGGCCGGCGCAGATGGGGACGAGATTGGCGCCCGAGTAGCACAGGGAGCGGAGTCTGCCGTCGGCGTACCAGCCCCACATCTCACCGCCGAGGCGCCAGGGGTCGAGCCCCGCGACCTGGACGCGTGAGGTGACGAAGGCGTTGGCGACGGGTTCGCTCTCCAGGACGGCGAGCGCCGCGCCGAGGTCGCCGGGTTCGAGGACCCGGGTGGTGGTCTGCGTCAACACTGGGGGGCCTCACCTGCCGTCTGCCGATCTCCGCACTGTACCTGCCGGGTGGGCCGGGTGCCGAGCGCAGGGAGGGCCCCGCTCGCGCGGAGCGCGGGCGGGGCCGAAAACATGCCGGGGTCAGCTGATGGAGACCTGGGGTTCGCCGGAGGCGATACCGTCCTTCTCCATCTGCTCGGCGATCTTCAGCGCCTCCTCGATCAGCGTCTCCACGATCTTCGACTCCGGGACCGTCTTGATGACCTCGCCCTTGACGAAGATCTGCCCCTTGCCGTTCCCCGACGCCACCCCGAGGTCCGCCTCACGCGCCTCACCCGGCCCGTTCACCACACACCCCATCACCGCCACCCGCAGCGGCACCTCCATACCCTCCAGCCCCGCCGACACCTCGTCCGCCAGCTTGTACACATCCACCTGCGCCCGCCCGCACGACGGACACGACACGATCTCCAGCCGCCGCTGCCGCAGATTCAGCGACTCCAGAATCTGGATACCGACCTTGACCTCCTCCGCCGGAGGAGCCGACAGCGACACCCGGATCGTGTCCCCGATCCCCTCGCTCAGCAGCGCGCCGAACGCCACCGCCGACTT